>NZ_QTQJ01000014.1:0-183039 GCF_003853795.1 Burkholderia sp. Bp8991 | reverse complement strand
ATTCGGTCAAATTCTGCTCGACTTTTTCTTTTTGTTCATTTATATCTTTTTATATATTTTTCTCCCCCCCCCCCCCCCCCCTGCCCGGGGATATATTTTCACTGTATCTGGAGGTATTTTCGGATCCTCTGATTTTCTCCAGAAAAGATATAGAGGGGTTCATTTCTGGAATTTACAACGACTTTGAGAAGCTCTCCATTGATCAAAAAGGCATCCTGTTGGAAGCCTTGGTTAATAACTCAAAAGGTTATGATGGTGAGAAGTTGCGCTTCTCTGTTGGGGATATGATCGCTCGAAAGTACTCTGTCCAAGTTGCACTGGACGCTTTCCGCCGAATGTGGGCCTCGGGTGAGAAAAACTCCCGATTCATTGCTCAATTCGGCGCAGATGTTCTATCCCTTTCTCTGCCCAAAGATGGGGAAGATCGTAATGAACTGCGCAAGTTCGAACGCGAGATCGATTTGAAAGAGAAATGATCATCGCCCTAAGTACACCGCCGTAATCTGCGTCCTCCCGTGCCCCAGCTCGCGGCTGATCGCCTGCCGCGCCTGCGCATCCAAGGCGCGCTGCGCCGGCGTCAGCGACCGCGCCGAAGGACCGCCAGCGGCCGGCGCTTTCCAGCTCGTCAACGCTTCGTAACGATTCTGCGCGTAACGATGCCGCAGACCGTGCATGTTGCTCAGGCCCGCCGCTTTGCACTGCCCGTCGTAGGGGTGGCGCTGCCCGATATAGCTTTTATGCGCCGGGATCAGCGAGCCTGCGCCGGCCAGTTGGTGCGTCAGGTCGAGTACGCGCCGCTGCTCGGCCGTCGTGATCGGCGCGGTCCGTTCGCGCCCGCCCTTGGTCCAACTGCCCTTGAGCGCGATGTGGTCGCCCCGGTCGGCATAGCCGGGCTGGAACTTGATGGACTCTTCGCGCCGCAGCCCGAAAGCCTGCTGCAATTGCAGGCTCATCCGCACATGCGCATCGCGCACGCTGTCGAGTGCATCCCCCAACGCCTTTGACTTATCGGCATTGGTCACATGCTGCCGCTCAGGGATGCCGAGGCGGGCGTTGTCGGCGGGAAGGATGCCGGCCTTGCCTACCTTCTCGGCCCACCAGCGCAGATGCGACATGCGGTTTTTCACGGTGCCGGCCGACAAGCCTTCGGCCTGCCAGCGCTCGACCAGCGCCTGCACATGCTTGCCCTTGAGCGAGTTCGGCGACATCCGCCGAAAACCCGCCTCGCCCAACTGGCGAGCTACCAGCGTCAGCCCGCGCAGCCGGTCGGCCTGGGTGGTGTGGCTGCCATCCTTGTTGCGCCGGCAAAGCTGCCGCAGCCCGTAGGTCAAATCATCCATGGCGCACCTCCTGGGTGTTGCGTCTTGTCTTGCTTTCTGAGATCGAATCGGTAAGTGAAATTGCCGGCTCGCTAGGCGAGGCTCCCGAAGGACGAGGGCATGGTGCTCAGAACACCGGTTTTGCCTCGAAATGAGGCGTCTGCCGTACTCCCTGGAGGGAGATGGGGCAGAGGGTCAGCGAAAGACCAAACAAGCCAGTGGCGGGGATGAAAACCTCCTTTGAGTGAGTGGGATGGGTAGAGCCGGTCGCGAGCGTTGCGCTCAAAACGTGGCCGCAGGAATAGCGCGCCGTGGGCGCAGGATTGACGAGAACAGCCGGAGAAAAATGGCTCTGCCCCGTGGGTAGGAGCGGCATGCGGGGGAGCCTGGGCATGCCTGGGGATGGTTCCGCCCTGGTCAGGGAGACGCTTGCAGGAACCTGCGTCTTTGGGGTTGCCGATGAACAAAGCCCATCGGTCTTGGCGTACTGCAGGGCCAGTGTAGGAGGGCCTCGTCACGCATGCCGCAAACAATAGGAACGCGCGCAAACCCATATTTCGCGCGGGTTCCGTGGGGCCGTCACTGCGGTGTGCAGTGACGGCCCCATCGCGTTGCTAGGGTGCCGTGCAAGAAACCAAAGGCGCTGCGGCAGCACCGCGCATAGGGGCTGCTGGGCCAGTCGTGTGCGTGCCTGCTGACGCGCCCCTACGGGGCTTGTCGGCTACCCGCCCTGGGCGCGCAATGGGTTCCCCATTGCACACCCAGCACGGGCAGCGTGATTTGTGCAGCGGCTTGCCTGGGAGGTGCTGGACGTCGCGCAGTGGGGGGCAATGGCGGGCGCACAGGCCGCAGCGGAACGCAGCCGCAGGCGAGCACCGAACGGGCGAGCACCCGGCGCAGCGCACCATTGATGCCCACGCAGCGACCCAAGCCTCACGGCGGGGTGCAGGGAGGCTTTACCCCCTGCACCCTTGCCCTTCGGCAAGAACGGAGTTCCAAGAGGCGGCACCTCTTGGTCAAGGCCGCAGGCCGCGAAACTGGGCCAGCGGCTTACGCGGAGTTTGGCCGCATGTGGACACCCTGCAGGAACAGCTCGGCCACAAGGTCACCGGCCCGTTCCGGGAGCCCCAAGAGCCTGCGAGCCAGGGCAAGCTGTGCCTGCGCCACCTCGGGCGCCGCAGGCTTATGCGCAGGTGTCGGCGGTGCAGGCGGCGCAGCCGGGGTTACCTTGTGGACAGGCGCATTAGCGGGGTCCGTGCTGGCGGGTTTCCTCGCCGCCCACAAGCGGAATTCCCCTGCCAACACACGCCGCACCAGGCCGAACAGATAGGCCACGGCATTGCGCACAGCCCCCTGCCGAACGCGCGCCTCCAACTCGTCCAGCACATCTTGCTGGTGCTCACCTGGCAGACGCCGCAAGGCCATCTCCACATCGCGGTGCTGGTCCGGTGCCATCTTGTCCAGGCATGGTGGCAACCGCAGAGCGAACGCCGATTTTGGTGGGTCGCTTTCTTGCGCGCTCGCGCGGTACGTACGTACTTCTTTTAAAGAATACTTATACGTACGTACTGGCGAATCAGCTTTCGATGTGGTCGAACCCGCGTTGTCGTGGGCGACTGGCAAAGGTGCTTTCCCCTTTGGCGGCGGAGACGGAGGCGGGTTGCTGGGGTTGTCATCGTCCGCCAGCCCGGCCCGTGCGCGGGCCAAGGCAATCTGCTGGCGAAGAGTCGCGGGCAAGTCCCGGTCCGCTGCCAGTTCATTCAAGACGCCGATCGCCACCGAGCGCACGACGTGGTTGGGATGCGCGACCGAGCGTTCCAGCAACTCGATGTACTCGGGGTCCGAGGCACACACCTCCGGGCAGGATTGCGGAGTGTCATGCACGGCGTAGAGCGTGTTCTGCACCTGGCCGGTGAGTGGGTCACGGCGATGCCCCGCCAGATGCACCCAACGCGTCATGCGCAGCACGCAGACAGTGCGCGAGGCTGTCTCGTACGCTGCCCTCTGATTGCCTGCCTTGCAGGCCAGGAACGGGCGCATCTGTTCGTAGTTGGGCAGCGCGCTGGTGCCGTCTTCACCCACGCGGGCGCGGAAGACCATCCAGGCATTGCGCTCCAGCGGCGTCAGCCGCTCATCGAGCAGCAAGGCCAGAGGGACGCTGACATTGCCGGGCGAGCGGGGGTTGGTCGAGGCGCGCGAATCATTGGACGAGGGGTTGGTTTGGTCGAACATGTTCGGTCTCCATACGGTCCTGGCGAGGTAGCCAGATGGGCCATATGTCAGCCGAAGCCTGCCTTCGTGTCGTCGAACAATCCGGCATGCGCCAGTTCCTATTTACGGGCGAACAAGGGCGTGAAAAAAGTGGGCTTCGAGGCTAGAATCAAGCACGTCTGGCTTCCATGAGAGACAGGGCCTGTCTCTTGGCCGGCGTTGACCGACGATTGGCAGCGGAAGATATCCACAGAACCCGCTTCCGCGTGGCATCTAGTGTCTCCACTGTTATCCACAATCGGCCAAGAAGCGCTAGAACATGAACGTATGTCCAAGTTTATGTCCAAGCACCTAAAGTGAAATCCAAAAAACGCTTTAGATTCAAACGGGTAGACAGCTTTCTCTTGCTTCTGTATTGGCAAGTAGGCGGGGATTTCAACGGAACACCGGCGCTTCGAATTCCCGTTCCCAGCGATCCGGATCAATGGACTGATCCGGACTACGTCGTCGCGACAGCCGGGGTGCAATGCATCAATCCCAATGCCGATGATGATGGTGGTAATACCCGCCATCACCGTAATACCCATACCCGCCGCCATCCGGCACCACGATGCAGCCGCTCAACAGCACGGCGACACCGGCAATCAGCAAAAGGGTTTTCTTCATCACGCTCACCTGCTCGGATTCGACATGAACCCAGCATAGCGAGCGCCTTCAACACCGGCTGTAAGCGATCGTTTCCCCGCGCGGCAATCCGTAACGGCGGATTATTTCGGTCACAATGACCGTAACAAATCCCCAATCCGCAGACGTTTTCACGCCGCCACGACGCGGTTTCGCCCCGCATCCTTCGCACGATACAGCGCGGCATCGGCGGCTTCGATCAACGCATCGGGCGTCGACAGGTCGTCGGCCGACACGGTCGCGCAACCGACGCTGACGCTCACGCGCCCGGCCGGCGACCCGGGCATCGCGAGATCGATCCGCAGCACCGCTTCGCGCGCTTCCTCGGCAACGACCCGTGCACCGCGCGCACCGGTGTTCGGCAGCACGATGGCAAACTCCTCGCCGCCGTAGCGCGCGACGATATCGGCCGGCCGCCGCACCGCGCCGGCCAGCGCATTCGCGACCGCGATCAGGCACGCATCGCCCTTCACGTGACCGAACGCGTCGTTGTACGCCTTGAAGTGATCGACGTCGACCATCAGCAGCGACAGCGGCTCGCCTTGCCGCCGCGCCTGCAGGAACAACGTGTGGAAGTGATCGTTGAAGTGGCTGCGATTGAACGCGCCGGTCAGCCCGTCGCGCGCGGACGAACGAACCAGCGTCGCGTGCGCCTCGAACAGCTGCTGATACAGCTTCGTCACTTCCCAGGCGAGCACGCACACCAGCACGCCCGGCGTGAACATGCTGAACACGCGTGCGAGATACCAGCCGACCGTGAAGCGGCTCGTGGTCAGCAGGTTCAGCGTCGTATCGGTGAGGCAGGCGAGCACCGCGATCGCGAGCCACAGGTCGAGCGTCGTGCGCAGTCGGCCGGAAGCGAGCACGGCGACGAGCGCGAGCGCATTGAGCAGCCACACGACCAGCGCGATCCCGTCGACGGGCAGCGCGGCTGCGTCGCCCGGCGGATGGAACGCGGGCGGCAGGGCGACGTTCAGTGCGAGCACGCACAGCAGCGCGGCCGCGACGGCCGGGCCGCCGACCAGCGCGAAGGTCCACAGGCGCGTCTGCGCCGCACCGACCGGCGCATGCGTGAGCCGCTCGCGCGCGAGCAGCGCGGCCATCACGAAGCACGGAAAGCCGGCATGCCAGAAGACCCACATCCACGCGGCGCTTTGCGGACGCGCGCCGAGCAAGCCTTGCGGCGCGAACACGCCTGGGAAGGTGAGCAGCTGAAGCGCGACGGCGAGTGCGGTGAACGCATAGGCGCCGCCGAGCGCACCGAGCACGGGCTGGCGCGTGACGGTGAACTGGGCGCCGAGGAAGAAGGCGGCGATGCTCGCGGTGGTGAACACGGTCAGCGCGCACATCGGCATGAACGGCTCGACGGCCGGCAGCGTGACGTTTGCGTGCGGCACGGCGATCGCCAGCGCGAGCACGATGACGAGTGCCGTGAGCGCGCCGAACCAAAGCTGACGACGCGTCGTATGCTGGATCAGGATGCCTTCCATGGATTCCCCCGGGCACTCGTGCGGTCACGCCCGGTCTTGGCGCCGGGCAGCATGCATCCGGCCGCAGCGCAACCGGTGCGGCCCGATCCTATCGCGTTATTGGCGTGCGCTCAAATACCGAGGCCGGGGCCGAAGTTGCCGGCGACCCAGCGCGTGACGGCATCGACGTCCGCATAGTCCTGTTCGGGCAGGCCGTCGAGCATCGACAGCACTTCGTTACTGGCGCCGGCGTCGCGTGCGGCGTCGACGATCGCATCCTTGTTGGCCGGGTAACGGACGGCCGCCAGCACGTCGGCAATCTGCAGGTCGATCGCTTCGCCGGGGATATCGTGCGGAGGGAGAGCGGGTTTGTCGTTCACGGCGGCGGCTCGCTGGTTGGACGGGATTCGGTTCGACGCGGTTCGTGGCGGAAAGCGGTTGCACCGTTTGCACCGTGTGCAGCGCCCCGCCCGCGCGGGTGCGCTGCGGGGATGGCGATCGGCTCAGTGTCCGCGCCGCACCCGGCGCCACGGATGTTTCCAGTCGATATGCGGTGCATTTTCGTCGCGCGGATGCTGGCGCCGATGTTCCTGCCACAGTTCGTCGGAGAACAGCGCAGCCACGATCATGAGTGGCAGCACGAGGAAGATGCCGAGTATGACTTGCTCGATCACGATAGCCTCCTTGCGGTGGCAGGAACCCTTGTGTCCATTCTAGGCTCTGACCTTCGCCCGCGGTCAACTTCTTACAGCGCGGAACGCGCCCCGTTCGCGGCGCCGCCGCACGGGTGTTTCATGCGCGCGCGGGCATCAAAAAGGACACGAACATGCAACTCCAGAACGACAAGCACACGCTTGCACTGCGGCCGCTGGAGCGCCAGGACCTGCGCTTCGTTCACGAGCTGAACAACGACGCGAAGATCATGCGCTACTGGTTCGAGGAGCCGTACGAAACCTTCTCCGAGCTGTCGCAACTGTATGACCGTCACGTGCACGACCAGCGCGAGCGCCGCTTCGTCGCGGTCGATCCGCAGGACGAGCTGGTCGGCCTCGTCGAGCTGATCGAGCTCGACTACATTCACCGTCGCGGCGAATTCCAGATCATCATCGCGCCCCAATGCCAGGGGCGCGGCTATGCGGGGCAGGCGACGCGCCTCGCGATCGAATATGCGTTCAAGGTGCTGAACATGCGCAAGCTGTACCTGATCGTCGACACGTCGAATGCGGCGGCCATCCACGTGTACGAGAAATGCGGATTCCAGCACGAGGCGGAATTGAAGGAAGAATTTTTCGGAAACGGCGCGTATCACAACGCTTATCGCATGTGCATTTTCCAGCGCGATTATTTCGAGCGTCCGCAAGCGGTCTGAATAAGATCGGGTAAAAACACTGGCGAACGCCCGCTGCGGCTCCGCTGCAGCGGGCGCCAAGCCTGCCCGGAAAATACGGGTAAATACGAGTGCGCTTATACCTGGCATTTTTCTTGTATCAGGTAAATCCGGTGCCGCACTGCGGTAAATTCAGATCATTTCGGATGACTTTATGTGCAGCGCATCAAAATGGTCCCGCTATTGAAATGAATTATCCAAACCGTTCAGCCGATGGACTGTAGTTTCTCCGAAAGGCTTGCCGGATGAGGCTTTGCTTCCGGCGGCGCGGGCGAATCCGCCGGACGGCAGACGCCGCAGCAAGTGAAAAACCGGGCGCGCGCAGGGTGCGACAATTCGCCGCCATTGCGATCGCACAACAAATGTGCTTGATATCGCTTGCCGGTCTTCTAAAGTGAAAAACGCGGGTTCACGATCACCTTTAAACACATAGCTAACCGAGCCTGGTGCCCGCAAGCCTGGAGACAGAACATGATGAAGCGTACCGGTGTCCTTTTTGCCCTCGTCGGCGCATTTTCCGTGGTGTCGATCGCCCAGGCGGGCGGCGATGCGGCTGTCCAGCCGAAGCAGGAAATCCAGCTGACGAAGAATGCGTGGGGCTGTCTGTCGAAAGACAATCTGGACTCCGTACTGAGTCACGAACGTGACGGCAAGTCGCAGGCGAAGCAGCAGTACTTCGACGACTACCGTTGCCTGTCGGTGCCGGAAGGCCAGCGCTTCCGCGTGGTGTCGGTCGATCAGGGCGACGTCCAGTTCGTCAGCGCCGACAACAGCGACCAGCAGGGCCTCTGGACCGATTCGCGCTTCGTCAAGCAGTAACCCGCACGCGCACCTCTCGCCCCCGCGCGCCTGCCGCAACCGCCGGCGGCGCGACCCGAACGCGGCCCGGCCGATGCCGGGCCGTCGTGCTGTGGCGCGCCCGTCACGCGCCGGGCGGCGCGCATTCGGTATCATCACGGCCCGACCGAACCGAATGCCCGCCCGGGCCGTATCCGCATGGCGCTGAAATCCACGATCTACAAAGCCGAGCTGCAAATCGCCGACATGGATCGGCACTACTACGCCGATCACGCGCTGACGGTCGCCCGTCACCCGTCCGAAACCGACGACCGGATGATGGTGCGCATCGTCGCGTTCGCGCTGTTCGCGCACGAGCGTCTCGAATTCTGCAAGGGGCTGTCGGACGTCGACGAGCCCGATCTGTGGCAGAAGGACCTGACGGGGGCGATCGACGTATGGATCGAGGCCGGCCAGCCCGACGAACGGCGCATCTCGAAGGCGGCCGGCCGCGCCGGCCAGGTCACGGTGATCGCGTACGGCGGCAAGACCTCGGATATCTGGTGGCAGGGCGTGCGCAGCAAGGTGGAGCGGCTGCGCAACGTGCAGGTGCTGTCGCTGGCCGACGGCGTCGCGGCCGCGCTCGGGCGTCTCGCCGAGCGCACGATGCGCCTGCAGTGCACGGTGCAGGACGGCGCCGCCTGGATCTCGAGCGCCGACCACGATCCGGTCGCGGTCGAATGGACGGTGCTGAAGCCGTTCGCCGACGCTTGACGGTCGCCGCTCAGCCGAACGCGGCGGGCGGCCCCTTGAATTCCAGCATGTTCCCTTCGGGATCGAACAGATAGATCGACGGCCCGTAGCCGCCGGCGCCGTAGCGATCGGCGGGGGCGCCGGGGCGCGCGCCATGCGCGGCGAAATGCTCGATCAGCGCGTCGGCGTCGAACGGCTCGACGCGCAGGCACAGATGGTCGAGGTTGCGGCCGGTGTCGGGCGGGCCGCTGTCGGGACGATCGATCGGGCCGCCGACCGTCAGCAGGTCGATCAGCGCGTCGCCGGCGCGCAACTGCACGAGGCCCAGGTCGGGCTGTTCCTTCTCCACGTGGCAGCCGACGGCATCGCAGTAAAAGCGCGTCATCGCAGCCATGTCGGTCACGCGCAGCACGACGTGATCGATCGCGCGGATGGTCGGTTTCATGAGCGGGGCACTCCTTCGGATGGCGTGCACCGAGTGTAGACCGCGCCGGCGCCGGATGCCGCAATGCTGCACGATCGACGGACGAAAAAAAGCCCGTTCACGCAGAGCGGAACGGGCTTAATCCATATCAGGAGGAGACATGGAGGAGACAGTTCCAACTATACACACGGCGATGGTGCGTTGCAATATTCCGAGTGTAAAAAATGGTCAGGACGGCGATTGGTCGCAGCCGCACTGCAGCAAAATGGTGACGCGACGATGACGAAAGCGGTGCCGGAGCAGCGCTTTGCGCGGTGTTTCGTCCGATTGATCGATTGCGATGTGCCCCCGGTTTCGCCGGTGCGAATCACAGAGCAAGATTCAGGGCGCGACGGCCCATGCCGATGTCTAGAGTAGGCACCATCTACACTAGAGAGTGCGAGGTTCAGATGACAACCGCCTATCCGACCGACGATGCCCGCTGGGGCGCCGTGACCGCCCGCGACCCGCATGCGGACGGCGCGTTCTTCTACGCCGTGCGCACGACCGGTGTGTTCTGCCGCCCGAGCTGCGCGTCGCGGCTGCCGCGGCGCGAGCATGTGTCCTTCTTTGCCAGTCCGGGCGACGCGCGCGCGGCCGGTTTTCGTCCGTGCAAGCGCTGCCAGCCGGAAGGGCTGCCGCGCGAGCTCGAGATCGTCAATCGTGCCTGCGCTGTGCTCGACGCGCATGCGGAGCGGCTCACGCTGCAGCAACTGAGCGACGCCGTGCACGTAAGCCCGTTCCACCTGCAGCGGCTGTTCAAGCGCGTGGTCGGCGTGTCGCCGCGGCAGTACCAGGCCGCGCAGCGCGGCGCCGCCTTGCGCGAGGCGCTGCAAAGCGGGCAGCCGGTCACGCAGGCGGCCGTCGACGCGGGTTTCAACTCGCCGTCGCGGCTCTACGCATCGGTGCCGCGCGAACTGGGGATGGCGCCGTCCGCGTTCCGTCGCCAGGGCGCCGGCCTGCGGATCGACTACGCGACCGCGTCGACGCCGCTCGGCACGGTGCTCGTCGCCGCGACCGAACAGGGCATCTGCCGGATCGCGTTCGGCGACGAGCCGGCGTCGCTCGTCGGCGAACTGACGGATGCGTTCGCGCGTGCGGAACTGGTCGAATCGCCGTCGCGGCTCGCGCCGTTCGTCGCGCAGATCCGCGCCTACCTCGACGGCACGCGGCACGCGTTCGACCTGCCGCTCGACATCGCGCCGACCGCGTTCCAGCAGCGCGTCTGGGAAGCGTTGACGCACATCCCGTACGGCGAAACGCGCAGCTACTCGGAGATCGCCGAGGCGCTGGGCGCGCCGCGTGCGGTGCGGGCCGTCGCATCGGCCTGCGCGTCGAACCCGGTCGCGCTCGCGATCCCGTGCCACCGTGTCGTGCAGAAGGGCGGCGCGCTCGCCGGATATCGCTGGGGCGTGCGCCGCAAGGCGACGCTGCTCGCGTCCGAGGCGCGCCATGCGCACGACGATGAAACCGAAGCCGTTGCGGAGGGCAACGCAGTTTGAGCATCGAAAAAAACACGATTACGTCGATCGCGGATGGCGGCCAGGTGCCGCCGTCCGCGCAGATGGAACTGCGCTTCAAGGCGCCGTACGACTGGGCGCGCGTGCTGCGCTTCTTCAGCGGACGGGCGATTCCGGGCGTCGAACAGGTCGTCGACGGCGTGTATCGCCGCATCGTCGACCTGCACGGCGACGCGGGCCGGCTGACCGTCACGAAGCATCCGCGCCGGCATTGCCTGATCGCGACGGTCGACGGGGCGGCCGCGCGGCATGTCGACGATGCATTCGCGCGCCGCGTCGCGTCGATGTTCGACCTCGGCGCCGATCCGGCCGCGATCGGGAGCGGGCTTGCACGCGATCCGTGGTTCGCGCCACTCGTCGATGCAGCCCCGGGGCTGCGCGTGCCGGGCGCCTGGTCGGGATTCGAGCTCGCGGTGCGCGCGATCGTCGGCCAGCAGGTGAGCGTGAAGGCGGCGACGACGATCGTCGGCCGGCTCGTCCAGCGGGCCGGCGAGCGCGTCGCGCACGACGACGGCATGGCGGCGCCGGACGGCGTGCCCGTCTGGCGTTTCCCGACGCCGGACGCGCTCGCCGCCTGCGATCTGGAGAAGATCGGAATGCCCGGCAAGCGGGCCGCGGCGCTGACGGGCGTGGCGCGCGCGGTGGCGGCCGGCCACGTGCCGCTCGATCCCGCCCAGGCCGATCTCGCGACGCTGCGTAGCGCCTGGCTCGACCTGCCCGGTATCGGCCCGTGGACCGTCGAATACATCGCGATGCGTGCGTGGCGCGACCCGGACGCATGGCCGGCGTCCGATCTCGTGCTGATGCAGTCGATCACCGCGCGCGATCCGTCGCTCGACCGGCTCACGAGCCAGAAGCGCCGCACCGAAGGCTGGCGGCCGTGGCGCGCGTATGCGGCGCTGCATCTGTGGAACGACGTGGCCGACCGGGCCAGCGGCGCGCGCGGCGGATGACGGCCGCCGCGGCCGGCCGGCGGGTGCGCGGGGCAGGGCCGCGCTGCGACCCGCAAACGGCGCCGGGCCGGCAGCGATCGGTCGGTGGTGCTCACGGTTGCGACGCTTGACGGCGATCACCCCGTTCCGGCGGCCGTCATCCCCCGGCGTGCGGGCGGCTCGAGCGTGACGGCGACGCATCGCGGGTTCGGCTGCGCGGGTTGCACCTAGCGGCGCCGTGGCGTGCACGGCTCATGTTACTTCCGACGAATTTCGCGTGATCGTCGCGTCCGGCGGTGCCGACGGACGGTCCGCCGCGCGCGCGGCGATCGTCGTCATCGGCCCGCCCGGCGGCCCGCCGCGGCGGGCGCGCACCACCCGGAGTCACCTCAAGCGCGCGTGACGGCGAGATGTTAAAGTGCCCGCTACCAACGAAGCGACCAATAATCCAGCCGGCCGCGCGGCATCCTGCGCGCGGCCGTCACGCACTTGCGTCTCCATGTCGAACACCATGACTCACCGCCAGTCCGAACTGCTGCTGAATCGTCTCGAAGCGCTGAGCTCGGGCCCGACGCGGCAGCATCTGCCCGACGGCCTGCGCGGCATCGAAAAGGAAAGCCTGCGCGTGACGCGCGACGGGATGATCGCGTTCACGCCGCATCCGCGCGCGCTCGGTTCGGCACTCACGCACCCGTCATTGACGACCGACTATTCCGAAGCGCTGATCGAACTGATCACGCCGGCGGAAGCCGACGCGTCGATCACGCTCGAACGCCTCGACGATCTGCACCGCTACGTGTATGCGTCGCTCGGCGACGAGATGCTGTGGAATAACTCGATGCCGGGCCAACTGCCGGCCGACGACGAAATCCCGATCGCCGACTACGGCACGTCGAACATCGGTCGCCTGAAGACGGTGTATCGCCGCGGCCTCGCGTATCGCTACGGCCGCACGATGCAGTGCATCGCCGGCATCCACTACAACTACTCGCTGCACGAGGAAGTGTGGCGGCGCCTGCATGCGGAAGAGGGCTCGACGGCCACGCTGGTCGACTACCAGTCGGAGCGCTATCTCGCGCAGATCCGCAACTTCCGCCGCCGCAGCTGGCTGTTGATGTACCTCTTCGGCGCGTCGCCCGCGCTCGACACGAAGTTCCTGCGCGGCAAGCCGCACAAGCTCGACACGTTCGACGCCGATACGCTGTACCGGCCATATGCGACGAGCCTGCGGATGAGCGACCTCGGCTACTCGAACACGACCGCGCAGGCCGCGCTGCAAGTCGATTACAACACGCTGCCCGCCTATCTCGACGCGCTGTCGAAGGCCGTGAGCGAGCCGTATCCGCCGTACGAGGCGATCGGCACGCATCGCGACGGCGAGTGGATCCAGATCAACACGAACGTGCTGCAGATCGAGAACGAGTTCTACTCGACGATCCGGCCGAAGCGCGTCACGTATTCGGGCGAGCGCCCGCTGCATGCGCTCGCGTCGCGCGGCGTGCAGTACATCGAAGTGCGCTGCCTCGACATCGATCCGTTCGAGCCGACCGGCATCGCGCTGGAGACCGCGCGCTTCATCGACGCATTCCTGCTCGCGTGCGCGCTCGACGAGAGCCCCGCGCTCGACTGCGACGCGTACAAGGAAGCGAACGCGAACTTCGGCAGCGTGACGATGGACGGGCGCAAGCCCGGGCTGACGCTGACGCGCGACGGCCAGCCGGTCACGCTGCAGGCGTGGGCGGACGACCTGATGGCCGATATCGAAACCATCGGGCGCCGTCTCGACGAGATCCGCGGTGGCGACGAGCATGCGCGTGCGATTGCCGCGCAGCGCGAGAAGCTCGCCGATCCGGAGCGCACGCCGTCGGCGCGCGTGCTGCGCACGATGCGCGAGAACGGGCAGTCGTTCCTCGCGTTCGCGTGCGCACACAGCGAAGCGCATGCCGCGCATTTCCGCGCGAACCCGCCGTCGGCGGAGACGATGCGCGCCGAGCAGGCGCTCGCCGCGAAGTCGCTCGCCGAGCAGGCCGAGCTGGAAACGAAGGAGGCCGGATCGTTCGACGCGTTCGTCGCGGCCTATCGTGCGTATACGCTGAACCGCTTCAGCGTTTGATGGCCGCTGCCCGCTGCCCGCTGCGCATTGCGCGGCGGGCAGGCCGGTTGCGCAGTCACGCGCCCGGCCCGGTTTCGTCCACTTCAGTGATGCGCGTACGTGTCGCGATCGACCACGTGCGGCAGTGCCGGTTTTCCTGATTCCACATTCGCATGGCCGTTGCTGCCGTAGCCGGCCGCGTCGCCGCGCGCCTGCGCGGCGCGCTGCATGACCGCCTGCATGTTTTGCGGAAAGTCCGGGCTGCTGGCGAGACTCGGCCGGTAGCCGGCGGCCTGCAGTTCCGCGAGTTCCTGGCGAACTTGCGCGCGAGTCAGCGTCGACGCGGCCTGGGCCTGGGCGGCGACAGCCGAGCCGATCAGCAGGAATGCGCACGCCGCAAGTTTCATGGTCTTCATCGTGTTTGCTCCGTGAGGTATCCGGCGCCGCGCCCTTCGTCGGCGCGGGCGGAATCGATGCAGCCAGTCTAGGCTTCGGACGCCAAACGAAACACCCCGCGTGCCGTCAGTCACCTTTGTCGCCTGAGCAACATTGCGCCGGCGGCATGCTGGCGTGCGTGTCAGTGCGGCGCCAGCCGCCGTTCAGCGTGCGGCGGATTCCGTGTGTCGACGCCGCGCGCATCGGGCTTGCCCTCCTTGTGCAAGCGCGATGCGCCTCCTAACCTTTTTTAAGCGACCGATCGGTCGGCGCTGCGGCATGGTTGCATGCGCAAGCGTCGGGTGATCTTCGCCGCCGTGGAACGCACGTTTGATTCGGGACAGGAGCAAGCGCTAAAGCGCCAACTCCTGTCGACCGCGAAGCATGGGACAGGAGTAAGCGCTAAAGCGCTAACTCCTGTCGACACGGAGACACGATGAATCCCACCGCAACCCTGCCGCCCGGCATCCTGTTCGCGCAGCCGTTGACGCCCGTCGCCAACTCGCTGTTCCTGTCGTTCCTCGTCGCGGTGATCCCGATCGCGGTCGCGCTGATCGCGCTCGGCGTGCTGCGCCGGCCGGCATGGCAGGCGTCGCTCGCCGGCCTCGTCACCGGCCTCGCGGTCGCGATCGGCGCGTGGGGCATGCCGGCCGGCCTCGCGTTCAACGCGGTCGGCGCCGGCATGGCGCTCGCCGTCGTGCCGGTGATGTGGATCGTGTTCAACGCCTTGCTGCTGTACAACATCGCGGTGAAGTCGGGCCGCTTCGACCAGTTCCGGCAGTGGATGCTCGACCACCTGCCCGACGACCGCCGCCTCGTGCTGCTCGTCGTCGCGTTCTCTTTCGGCTGCCTGCTCGAAGGGATCTCCGGGTTCGGCACGCCGGTCGCGATCACCAGCGCACTCTTGATCGCGCTCGGCTTCCCCGCGCTCGAAGCGCTCACCTATACGCTGCTGTTCAACACGGCGCCAGTCGCGTTCGGCGCGCTCGGCGTGCCGATCACCGTGCTCGGCGCGGTCACGTCGCTGCCGCCCGCGACGCTCGGCGCGATGGTCGGCCGGCAACTGCCGTTCTTCGCGCTGCTGCTGCCGTTCTACGTGGTCGGCGCGTACGGCGGCCTGCGCTCGATCTCGAAACTGTGGCCCGCGCTGCTCGTGTCGGGCGCGAGCTTCGCGATCGCGCAGTTCGTCACGTCGAATTTCCTCGGCTACCAACTCACCGACGTGCTGTCGTCGCTCACGTCGCTGATCGTCACGATCGGCTTCCTGCAGGTGTGGAAGCCGCAGCCCGATCCGCAATACGCGCTCGCGCGCAGCGTGCCCGCCACGGCCGGCGCCGCGCGCGCGGGCTTCGGCGGCTGGCTGCCGTGGATCGTCGTGTCGGTGGTCGTGATCGTCTGGGTGCACGCGAACATCGCGGCGATCGGCGACGTGAAGATCAAGTGGCCGGGCCTGCACAACGCGGTCTTCGTTTCGCTGTACCACAAGCCGTATGCGGCGATCTGGGACTTCCAGCCGCTCGGCACCGGCACCGCGATCCTCCTGTCGGCGATCATCACGGCCGTGCTGACGCGCACCGGCGCCGGCGCGTTCCTCGAATGCGTGGTCAAGACGTGGCGGCAGACGTGGATCGCGATCATCACGGTGATGATGATCGTCGGGCTTGCGTACCTGCTGAACTACTCGGGAATCAGCTACACGCTCGGCACCGGTGTCGCGTCGACCGGTGCGCTGTTCCCGCTCGTGTCGGCGTCGCTCGGCTGGATCGCGGTGTTCCTGTCCGGCAGCGACACGTCCGGCAACGCGCTGTTCGGCAACCTGCAGGTGGTCGCCGCGCGGCAACTCGGCCTCGATCCGGTACTGATGGCCGCGACCAACTCGTCGGGTGGCGTGATGGGCAAGATGATCTCGCCGCAGAACATCGCGACGGGCGTCTCGACGACCGACCTGAAGGGGCAGGAAGGCATCGTGTTCGCGCGCACCTTCTGGCACAGCGTGATCCTCACACTGCTGCTCGGCGTGCTCGTGTTCCTGCAGCAGCACGTGCTGACGTGGATGATCCCCGCGCTGCCGAAGTGACGCGCGGCGGGAAGCGGCAAGGAAGGCACGAGGAGCGCAACGACGGAAGGCGCGGGAACAACGCAGGAACAACGCAGGAACAACGCAGGAACAACGCAGGAACAACGCAGGAACAACGCAGGAACAACGCAGGAACAACGCGGGAACAACGCGGGAACAACGCGGGAAACGCGCCCGGAAAAGCGCCGGGAAGCGCGAAGGGAAAAACGCGAAGCCGACGAACGCGCGGCGGCTCAGCGCGCGTTCACCGGCCGCGTCGCGTGCGTTGCGTCGCGGGTCGCGGTCTGCGCCGGTACGATGCACGCGAGGAACGCATCGATCGCCGGGCTTTGGCGGCGCGCCTTCAGGTAGTACACGTATTCGTCGATCGTCGTGTCGATGCCGCGCAGCGCGACGACGCGCAGGTCCGGGTGACGCTCGGCCTCGCCGCGCGGAAACAGGCTCCCGCCCACGCCATGCAGGATCGCCTCGCGGATCGCTTCGCGGCTGCCGATCTCGGCGACCGACGTGGCCGCGACCCCGGCCGCCGCGAGGATCGTCTCCGTGCAGCGACGCGTGACCGACCCTTCCTCGCGAATCAGGAGCCGCACGTCGGCGAGCTGCGCGGCGTCGATCGCGTCGAAGCGTGCGAGCGGATGGTCGCGATGCACGACGAGCACGAGCGGATCGGTCGAGATCACCTTGCGTTCGAGGCCGTCCGCGTCATTGCGCTGCGACGACACCGCGAGGTCGATGCGGAATTCGTGCAGCGCCTGCAGGATTTCCTCGGAATTGCCGATCCGGCACGTGAGCGCGATCGACGGATGCGCGTGCGAGAAGCGGCCGACCGCGTCCATGATGTAGTACGGCCCGGTCGCGCCGATCCGCAGATGGCCTTCGAACAGGCCGCCGACGTTGCGCAGCATGATGTCGGCCTGCGCCTCGAGCGCGATCATCTTCTCGACGAGCGGCAGCAGCTCGATGCCGGTCTCGGTGACCTCGAGCTTGCGGCCGCTGCGATAGAACAGCTCGACGCCGTACAGCTGCTCGACCTGCCGGATCTGCCCGGCGATCGTCGGCTGGCTCACGCCCAGGTGGCGCGCGGCGCGCGTGATGCTGCCCTGCCGGACGGTCGCGTGGAACGCCTTCAGCTGATCGAACACGACTCGGCTTCTCCCCCCTCTTCATCGCGCGTCAGCGTAGCGCATGCGTGTGTCGGCCACGTGAAAGGTGCGTCGTGCGCCGCTTCGAAAAAAAGCTGGGGGTGACCGCAAGAAACCTGCTGGAACCGGTCACGGCCGGGACATGCCGGTGCGGAGTAATAGCGGCAACGCACCGACCGCCGGCCCCGCTCGACCGGCGCCACCCTTACCGACCCACAGGATCCTCCTCATGTCCGCCACCAATCGACGCGATTTCCTGCGCCTCGCCGCCCAGTCGGCCGGCGCGATGGCCGCCTACGCCGGCTTCCCGCCGGCGATCCGCAAGGCGCTCGCGATGCCGGCCGCCTATCGCACCGGCACGATCCGCGACGTCGAACACGTCGTGATCTTCATGCAGGAAAACCGCTCGTTCGATCATTACTTCGGCGGGCTGCGCGGCGTGCGCGGCTTCAACGACCCGCGCCCGCACCTGCTGCCCAACGGCGCGCCGGTGTGGCAGCAGCCGCCGGCGTCGGTGTTCACGAAGAACTACCACTCGCGCGGGCTCGACCCGTCCGCGCCGTACGTGCTGCCGTTCTACCTCGACCCGAAGCAGACGACCGAATTCCAGCCGGGCACCAACCACGGCTGGAGCAGCGGCCACCTGTCCTGGAACAACGGCCAGTGGGACCAGTGGGTGAACCAGAAG
This sequence comes from Burkholderia sp. Bp8991, assembly GCF_003853795.1. Lineage (NCBI taxonomy): Bacteria > Pseudomonadati > Pseudomonadota > Betaproteobacteria > Burkholderiales > Burkholderiaceae > Burkholderia > Burkholderia sp. Bp8991. The sequence goes on along the minus strand of NZ_QTQJ01000014.1, from coordinate 165,090 downwards.
CAGGACGTGCTGACGATGGGCTACCTGAAGCGCCAGGACCTCACGTACCACTACGCGCTCGCCGACGCGTTCACGATCTGCGATTCGTACTTCTGCTCCGCGCACGCCGACACGGCGCCGAACCGCATCTACCTGTGGACCGGCACGATCGATTCGCGCAACGTGTACGGCACGCAGCCGAACGGCCCCGGCATCGGCGAGCGCAACAACACGAACGGCTACACGTGGACGACCTACGCGGAACGCCTCGAGAACGCGAAGATCAGCTGGAAGCTGTACCAGGGCGGCACGGGCATCCCGGGCGACCCGACGGACAACTACACCGACAACTCGCTGATGTTCTTCAAGCGCTTCCAGGTGAAGGAAGGCGCGAGCGGCCCGCTGGTCGACAAGGGCGCGTCGGACCACACGCTCGCCGAGCTGAAGGCCGACGTGCAGGCGAACCGGCTGCCGCAGGTGTCGTGGATCGTGTCGCCGTACAAGTACAGCGAACACCCGCAGGCGTCGCCGACCGACGGCGCGTTCTACATCAACATGGTGCTCGAGGCGCTGACGTCGAACCCCGAGGTGTGGGCGAAGACGGTGTTCATCCTCAATTACGACGAAAACGACGGGCTGTTCGACCACGTCGTGCCGCCGGTGCCGCCGGTCACGAGCGGCGTGGGCGGCCAGGGCATCGTGTCGTCGAACCTGCTGTCGAACCTCGGCGACGAACTGCTCGACCTGAACAAGTACCCGGGCGAGATGAGCCCGCTCGTGCCGGGTGCGGACCCGGGGGGCATCCAGCCGATCGGCCTCGGGCCGCGCGTGCCGCTGATCATCATCTCGCCGTGGACGAAGGGCGGCTGGGTCTGCTCGGAGACGTTCGACCACACGTCGGTGCTGCGTTTCCTCGAAGCGCGCTTCGGCGTGCAGGAGCCGAACATCAGCGCGTGGCGCCGCTCGGTCTGCGGCGACCTCACGTCGGCATTCGATTTCTCCGCGCGACCCGATACGCGCACGGTGAGCTTCACGGTGCCGCAGCACATCCAGACGGCCGGCCAGGCGTACCGGGTGCCCGCGCAGCAGTCGATGCCGGCGCAGGAGCCCGGCACGCGTCCGGCGCGGGCGCTGCCGTACGAGCTGTTCGTGCATGCCCGCGTGAACGGCCGCGACGACAGCGTGTCGCTCGATTTCGCGAATTCGGGTGACGCGGGCGCCGCATTCTACGTGTACGACCGCCGCAATCCGGCGACGCCGCCGCGCCGTTACGCGGTGTCCTCGCACGACCGCTTCGCCGATACCTGGAGCACGTCGGCCGCGCGCGGCGACTACCATCTCGCCGCCTATGGCCCGAACGGCTATCTGTGCGAATTCCAGGGCAACACGCGGCTGGCCGCGGACGGCCGCCACGCGAACCCGGAAGCGAAGGTCGGCTACGACGTGCGCAACCGCCACGTGTACCTGCAGCTGCGCAACAGCGGCGGCGCGGCGTGCCGCGTGGTCGTCGACAACGCGTACAGCCATGCGCATGCGCGCAGCTACACGCTGGAGCCGGGCGAGCGCATTGAGGATCACTTCGAGCTGTCGTCGAGCCACGGCTGGTACGATCTGACGATCACCGCGACCACGCTGCGCGGTGGCGACGACAAGGTCGTGCGCCGCTTCGCGGGCCACGTCGAGACGGGGCGGCCGAGCCAGAGCGACCCGGGGCCGGTGAAGCAGACGGCCTGACGGCAGGCCCGCATCGAGCGGTTCGGCGTGCTCACGCCGGCCGCACGATGCCGCGTGCCGGTTGCATTCCGGCACGCGGAACCGGTTTTTGGAAACTGAAAACTGTTGACAATGTATCGGGCCGAGGGTATATAACGATCATTCGCCGACATGGCGCCCTCGTTTTTCTTCCGCAGCGTCGCTGCCTGCCCGACCATGACTGCCCCGAACGCGCTCAACGCCATCGAACTCCTGCAAAGCCAGTCGCTCGCGATGATTGTCCAGGACATGCTCGAGCGCGCGATCGTGTCCGGCGAATATGCGCCGGGCGAGAAGCTCAACGAAGTCGATATCGCGACCAAGCTGAACGTGTCGCGCGGCCCCGTGCGCGAAGCATTCCGCGCGCTCGAGCAGGCCGGGCTGCTGCGCAACGAGAAGAACCGCGGCGTGACGGTGCGCGTCGTGCCGCTGCGCGAGGCCGAAGAGATCTACGAAGTGCGCGCGATGCTCGACGAGTCGGTCGCGCGCGCGCTCGCGAAACGCATTTCGCCCGACACGCTGAAGGTGCTGAAGGGCATCATCCAGTCGATGAAGGATGCCGCGAAGACGCACGACGTCACGCGCTATACCGAGCTGAACGTGCAGTTCCACGACGCGATGGTGGTCGGCGTCGGCAATACGCATCTCACCGACACCTATCGCCGGCTCGTGCGCCAGCTCGGGCTGCTGCGCCAGGCCGCGATCGAGGCCGAGGAGGATGCGATCGCGGTGTCGGCGGCCGAGCACGACAAGATCGTGCAGGCGCTCGCGAGCGGCGACGAGGAGAAGGCGGTCGCACTGGTGCGCGAGCATGTCGCGCACGGCCTCGCGCGGATGCGCCGCATGCACGAGCAGGGGTTGCCTGCGGCGGGGAAGGCGGCGCGGGAGAAAGCCGGCGCGTGAGCGGGTGCGGCGCGGGTTTCACCGCGCGTCGATGGCGACAGGGCGCTGAACCGATCGGTCAGCGCCTTTTGTTTTTTGCATCGCTGGCGCGGTTACTTGCGGTGCGTGATGTTCGTCGCGTCTGACTGGTTCAGTTTCCGCCGAAGGAGACGAGATCCGAGTCGATGGTGGTGATCGTCGGCGCGTTGATCATTTGCCGCTCCGTTTATCGAAGAGATCGTCCAGGACCCAGCCGGTGCCAGTCTCGCAGCGCACCTGTGTGTAGGCCCCTTTATTGCATGGCGCCCGCCATCACGCCTTGTCCGCCTTCCCCGCCGCGCTCGCGAACTTCGCGAGCCACGTATCGACCATCGCCGGCCTCCGGCTCTCATCCTCCGCACGCTCCTTGCGACGAATCGCATTGCGCACCACGTGCGCGCCCACATAGCGGATCGGCTCCGGCGGGAAATGGCCGAGCGGGCCGCGCACGATCGGGCTGCGCGTCCACGCGTTGTCGAGCCCGAGCACCAGCGACGACAGGATCTGCCCGCCCATGTAGGTCGGCCCGACGCCGTTGCCTGAATAGCCGAAGCCGTAGAACACGTTCGGCGCGCCATCGAGGCGACCGAAGAACGGGAAGCCCGTCACCGAGCGATCCGACGGGCCGTTCCAGCTCGCGGTGACCGGCACGCCCGCGAGCGACGGAAAGAATTCGCGCAGGCTCTGCGTGAGCTGCGCCTCGTACGGCGAGCGCCGGTCGAACACCGGCGCGATGCGGCTGCGCCACGAGAACGTGTTGCCGCCCTTGCCGAGCATCAGCCGGCCGTCGGCGGTCGTGCGGTAGTAGTACACGAAGATCCGCGAATCGAGCACCGACACGCCGTCGACGAGCCCGGTCCGTTCCAGCAGTTCCGGGCATTTCTCGGTGATGACCATGTCGCTCGACACGACCGCGATCGTGCGCTCGAACTGCGGGAAGCGGCTCGCCATCCACGCGTTGATCGCGAACACCAGCTTGCCGGCGCGCACGCTGCCGGACGGCGTCCGAACGACGGCCGGCTGCCCTGGCGTGAAGTCGACGAGCGGCGTGCGCTCGTAGATCCGGATCCCCATCTCGAGCGCGACGCGGCGCAGCCCGCGCACGAGCTTGCCCGGATGCACGGTCGCGGCGATCGGCGAGTACACGCCGTCGAGATTGCGGGCGGATCCCGAGCGGCGCGCGACTTCAGCGGCCGGCAGCGGCTCGTAGCTGTGGATACCGCACGCGGCGAGCGCGTCGAGCACCGGCGCGAGCGTGCCGACCTGCGCGCGCGACGTCGCGGTGTACAGCGTGCCGTCGAGCCGCAGTTCGGCATCGATGCGATGCGTGCGGCAGAAGTCGGCGATGTGCTGGACGGCCGCCTCCGACGCCTTCACGAGCCGGATCGCCTCCGCTTCGCCGAACAGGCGCCGCAGCGTCAGGAATTTGGCTGACCACGTGAGCAGGCACCCGCCGTTGCGCCCGCTCGCGCCGGCGCCGCACAGGTCGGCCTCGAGTATCGCGATGTCGAGCGCCGGGTTCTGCTGCTTCGCCTGGATCGCGGTCCAGAGCCCCGTGAAGCCGCCGCCGACGATGCAGACGTCGGCCTCTATCGCGCCCTGCAGCGCGGGGGCGAGATCGCCGTCGTTGAACAGTGCTTGTTCGATCCAGAAGGGTCGCATCGGATGTCGTGCCGGTAAGGGTCGAGAGAATTGCCGTGCCGCACACGGCGGTAAAACGCAAAACGAAAGCGAACCCGCCGCACCGCAACGCACGGCGACCGGCCGCGCGCCGCGGTACGGCGGATGCCTCGCGTCAGGCCGCCGCTTCGGCCGACACGCGCCGCACGCCCATCGCCTTCAGCGTGTCGGCGATCGCGGCGACCGCGCCCGGAATGCCGGCCTCGCCGAAGTGGCCGATGCAGCCGACGCGGAACGTGTCGACCTCGGTCAGCTTGCCCGGATACAGAATGTAGCCGCGCTTTTTGACCTCCTGATAAAACCGCTTGAAGTCGTAGTTCGGATCGTCCGGCGCATGGAACGTGACGATGATCGGCGCCTGGATCGCGGAATCGAGGAACGGCCGGAACCCGAGCGCGCGCATTCCGTCGATCAGCGCGCGCGTGTTGCGCTGGTAGCGGCCACCTCGTGCGGCGAGCCCGCCTTCGTCGACGTATTGCGCGACGGCCGCATCGAGCGCCGCAACCACGTGCGTGGGCGGCGTGAAGCGCCATTGCGTCGTGCGCTGCATGTAGACCCACTGGTCGTACAGGTCCATCGCGAGCGAATGGCTGTTGCCTTCGCAGCGTTCGAGCGCGGTGCGCTTCGCGATCACGAAGCCGAGCCCCGGCACGCCTTCGAGACACTTGCCGGACGCGGCGATCACCGCGTCGAACGGCGTCGTGCGCGCATCGATGTCGATCGCGCCGAACGAGCTCATCGCGTCGACGATCAGCCCGCGGCCGTGTTTCGCGACGACCTGCGCGACCTCGTGCAGCGGGTTCAGCACGCCGGCGCCGGTTTCGCAGTGCACGAGCGCGACGTGCGTGATGGTCGGATCGCCGGCGAGCGCGCGCTCGACGTCGGCCGGATCGACGCGGCGGTCCTCGCTGTAGTCGATCGTCGTGAGCTTGCGGCCGAGCACGCGGCAGATCTTCGCGAGGCGCTGGCAGTACGCGCCGTTGTTCGGCACCAGCACGTGGCCGTCGCGCGGCACGAGCGTGCCGATCGCCGCCTCGACCGAGAACGTGCCGCTACCCTGCAGCGGCACGCATTCGTGCGTGCCTTCGCCGTGCACGATCTGCAGCAGCCGTTCGCGCAGCCGCGCGGTGATCGCGTTGAAGTCGCTGTCCCACGAACCCCAGTCGCGCAGCATCGCGTCGCGCGTGCGCTCCGAGGTCGTCAGGGGGCCGGGGGTGAGCAGGATGGGCTGGGTGGCGAGCGTCATGGTGTCTCCTTGGTGAAGTCGGGACGTCACGTGAATGCGGCGAACGGATCAGCGGCGATGCGGGGTGCGCCAGGCCTGCGTGCGGCGCAACAGGCGGTGCGAGATGCAGGCGAACAGCACGCACGCGAACGACGAGGTCGCGAGTACGAGCGTCGCCATCGCGGCGGCCGGGCCCATCTGGCCCGCGTCGTCGAGGTTCAGGATCGCGACGGAGGCGGGCTGCGTGTCCGGCGAGTACAGGAACGCGACGGCGGAGACCGTCGTCATCCCGTTGACGAACAGGTAGCGCGCGATCAGCAGGATCGCGGGCAGGCACACGGGCACGGTCACGCGCAGGAAGGTCTTGTAGAACGGCACCTTCAGCGACGCGGACACGGCCTCGAACTCGCTGTCGATCTGCCGCAGCGCGGTGACGGCGGTCAGGTGGCTCGACGCGTAGTAGTGGACGACCGTGACGATCGCGAGCAGCCACAGCGACCCGTACAGCCCGTTGAGCGGATTGCCGGGCGCGTTGAACAGGAAGATGTAGCTGATGCCGAGCACGAGGCCCGGCACGCCCATCGGCAGGATCGCGCACAGGCTGATGAAGCCGCGCAGCCAGCGTGCGCCGCGGGTCTTCTCGATCAGGTAGGCGCCGCCGAACACGACGATCGTGCCGCCGAGCGCGACGGTCGCGGCCATCCGCAGGCTGTTCTTGTACGCGTCGAAGATGCCGGCGCCGATCAGTCCCATCTCGTAGTGCTGGAGCCCGACGCTCATCTGGTACGGCCAGAACTTCACGAACGACGCGAACACCGAGATGCCGACCACCGCGATGAAGAACGCGCACACCAATGCGCAGTACGCGAGCATCGCGGCGTCGAATCCGCGTGACGGCTTCGGCTGGTACGGCGTCGAGCGCGCGCCGAGCTGCGACTGCTGGCGGCGGCGGATGAAGAAGTCGACACCGAACGCGACCAGCGCCGGGCACAGCAGCATCAGGCTCACGACCGCGCTGCGGTTGAAGTCCTGCAGCCCGATGATCAGCTTGTAGATGTCGGTCGACAGCACGTTGTACGAGCCGCCGATCACGACCGGCACGCCGAAGTCGTTGATGCACATCGTGAAGGCCACCATCGTCGCGCTGATCAGCCCGTACTTCGCGCCCGGCAGCGTGATCGTGAAGAACTTGCGCACGCGGCTCGTGCCCATCGCGTCGGCGGCTTCGTAGAGCCGGCCGTCCGCGAGCGACAGCGCGGTGACGAGGATCATCAGCACGTGCGGGAACGATGCGTACACCATGCTCAGCACGATCCCCGGCAGTCCGTAGATCGAGTGACCGTGCAGCAGCGGTTTGAGCAGCCCCGCGTTGCCGAACCAGTAGATGAACGACACGGCGGACAGCAGCGTCGGCGCGAGCAGCGGCAGCAGCGCGATCGTGCGTGCGGCGTTCTTCAGCGGCATGCACGAGCGCGTCAGCGCATACGCGAACGTGAACGCCATCGGCACGACGATCATCGTGACGAGCGCGCCGACCGTCAGCGAATGGAGCATCGAGCGCAGCACGCCGCTGTCCTCGAGATACTCGACGAAGTTGCGTGCGCCGACGAAACGGCCGTCCGTATCGACGAAGCATTTCTGCACGACGAGCGCGAGCGGCAGCAGCAGGAACAGCGACATCAGCGCGGCCATCGCGACGAGCGCGAGCTGTGCGATGCGGTCGTGCCAGTGCGTGAGCTGCCGCACGTCGGCGGAGGCGGCCGTGCCGCGGCGGCGTTCGGTGAGGACGGCGCTCATTGCAGTCGCTCCTTCGCGCTCGGGAACACGCGGACATGCTCGCGATCGAGCGCGAGGTCGATGCGCGCGCCGGCCTGCACGCCGGTGCGGTCGACGTCGTGATACGACAGGTCGGCGACGATTTCCTGGCCGTCGAGCCCGTCGATCCGGAAGCTCACGCGACAGAACGCGCCGAGGAACTCGAGCTTCTCGACGCGGCCGGCCAGCACGTTGTCGGCGGTCTCGCCCGGAATGCGGATGCGCAGATCCTCGGGCCGCACGTAGACCGACACGGCCGCGCCCTGGGCCGGCCGGTTCGCGCCATGCCGGCAGTCGAAGCCGACGCCGCCCGCACGCAGCGTGCCGTCCTGCGCGACTTCGGCGGGGATCGTGTTGACGCGGCCGATGAAGTCCGCGACGAACGGCGACGCGGGCTGGCGGTAGATTTCGAGCGGCGTGCCGATCTGCTCGATCACGCCGTGATTCATCACGACGATGCGGTCGGCCATCGACAGCGCCTCTTCCTGGTCGTGCGTGACCATGATCGTCGTCACACCGAGCCGCTGCTGCAGCGCGCGGATCTCCTGGCGCAGCCGCACGCGCACGCGCGCATCGAGTGCCGACAGCGGCTCGTCGAGCAGCAGCAGGCCGGGCGACGTCGCGAGCGCGCGCGCGAGTGCGATGCGCTGCTGCTGGCCGCCGGACAGTTGGCCCGGATGCTTGCGATGACTGTCGGGCAGGCCGACCAGCGCGAGCAGCGTATGCACGCGCTCGTGGATCGCGTCGCGCTTCATCCGGCGGTTCACGAGCCCGTACGCGACGTTGTCGAAGACGGTGAGGTTCGGAAACAGCGCGTACGACTGGAACACGATCCCGTAGTCGCGCAGTTGCGGCGGCAGCCGCGAGATGTCGCGGCCGTCCTGCATGATGTGGCCGGCGCTTTGCGCCTCGAGCCCCGCGATGATCCGCAGCAGCGTGGTTTTCCCGCAGCCGGACGGCCCCAGGAAGCAGATCATCTCGCCCTTCATCACGCTCAGGTTGATGTCGGTGAGGACCTGTGTGTCGTTGTACCGCTTTTCGATGCGTTCTACGCTCAGATAGGGTGCCATGCACGCCTCCACGCTGCGGGCGGCCCGAATGCGGGCCGGATACGACGATCGGAAGGGAGGCGGGGCGGCGCGTGTCGCGGCCCCGCTGCCTGGTGCGGCGTTATCGCCGCGTCATTGCTGCGCTTTCGCCCCGTAGCGCTTCTGCCAGGTATCGAGGATCGACTGACGGTTCTTCGCCGACCACACGAAGTCGTTCTTCACGAGCAGGTCCGCGTAGTTGTCGGGGATGCCGGCCAGCTTGCGCGCGACGCCCGGGTACGCGACGATCGCCCACCAGCGCGCGGTGATCTCGTTCGCGTCCTTGCTCGCCATGAAGTCCGCGAGCTTCTTCGCGGCGTCGGGCTGCCTGGTCGTCTTCATGATCGCGGTGCCTTCCATGTCCCAGCCGAGCCCTTCCTTCGGGAACACGAGATCGATCGGCGCGCCCTGCGCCTGCAGTTCATGACCGCGGAACTCGAACGAGATGCCGATCGGGAATTCGCCGGTGCCGGCGAGCGTGCACGGCTTCGAGCCCGAATGCACGTACTGCGCGACGTTCTTGTCGAGTGCGTCCATGAATTTCCAGCCGCGATCGTCGCCGAAGGTCTGCAGCCAAGCGGTGACGTCGAGATAGCCGGTGCCCGACGACACCGGGCTCGGCATCACGATCGCGCCTTTGTAGACCGGCTTCGTCAGGTCTTCCCACGACGTCGGCTTCGGGATGTTCTTCGCCTGCGCGGCGACGCGGTTGTAGCAGATCGTCGCGCCCCACACGTCCATGCCGACCCAGTGCGGCGGCGTGTTCGCGTCGCTGTACTTGCGCGTGAGCTGGTCGAAGCCCTTCGGCGCATACGGCATCAGCATCCCCTGCAGGTCGAGCAGCGTGAGGCTCGATGCGGCGAGGCCGAGGATGACGTCCGCGCGCGGGTTGTTCTTCTCCGCGAGCAGCTTCGCGGTGACCGAGCCGGTCGAGTCGCGCACCCAGCGGATCTCGATGTCGGGGTTCGCTTTCTCGAAGGCGTCCTTGTAGGGCTTCATCGCCTCGTCCTCCAGCGCGGTGTAGACGAGCAGCGACGTCTTCGCATGCGCCGCCTGCGCCGCGCCGAGCGCGACCGCGGCGGCCAGCGCGACGCGCGCCGCGCCCGTCGCCCATGCATTGAAACGCTTCTGTACCGGCACTTCGTTCATCTTCAGACCCCTTGACCGTGGCGCCGCGGCATGCGGCGGATGAGTGGAGACCAGCCCTCTTCGTACTGCCTCGTGTTTCCGTCTTTTGCTTTCTGTTCTCTGCATGTTGTTGACAATCTACAAATCATCAATTTTAATGTCAAGCATGGAAAACACCTCCTCGGCGCGGCGCGGGCGCCGACAGCTCAACCCCTTCGAACCGAAAGGACTGAACGTCATGACTGAAACGCCTGTATCCGTGGAAGTGAACGGCCGCCGCTACAACTGGATGCGCCGCCCCGTGGTGGTGGTCTGCGTCGACGGCTGCGCCTATGAGTATCTCGAGATGGCGGCCGAGGCCGGCGTCGCGCCGTTCCTGCGCACGCTGCTGAAGCCGGGCACGGCGCTCAAGGGCGAGTGCGTGGTGCCGAGCTTCACGAACCCGAACAACCTGTCGATTGTTACCGGCGTGCCGCCGGCGATCCACGGGATAAGCGGCAACTACTTCTACGATCGCGACACCGGCGCCGAGGTGCTGATGAACGATCCGAAGTACCTGGTCGCGCCCACCGTGCTCGCGACCTTCGCGGAACAGGGCGCGCGCGTCGCGGTCGTCACCGCGAAGGACAAGCTGCGCCGCCTGCTCGGCAAGGGGCTCAAGGGCATCTGCTTCTCGTCGGAGAAGGCCGACGAGGCGAGCCTCGAGGAAAACGGCATCGACAACGTGCTCGAGCTGGTCGGCAAGCCGGTGCCGAGCGTGTACAGCGCGGACCTGTCGGAGTTCGTGTTCGCGGCCGGCGTGCGCCTGCTCGAGACGCGCCCGATCGACCTGATGTACCTGTCGACGACCGACTACGTGCAGCACAAGTGCGCGCCCGGCACCGACGGCGCGAACGCGTTCTACCAGATGATGGACGCGTACCTGAAGCGGCTCGACGAACTCGGCGCGATCGTCGCGATCACGGCCGACCACGGGATGAACGCGAAGCACGACGGCGAGACCGGCGAGCCGAACGTGATCTATCTGCAGGAGCTGTTCGACGCGTGGCTCGGCCACGACGCGGCGCGCGTGATCCTGCCGATCACCGATCCGTACGTCGTGCACCACGGCGCGCTCGGCTCGTTCGCGACCGTCTACGTGCCGGACGACGCCGATCCCGACGCGCTGCGCGCGCGGCTCGCCGCGGTGGACGGCATCGAGGTCGTGCTGACGGGCGCCGAAGGCTGCGCGCGCTTCGAGCTGCCGCCCGAGCGGATGGGCGACCTGATCGTGATCTCGAAGCAGGACGTCGTGCTCGGCACGCGCCGCATCAAGCACGACCTGTCGGGCCTCGACGTGCCGCTGCGCTCGCACGGCGGGATCTCCGAGCAGATCGTGCCGCTGATCTTCAGCAAGCCGGTCGCGACCGACGTCGCGGGCCGCGCGCGGCTGCGCAACTTCGACATCATCGACATCGCGCTCAACCATCTGCAGTGACGCGGACGCATCCGCCAGGAGACACTCATGAACGCCATTGCAGCATCGACGGAGGTTCGCACGGTTCATCGTGAAGCACTGCGAATCGATGGTGAAAGGATTCAGCGCGATGCGGTGATCGAGGTACGCAACCCGTACGACGGCTCGCTCGTCGGCACCGTGCCGAAGGCGACGCTCGACGACGTGCGGCGCGCATTCGCGGTCGCGCGTGCGTACCGGCCGTCGCTCACGCGCCACGAACGCGCGGCGATCCTGCGCCGCGCGGCCGACATCGTGCGTGCGCGCACCGCCGGCATCGCGGCGCTGATCACGGCCGAGGCCGGCTTGTGCATCAAGGATTCGACGTATGAAGCCGGGCGCGTTGCCGACGTGCTCACGTTCGGCGCGGGCGAAGTGCTGAAGGACGACGGACAGATCTTCTCGTGCGATCTGACGCCGCACGGCAAGAAGCGCCGCGTGTACACGCAGCGCGAACCGCTGCTCGGCGTGATTTCCGCGATCACGCCGTTCAACCATCCGATGAACCAGGTCGCGCACAAGGTCGTGCCGTCGGTCGCGACCAACAACCGGATCGTCGTGAAGCCGTCGGAGAAGGTGCCGCTGTCGTGCTACCTGTTCGCGGACATCCTGTATGAAGCCGGCCTGCCGCCGCAGATGCTGCAGGTGATCACCGGCGACCCGAAGGAGATCGCCGACGAGCTGATCACGAATCCGGCGATCGACCTGATCACGTTCACCGGCGGCGTGTCGATCGGCAAGTCGATCGCGTCGCGGATGGGCTACCGGCGCGCGGTGCTGGAACTCGGCGGCAACGATCCGATCATCGTGATGGAGGACGCCGATCTCGACGAAGCGAGCACACTGGCGGTGTCGGGTTCGTACAAGAACTCGGGGCAGCGCTGCACCGCGATCAAGCGGATGCTCGTGCACGAGGCGGTGGCCGATCGCTTCACCGAGCTGGTCGTCGAGAAAACCCGCGCGTGGGCCTACGGGAACCCGGCCGATCCGTCGGTCGACATGGGCACCGTGATCGACGAAGCGGCCGCGAAGTTCTGCGAGCAGCAGGTGAACGACGCGATTGCGCGCGGTGCGCGGCTGCTGGTCGGCAACGTGCGCGACGGCGCGCTGTATTCGCCGACGGTCGTCGATCGCGTGACGCCCGACATGCCGCTCGTGAAGTACGAGACATTCGGGCCCGTGTCGCCGATCATGCGTTTTCGTGACATCGACGAGGCGATCCGGATGTCGAACAGCACCGACTATGCGTTGTCGTCGTCGGTCTGCACGAACCGCTTCGACAGCATCACGCGCTTCATCACGGAGCTGGAAGTCGGCAGCGTGAACGTGCGCGAGGTGCCGGGCTACCGGCTCGAGCTGACGCCGTTCGGCGGCGTGAAGGATTCGGGCCTCGGCTACAAGGAAGGCGTGCAGGAGGCGATGAAGAGCTTCACGAACACGAAGACCTACTCGCTGCCGTGGTAAGCGGTGTGTGATGCACACGCGCCGGCTCGAAGGCCGGCGCGCGCAATTTCCCCATGACGGGAGGCGGCCGCGACAGCCGCCAGGCGACGGTCAATCGTCGTCGTGATGGTGATGACGCCAGCCGCGATGCCAGCCGTTGTCGTGCCGGTAGTAGCGGTAACGGTATTCGCCGTAGTACGGGCCGTAATAGACCGGCGCCGGCTCGTACACGACGGGCGGCGGCGGCGCGTAGTAGACAGGCGGCGGCGCCTCGATCACGGGCCCCGGCACGCCGAAATACACGCCGACGTCGGCACGCGCGAACGCACTTGCCGACAGGCAGGCGGCCGCGATGCCGACGGCACTGGACAACAGGATGCGTCTCATTTGCCGTTCACTCCGTCCGCGGGGACCAGGCCCGCGAGCAATCGTTTTACCTGCCTTCATGGTACGTAGCGCATGCCCAATGGGTGATACCGCAGTGTCGCTTCTGTAACCGCAGGTAACGATTCGTCAGACGATCGCCGCGCTGCATCGCGTGGGATTTCGTCTGCGGAATGGGCGCGGCTCGCCGGCGCGTTATTCGACGCGCTCATATCGTTAGCGGATTTGCGTTTTTGCCGGATATCGGCGCGTCGGTAGAATTCGCGGACCTCTCGCGCGGCCGTTCGGGCCGGCGGGTCCACTCCCTTCCATCGTTCGGGGTCCGCACCATGAAATTCCTTCGCTCCATCCTGGTCGTCGCATTGCTGCAGGCCACTGCCGTCACGAGCGCGCTGGCGGCCGACGATCTCGCGCAGATCAAGTCGGCCGGTGTGTTCCGGGTCGGCACCGAAGGCACGTACGCGCCGTTCACGTATCACGATGCGTCGGGCAAGCTGACCGGCTTCGACGTCGACATCGCGAGCGCGATCGCGCAACGGCTCGGCGTGAAGGCGGAGTTCGTCGAAGGCAAGTGGGACGGGCTGATCGCGGGCCTCGACGTGAACCGCTACGACGCGGTCGTCAACGAAGTGTCGATCACCGATGCGCGCAAGGCTAAATACGATTTCTCGACGCCGTACATCACGTCCCGCGCGGTGCTGATCGTGCGTGCGGACAACACGTCGATCCGCTCGTTCGACGACCTGAAGGGCAAGAAATCGGCGAACACGCTGACCAGCAATTTCGGCAAGCTCGCGGCCGCGCACGGCGCGGACGTGGTGCCCGTGCAGGGCTTCAACGAATCGATCGACCTGCTGAGCGCGGGACGCGTCGACGCGACGATCAACGATTCGCTGTCGTACCTCGATTTCCGCAAGCACAAGCCCGACGCGAAACTGAAGATCGCGGCGACCGACACGAGCGGCGCCGGCGATGCATCGGGCGTGCTGCTGCGCAAGGGCAGTCCCGCGCTGGTGGCGGCGATCGACAAGGCGCTCGCGGACCTCAAGGCCGATGGCACCTACGCGAAGATCTCGCAGAAGTACTTCGGCCGCGACGTGTCGCAGCCGTGACGCGAGGCTGACCGATGCCGCCCTGGCTGCACTTGATGGCGGAATCGCTGCGGCCCCTGCTGGTGGCGGGGCTCGTGTTCACGGTTCCGCTCACGCTCGCGTCGTTCGCGATCGGCCTGCTGCTCGCGTTCGGCGCGGCGCTCGCGCGCCTGTTCGGGCCGCGCTGGGCGCAGGCCGGCGTGCGTTTCTACATCTGGCTGTTTCGCGGCTCGCCGCTGCTCGTGCAGCTGTTCGTGATCTTCTACGGACTGCCGAACGTCGGCATCGTGCTCGATCCGCTGACCGCCGCCGTGATCGGCTTCTCGCTGAACGTCGGCGCGTACAACGCCGAGGTGATCCGCGGCGTGATCGAATCGATCCCGAAAGGGCAGTGGGAAGCCGCGTACTCGATGGCGATGACGCGCGCGCAGGCGCTGCGCCGCGCGATCCTGCCGCAGGCCGCGCGCGTCGCGCTGCCCGCGCTGTCGAATTCGTTCATCTCGCTGGTAAAGGACACGTCGCTCGCGGCCGTGCTGACGGTGCCCGAGATCTTCCAGGCCGCGCAGCGCATCGCGGCCGTCACCTACGAGCCGCTGATCCTCTATACCGAAGCCGCGCTGATCTATCTGCTGTTCAGCTCGGTGCTCTCGTCGCTGCAGCGTCGGCTCGAGCTGCGCTTCGGGCGCCATGCGCTGTTCCACGCGGAGTTGCGATGATCCGTCTCGAACGCATCGACAAGTCGTTCGGCGCGCAGCGCGTGCTGACCGGCATCGACCTCGCATTGCAGCCCGGCAGCGTGACCGCGTTGATCGGGCCGTCCGGCAGCGGCAAGAGCACGCTGCTGCGCTGCGTGAACCTGCTCGAAGTGCCGGAGGCGGGCGCGCTCACGGTCGGCGACGCCCGCATCGACTTCGCGGCGGGGCGCCGCCCGTCGCGCGATCACGTGTTCGCGGTGCGCCGTCAGACCGGCATGGTGTTCCAGAACTTCCAGTTGTTTCCGCACCTGAGCGTCGTGCAGAACGTGATGGAAGGGCTCGTGACCGTGCAGCGCTGGCCGCGCGAGCAGGCGCGCGAACGGGCGCTCGCGTTGCTGGACAAGGTCGGTATCGCCGACAAGGCCGACGCATGGCCCGCGACGTTGTCGGGCGGCCAGCAGCAGCGCGTGGCCATCGCACGCGCGCTCGCGCCGTCGCCGCAGGTGCTGCTGTGCGACGAGCCGACGTCCGCGCTCGATCCCGAATTGTCCGTCGAAGTCGTCGAAGTGTTGCGCCAGCTCGCGCGGGAAGGCACGACGATGCTGATGGCCACGCACGACCTGCGCCTGGCTGCGTCGGTCGCGCACGATGCGGTGTTTCTCGCGGATGGCCGCGTGGTCGAGGCCGGCGCGTCGCGCGAGCTGTTCGGGCGGCCGCGAGATCCGCGCACCGCGAAGTTCGTCGCGACGCTCGCGCAGGGCGTGCCGGCCTTCTGATTGGCCACGCCACGCGGCTGCGTGGGCGATCATTCCTGTCCGTGTGCGTCGAGCACTGCGGCGACGATCGCCTCGGGCGCATCCTCCTGGACCAGGTGCCCCGCGCGCGGCACGCGGATCAGCGTGCCGCCCGCGATGCGATCGGCGAGCGCCTGCCCCTGTTCGCGCGGAATCCACGCGTCGTCCTCGCCCCACACGATGCGCACCGGAAAGTCCGGCGGCGCATAACGGGCCTCGGCTTCCTCGATATAGCGCTGGCGCATCTGCGCGATCTGCCGATAGAACGCCGGCTGGCCGGCCGGCGTGAGCCACGGCGAGCGGTAGATCGACAGCACGTCGTCGCTCAACGGCCGTGCGACCGCATTGCCGATGTAGGCCGACACGAGTGCGTGATGCGCATACGCCGGCAGCCCGGTGAACGCGGCTTCGTGCTGCGCGACGTGACGCACGAACGGTGAGCCTTGCGGCGCGATCGCGACGGGGTTCACGAGTGTCAGGTCCGAATACGCGATGCCGTCGAGGAAATGCGCGCGCAGCACGGTTGCGCCGCCGTAGTCGTGCGCGAGTACGCGGGGGCGTGAAAGTTTCCATTCGTCGAGCAGCGCGCCGAACAGCACGTTCTGCCGGCCGAGCGAGACGTCCGTGTCGGGCATGTCCGACTGGCCGTAGCCGAGCAGGTCGTAGAAGAACACGCGATGACGCCGTGCGAGCCACGGCGCGATGCGGCGCCACACCTGCGACGAGAACGGCGTCCCGTGCACGAGCACGAGCGGCGGCCCTTCGCCGAGCGTGCCCCATGCGATCCGGTGACCTTCAAAATTGTAGCGATTGGCGAGCTCGAGCATCGGCGCCTCCGTGCTAACCTGTTTTGGTTGTTAACAGGTTACGCCTGTTCACTCGGATGTGAAACCGATAGGTGAAAATAAATGGTTACTCGACACGAGCCTGCGCGACCGGCGCATACATGGCACGCGGCCGATTTCGTCGGCGGCCATCCGGTGCTCGATTTCCTGAACACGGTGGCCGACACGGGCAAGACGCGCGATGAGGACAAACTCGTCGACTGGCCGGCCGTGCGTGCCTGGGCCGGGAAGTCGGGGTTGCTGGCGGAGGCCGACCTGACGCGGTTTCTGCGTCATCCCCGGCAGGACGGCGCGGACGAACTCGCCGCGCTGCACGGTTTTCGCGAGGATGCGTATGCGGCGCTCGCGCACCTGACCGCCGGCGAAGGCGGCAGTGCCGGCGCGCGATCGGCGGACCGGCTCGCCGAGGCGATTCGCGATGCGATCGGGCGCAGCAGATTCGACGCGGTCGACGGCCGCTTCGCGTGGCGGCCCGATGCGCGCGCCGCGTCGCGCTGGATCGACGCGGCCGCGCTCGGGTTCGAGCATCTGCTGCGCGGCGACGATTTCGCGCGCGTGCGCCAGTGCGGCCGCTGTACGTGGTTCTTCGTCGATCGCGGCCGCGGCGTCGGACGCCGCTGGTGCGACATGCGCACGTGCGGCAACCGAGCGAAGGTGGAGGCGTTCAGGGAGCGGTGAAGCCGTGGTCGCGACGTTGGCGGCCCGGTTTTTCCGCGTTCGTCATTCGGCGAGTTCGTGCGGCCGAGGCTCGGGCCACAGCGCCCCGACGACGAACAGTCCGGCGACGAGGAACGGCGCGCCGATCGCGAACAGGATGGCCGTGAGCCCCCACCGGTCCCAGAACCGGTCGATGACCGCGCGCTCGGGCGTGACGGGGTCGTACAGCACGTCGACCACCTCGCCTTCGTACAGCCCTGGGCGCGACGAGGTCGAGCCTTGCGCGAACGTGACGGGGCGGCCGCTGTCGGTCGTGAACGCGATGGTCGCCGAATAGAGCGACGTGCGCGTGCGGGACGACTGGGCGGTTTCCGCGATCTCGACGACATGGCCGGTCGAGTGCGCGTAATGGCGGGCGATCTGCCACTGGCGCAGCCCGGCGGCGCCGGCGCCGGCCAGGAAGCCGGTGCCGATCGCGATCGGAATCAGCACGATCGCGATGTTCCAGCGGCGCCGGACCGCTTTGCGGGCGGCTGGCGCAGACAGCGCGTCGGCCTGCCGGCCGCGGCGCGCGTTCACGTACAGCAGGCTGCCGATCGCCAGCGATGCGACTGCAAGCAGCGCCGGCACCGCGACGGGCAACCAGCGTTGCGTGAAATCGTCGATCAGTGCGGGACGGTTCGGATGGGCCGGATCGACCAGGACGTCCACGCTTTCGCCGATGTCGTACGCCGGGACCACCGATGCGGTATTGCCGGCGACTTCGCGGCGGCGGCCGTCGTTCGCCAAATAGGCGACGATCGGGCGGTATGCACGCATCGCGTCGCTGTCCTGCACGATGCGCACGACCGTGCCCGGCGTCCGGATCAGGTCGCCGGCCGCATGGCTCGCGGTGACGGCGAGCATGGCTGCGACCACGAGCAGCGCAACGCCGAGCGCGAGTGCGACGAGCGCGTCCTTACGCGGCATGGCCGGATCCGTAGTGCGCGTCACGCGACGGGCCCGGATGCGATCGGGGGAAGGAGGCGACACGATGTGCGTGCCGTTGTCGGCGTGACCATGCCCTCTGAATGGTCGCGTCTCGTTCACATGATTCCATGTCTGACGTCCCATGCTCTCTCAGTGCCGGCGGCGATACGGCGATCGCCGTCCCGGTCGTGTGATATTTTGTCGGACGATTCTAGCGGAAAGTACCTGGGCGAGGCATCAATGTGATTGCCTGTCGCGAGGAGGGGCCGAGGCCGGGCGGCGCCGGAAATGGAAAAAGGCCGGTCAGCTTGCGCTGACCGGCCTTTGGAATTCCTGGTGGGGCGTGAGTGACTCGAACACTCGACCTACGGATTAAGAGTCCGCTGCTCTACCAACTGAGCTAACGCCCCCAACAGAAGAAAGATTATGCCCGTGTATTTCGGACTTGGCAAGCCCTTTCTGCGAATTTCCTCAAAATATTTCGTGGCGGCGACGGCCGCCGTCGCCGCGGTAATGAGCCATCGCAGTTGGCGCGCTCCCGGTATGATGACGTCCACACCCGTTGCGCGGCGGTCGCGCAACGTTTTCTGGACATTCGAAGATGGACGAAAACGCAGTCCGCGAATTGCTGGATCGCCTGCTGGCCCCGTGGGTCCGCTCGCTCGGTCTGGTCCCCGTATCGATCGGCGACGACAGCGTCACGATGCGCCTGCCGTTTTCCGGCGAATTCCGTCATTCGGGCGGGGTCATCTGCGGCCAGGTGTTCACGGCCGCCGCCGACACCGCGATGGTGGTCGCGATCTCGGCCGCGCTCGGCGAGTTCCGGCCGATGACCACCGTCTCGCTGAACACGAACTTCATGCGTCCGGTGCGCAAGGGCGACGTGCTCGTCACCGCGCGCGTGCTGCGGATGGGCCGCAACCTGGTATTCGGCGAAGTCGAGCTGTTCGACGAGGACGGCAAGATGGCCGTTCACGCGACGTCGACCTACGCGCTCGTCAGCTGAGCGGCGCGATGTTCGACCAGATCGTCTTCGCGGGCGGCGGCAATCGCTGCTGGTGGCAGGCCGGCTTCTGGGACGTCGCGCAGCCGGCGCTCGGCTTGCGCCCGCGCGTGATCGCGGGGATCTCCGCCGGCGCGGCGACCGCCTGCATGCTGTATACACGCGACGCCGCGTGGGTGATGCGCTATTACGAGGAAGCGCTGCGCCACAACCGCAAGAACGCGTACTGGGGCAACCTGTTCGGCCGCGAGCCGGTGTTTCCGCATTACCGGATCTACCGTCAGGCGCTGCTCGACATCTACGGCGAGCCGTTCGCGCGGCTCGCCGACGCGCCGGAGATCCGCATCGGCGTGTCGCACGTGCCGCGCTGGCTCGGCGCGCGCAGCGCGGTCGCCGCGGGCCTCGTCGCATACAACATCGAAAAGTACCTGCGCAAGACGCTGCACCCGACGCTCGGGCGCACGCTCGGTTTCCGGCCCGAGTTCGTGCGCGCGCAGGCGTGCGCGAGTGTCGAGGAACTCGCCGACCTGATCCTGCAGTCGTCGTGCACGCCGCCGTTCACGCCGGTGCTGCGCCGCGGCGGCCGGCCGGTACTCGACGGCGGGATGGTCGACAACGTGCCGGTCGACGCGCTCGACACGTCGCCGGGCGACGTGCTGGTGCTCGTCACGCGGCTGTATCCGCGCCCGCAGATGTTCACGGTCGCGCACGGCGACCAGCGGCGGCTGTATGTGCAGCCGTCGAGCAAGGTGCCGATTTCGAGCTGGGATTACACGAGTCCGTCGCAGATGCGGCATGCATACGATCTCGGACGGCGCGACGGCGAGCATTTCCTCACGCGCGTCGACGCGATGACGGGCGGCCGCGTGGCCGCCTGAAGGCGGGGAAGGCGGGAAGCCCGGCAGCAGAGCCGCGCGGCGAGCGCGGCCCGTGCCGGTCAGCACCGGTCGGAGTCCGTCAGCGCACGCGGCGCGGCGTCAGCGCTTCCGGATTGACGACGCTCGACATATCGCCCTGGTCGAACGCGAGGATGTTCTTGAACGCCGCGCTGAAATAGAGCTCGTAGCTTTCGCGCTCGACGTAGCCGATGTGCGGCGTGCAGATCACGTTTTCCATTCGCAGCAGGCTGTAGCCCTGCAGGATCGGCTCGCTCTCGAACACGTCGATCGCGACCATCCCCGGACGGTTGTGCGACAGCGCGTTGACGAGCGCGTTCTCCTCGAGCAGCTCGGCACGGCTCGTGTTGACGAGCAGCGACGTCGGCTTCATCCGCATCAGGTCTTCCTGCTTGACGATCCCGCGCGTGTCGTCGTGCATGCGCAGGTGCAGCGACAGCACGTCGCTCTGCTCGAACAGCGCTTCGCGGCTCTCGGCGGCCGTGTAGCCGTCGGCGCGCGCGGCCTCGAGCGAATGCTCGCGGCCCCAGATCAGCACGTTCATCCCGAACGCCTTGCCGTAGCCGGCGACCAGCCGGCCGATCTTGCCGTAGCCCCAGATGCCGAGCGTCTGGCCGCGCAGTACCTGGCCGAGGCCGAAGTTCGGCGGCAGCGCCGACGTCTTCAGGCCCGACTGCTGCCACGCACCCTGCTTCAGGTTCGCGACGTATTGCGGAATGCGGCGCTGGGCGGCCATCACGAGCGCCCAGGTCAGCTCGGCGGGCGCGACCGGCGAACCCGTGCCTTCGAGCACCGCGATGCCGCGGTCGGTACACGCTTCGAGGTCGATGTGGCTCGAGATGCGGCCGGTCTGGCTGATCATGCGCAGGTTCGGCAGCTTGGCGAGCAGTTGCGACGAAATCGGCGTGCGCTCGCGAATCAGCACGAGCGCCTCGACTTCCGCCAGGCGGCTCGCGAGTTGCCCCAGGCCGCGTACCGTGTTGTTGAAGACCTTCACGTCGTGCTCGGCGAGCATCTCGAAGCAGTTCAGCTTGCGGACGGCGTCCTGGTAGTCGTCGAGGATGGCAATTTTCATGATCAGCGGGAGTCGCGCGTTGAAAGCGGCAGCGGCGGCGGCGCAGGTCGCGCACCCGTCCCGCCCGGCCGGGGCCGACATGATGCTACGTCGGCGCACGTCGTGGTGTCTTTTTAACAGGTTGTTACGCTCCGCCGCAATCGGCGCCGGCCTGAGCCGGCGCCGCTCCCCTCGGACGCGTCGGGATGCGATGTTGTGTCGCATCAGACACGTCCTTTCTGATTCGGCAGCTTACCGGAGGAGGTTCACCCAATTGTTGCTTCAATCAGAATAATTGGATCATCCATTCGCGATGAGTGAGGATTTTTGACTATTTTTATCGTCAAGGCGGCCCTTGTTGAGCAACTCTGCATCATTTCCGCTGTCGTAGGAGAATTACGCATTTGCTTCAACTTTTTGAAGTTGTAACAGCGGCAGGAGTCGTTATGGATCATTTGCAGTCGATGCGCGTGTTCGTCAAGGTTGCGGATCTCGGCAGTTTCGCGCGGGCCGCGAGTGCAATGGATATTTCCAACGCGGTCGCGACGCGTCACGTCGCCGATCTGGAAGGCCGGCTCGGCACGCGCCTGCTGAACCGCACCACGCGCAGCCTTTCGCTGACGGAGTCGGGCCAGGTCTATCTGGAGCGGGCGCGCCAGATTCTCGATGAGCTCGAGGATGTCGAGCAGATGGTCGTCGCGCGCAATCACGAGCCGGTCGGCACGTTGCGCATCGTCGCGCCGGTCGTGTTCGGCCTGCACAACCTTGCGCCCGTCCTGCAGTCGTACACCGAGAATTTCCCGAAAGTGGTGCCGGATCTGACGCTGGTCGACCGCCAGGTCGATCTCGTCGAGGAAGGTTTCGACGTCGGCATCGTCGTGACGCGCCAGATGCGCAGCGCGAGCATCGTCACGCGTCGGCTGACCACGGGCTGCATGACCGTGTGCGCGACGCCGAGCTACCTGGAAAAGCACGGCGTGCCGACCCATCCGGAGCATCTCGCCGAACACCCGGCGCTGAGCCTGCCGACCGAATACTGGGGCGACGAGCGCGTGTTCACCGGGCCGGACGGCGAAGTGCGCGTGCGCCCGACCAACGTGATCGTCGCGAACAATACCGCGATGCTGCGCCAGTTCGCGCTGCTCGGGATGGGCGTCGCGATCCTGCCCAGCTACCTGATCGGCAGCGACATCGCGCGCGGCGCGCTGGTCCGGCTGCTGCCGGATTTCCGGCTGCCGCAGGTCGAGATCAACATCGCGTATCCGAGCCGGCGCCACCTGCCCGCGAAGGTGCGCACGTTCATCGACCACCTCGTCGAATATTTCAGCCACTCGACCGACGCGATGATGGGCGAACAGTGGGCCGCACAGAGCGCGGCGCCTGCGCCGATCGGCGTCGAGATGCGTGCCGAGCCGCCCGAGTCGACCGACCCGAACCTGCAGCCGCGGCTCGCGCGTTCGCCGCGCGCGCGCGTCGCGGTGCCGTCGCCGCTGTAACGGCGCGGCGGCCGCGCACCGGCACGGCCGGCAGCAGGCACCAAGAAAAAACGCGGATCGAGCGATCGATCCGCGTTTTTTTGTCGCCGCTTCACCGGCGTACTACGGGCCGGAGAAACCCCGGCGCCCGGGGCGTCAGGAGCCCGTCTTGCGCGCCGTCGTCTTGCGGGTGGCGGTCTTGCGCGCCGGTGCCGGTTTCTCGTCGGCGCCTTCCGTCACGGTTTCGGCATCCTTCGTCGCCGATTTTGCCGTCTTCTTCGCGGCGGCGGCCTTCGGTTCCTTCTTCTCGAACTCGAAACCGATCTTGCCGTCCGGCTGCTTCACGAGGAATGCCTTGAAGTTGCGGCCCGTGCGCGACGACTTGAAGTTCGGCAGCAGATCCGTGCGGCCGTCGGCCAGCAGTTTCGCCATCTGCTCGCGCGTGATTTCCTGCTGCAGGATCACCTTGCCCGAACGGAAGTCGCAGGTCTTCGGATTCGCGACCGAGTGTTCGCACACATAGCTCATCCCGTGCTCGAACACGCGGCCCTTGCACTTCGGGCACGCGCCGACCGGTTCCTGCGCGGAGAAGTCGGGCGCTTCGCCTTCCTCGCCGCCCTGGTCCTGGCCGAAGTCGAACTCGAGCTTGTAGTTCTTCGTTTCGTCGTCGAACGAGAGCTTCAGGATCGCCGAGAACGGGCGGCCCATCTTGCTGCGGAAGCCGGACAGCGGGCCGATGGTTTTTTCCCGCAGCAGCTCCTCGACTTCCGCGATCTCGAACTGCCGGCTGCCCGGAATCTTCGAGATCGAGAACTCGCACTTCGTGCATGCGAAGCGGCGGTAGTTTTCCTTCACCTGGCCGCCGCAGTTCGGGCACGGCGTCTCGAGCGTCGCGTAATCGCCGGGGATCGTGTCGGAATCGTATTCCTTCGCGCGCTTGACGATCTGCTGCGTCATGCGGGCGATTTCCTGCATGAACGCGTCGCGCCCGAGGTTGCCGCGCTCCATCTGCGACAGCTTGTATTCCCATTCGCCGGTGAGCTCGGGCGCGGTCAGCTCCTTCACGCCGAGCCCGCGCAGCAGCGTCATCAGCTGGAATGCCTTCGCGGTCGGGATCAGCTCGCGGCCTTCGCGCACGAGATACTTCTCGCCGAGCAGGCCTTCGATGATTGCCGCGCGCGTCGCCGGCGTGCCGAGGCCCTTCGCGGCCATCGCCTCGCGCAGCTCGTCGTCCTCGACGAGCTTGCCCGCGCCTTCCATCGCGGACAGCAGTGTCGCTTCCGAGTAGCGTGCGGGCGGCTTCGTGACGAGCGCGACGGCGGCGATCTCGTCCGTCTTCACCTTCTCGTCCTTCTGCACCGGCACGAGGTTCGCGTCCGCGCCTTCGGCGTCGCGGCCGTACACCTGCAGCCAGCCCGGCTCGACGAGCACCTTGCCTTCGGTCTTGAAGTGATGGCCGGCGACTTCGGTGATCCGCGTCGTGACGCGGAACTCGGCCGCCGGGAAGAACACCGCGAGGAAGCGCTTCACGACCATGTCGTACAGCTTCTGCTCCGGCTCGGACAGCGACTTCGGCGCCTGCAGCGTCGGGATGATGGCGAAGTGGTCGCTGATCTTCGAGTTGTCGAAGATCCGCTTGTTCGGCTTCACCCAGCCCTTGTCGAGCACCTGCTTCGCATGCGGCAGGTAGTTGTGGCTCTCCTTGAGCATCTCGAGCGTGGACTGCACCGTCGAAATGTAGTCTTCCGGCAGCGCGCGCGCGTCGGTACGCGGGTACGTGAGTACCTTGTGCTTTTCATACAGCGCCTGCGCGAGGCCGAGCGTGTTCTTCGCGGAGAAGCCGAAGCGGCTGTTCGCTTCGCGCTGCAGGCTCGTCAGGTCGAACAGCAGCGGCGACAGCTGGGTCGACGGCTTCGATTCCTCGGACACCGTGCCGACCTGGTCGCGGCACGCGGCGACGATCGTTTCGGCGGCCGGCAGGCTCCAGAGGCGCGAGTCGCGCTTTTCCGGATCGAATTCGTCGCGCTTGAATTTCGGGTCGAACCACTTGCCTTCGTAGAAGCCGCCCGCGCATGCGAACTCGGCCTTCACTTCCCAGTAGTCGCGCGGGATGAAGCGGCGGATTTTCTCTTCACGTTCGACGACGATCGACAAGGTTGGCGTCTGAACGCGGCCGACGGTCGTCAGGAAGAAGCCGCCGCCCTTGCTGTTGAACGCGGTCATCGCGCGCGTGCCGTTGATCCCGACCAGCCAGTCGGCTTCCGAGCGGCAGCGTGCGGCGTCGGCGAGCGGCTGCATGTCCGAGTCGGTGCGCAGGTGCGCGAAACCGTCGCGAATCGCCTGCGGCGTCATCGACTGCAGCCACAGGCGCTGGACCGGCTGCTTCGCCTTCGCGTGCTGCACGATCAGGCGGAAAATCAGCTCGCCCTCGCGCCCCGCGTCACATGCGTTGATCAGGCGATCGACGTCCTTGCGCTTCATCAGCTTGGTCAGGACTTTCAGGCGCGACTCGCTTTTTGCGATCGGATTCAGGTCGAAATGCGGGGGGATGACGGGCAGATGAGCGAAGCTCCATTTCCCGCGCTTGACCTCGTACTCTTCCGGGGCGGCGATTTCCAGCAGGTGGCCGACCGCGGACGACAGGACGAATTCGTCGCTCTCGAAGTATTCGTCATGCTTGGTAAAGCCGCCCAAAGCGCGCGCGATGTCGTTCGCGACAGAAGGCTTTTCCGCAATGATCAGAGCTTTGGACATGACAGATGTGTGTTGGTAGACCGGGTTCGCCGGCGTGGGTCCCTTTTACGACGGCTTTATAGCACACGCCGCAGCGACGGCGGCTCGGCGTGCAAAAAGCGGCTCATCATAGAGGGGGGGCGCAACGGCGGCAAGCGCGCCCGGCGCGGCGGCACGCGCAACGGCGCGAAAAGCCCGGAAAAGCCGCCCGGCCGGTGCGCGGTTCACGCCTCGACGTTCAGGATATTGCGCAATTTCGGTGCGTGCGGCGCGCCGGGCACGGCGCTCAGGTCGGACAGCATCCGTTCGACGATCGTCGCGTGCGGCAGCACCGTGCCGAAGAAGCGCGCGGTGTTCGCGTCCTCGATCAGGATCGTCGGGAAATTCTCGACGTCGAGATCGTCGAGCCGGTCGGCATGGGTTTCGATGTCGATCCACGCGAAGCAGGCGTCGGGATGGGTATCGGCGAGCTGGTCGAAGGCCGTCCGGTAGTCGCGGCAGGTGCCGCACCACTCGGCGCACAGGCAGGCGACCAGCAGCGTGTCGGGATCGGCGAGGCGCTCGGCGATCCGATCGGCATCGGTGTCGAGATTCAGCGCGGGCATGGAATTCCTTGGGTAGCGTCGGCGGCACGGGCCGCCCTATGCGGGGGACTGTAGCACGCCGGACGCGGGCGGAGTGGGCGCCACGTCAAGCCGCGCGAAGCGTCCGCCGGGCACGCTCGCGACGCGGCCGGCCAGTTCGAGCGCGAGCAGCGCGCGGTGCAGCGCGTCATCCGACAGGCCGCTGTGCTCGGCGAGCCACTCGTAAGTAACGGGGCCGTATCCCAGTGCGGCGAGCACGGATCGCTCGGTCGGGTTGTCGGGCGGCACGCCTTCGTTTGTGGCCGATGCGATGGATGGAACGGCGCAATCCGGTTTCCCGACATGCTCGCCCGCGCGTCGCCCCAGCGTGCCGGATGTTTCGCCGTTATCGGGGCGCGTACCCGAATTCGCCGCGGCGTGGGCGGTGTGCGCTGCCGGTTCGTCCAGCCCGTACTCCTCGAGCACGTCGAGCGGTGTCGCGGTGAGCTTCGCGCCGTCGCGGATCAGCGCGTGGCAGCCCTGCGCGAGCGGCGCGTGGATCGAGCCCGGCATCGCGAACACGTCGCGGCCCAACTCGTTCGCGAGGCGTGCGGTGATCAGCGAGCCGGAGCGCGGCGCGGCTTCGACGACGAGCACGCCGAGCGCGAGCGCGGCGATCAGCCGGTTGCGCTGAGGGAAATGCGACGCCCGCGCGGGCGTGCCGAGCGGCCATTCGGACAGGATCGCGCCGCGCGCGGCAATGTCGTGCGCGAGCGTGCGGTGCCGCGCCGGATAGACGAGATCGGCGCCCGTCGCGATCACCGCGACCGTGCCGGCGCGGCCGTCGAGCCCGCCGCGATGCGCGGCGCCGTCGATGCCGAGCGCGAGGCCGGAGACGATCGCGAGCCCCGCGTCGGACAGCGCATGGGCGAAGCGCGTGGCGTCGGCGAGCCCTTGCGGCGTCGCATGGCGGCTGCCGACCACGGCGAGCCCGCGTGCGTGCAGCAGGTCGAGCCTGCCCTTTACATATAGCAGCGGCGGCGGGTCGTGCAGGTCGCGCAGCCGTGGCGGATAGACGGGATCGTTGAGCGTGACGATCGCGTTGCCCGGTGTATCGAGCCATGCCAGTGCGGCGTCGGTGCAGGCGTCGAGGTCGTCCCGCTCGCTGGCGCGCACCGCCCGCGCGGCGGCGGCGCTGCTCGCCGCGCCGATGGCCCGGTCGGACGCGGCGAGCAGCGCCGCCGGCGAGCCGAATGCGTCGAGCAACGCATGCAGCACGGCGGGTGAGATGCCCGGCGCATGCGCGAGCTGCAGCCACGCGCGCAATGCGGAAGTCGTCAGCGCTTGCGGCGACATGAGGTTCCCCTCGAACGCGGCGGCCAGCGGAGCGCGTGGCGCCATGATAAAATTTTCATCATCCGAAATACTCGACAGGGCCGCGCGCACGAGCGCCCGACCAATTGCAGGAGGCATGACCCGCGGCGTTGATATGCCGCGCGTCTGCCTCATCTTCATTGCATCCCGGCGGCGGCGCCAGCCGGCCGGATGGCCGATGCGGCACGCCGCTCCACCGAATACCGAACACCATGGCTTTGCTGAACATTCTTCATTACCCCGACAAGCGACTGCACAAGGTCGCGAAGCCCGTCGACAAGGTCGACGACCGGATCCGCAAGCTCGTCGCCGACATGGCCGAAACCATGTACGCCGCGCCGGGCATCGGCCTCGCGGCGACGCAGGTCGACGTGCACGAGCGCGTGATCGTGATCGACGTCTCCGAGGAGAAGAACGAGCTGCGCGCGTTCATCAACCCCGAGATCATCTGGTCGAGCGACGTGAAACAGGTCTACGAGGAGGGCTGCCTGTCGGTGCCCGGGATCTACGACGAAGTCGAGCGTCCCGACCACGTCCGTGTACGTGCGCTCAACGAGCACGGCGAGACTTTCGAGCTCGACTGCGAGGGCCTCCTGGCCGTGTGCGTGCAGCACGAGATGGATCACCTGATGGGGCGCGTGTTCGTCGAATATCTGTCGCCGCTGAAGCAGACCCGCATCAAGACGAAGATGAAGAAACTCGAACGCGCGATGTGACGCGCGTGTGCCCAGCCCGATCCCGAACGCTGTCATGACCCATACGTTGCGCGTGATTTTTGCCGGCACGCCGGAATTCGCCGCGGCCGCACTCGCCGCGATCCACGAGGCCGGTTTTCCGGTGCCGCTCGTGCTCACCCAGCCCGATCGCCCGGCCGGGCGCGGGATGAAACTGCAGGCGAGCGCCGTGAAGCGCTATGCCGTCGAGCACGGGATGCCCGTCGCGCAGCCGCCGTCGCTGCGCCGCGCGGGCAAGTACCCGGCGGAGGCGGCCGACGCGATCGAGCTGCTGCGCGCGACCCCGCACGATGTGATGGTGGTCGCCGCATACGGCCTGCTGCTGCCGCAGGAAGTGCTCGACATTCCGCGTGCCGGCTGCATCAACATCCACGCGTCGCTGCTGCCGCGCTGGCGCGGCGCCGCGCCGATCCACCGCGCGATCGAGGCCGGTGACGCCGAGACGGGCGTCACGCTGATGCAGATGGACGTCGGCCTCGACACCGGCGCGATGATCGAGGAAGCGCGCGTCGCGATCGCGTCCGACGACACGACCGCCACGCTGCACGACCGGCTCGCCGCCGACGGCGCGCGGCTGATCGTCGATGCGCTGGTGCGGCTCGAGCGCGACGGCACGCTGCCCGCCACGCCGCAGCCGGCCGACGGCGTGACCTATGCGGAAAAGATCGGCAAGCACGAAGCGGCGCTCGACTGGCGCAAGCCGGCCGACGTGCTCGCGCGCCAGGTGCGCGCGTTCGACCCGTTCCCGGGCGGCGTCGCCACGCTCGATGGCGCGGCCATCAAGCTGTGGGCGGCCGAGCCGGTGGCGGCGCGCGGCACGACTGTCGACATGGCGCCCGGCACGATCGTCGAGGCTGCTCCGGAGGGCGTGGTCGTCGCCTGCGGCAGCGGCGCGCTGCGCGTCACGCAACTGCAGAAACCGGGCGGCAAGCGGCTGCCCGCGCGCGAATTCCTGGCCGGCTCGCCGCTCGCCGTGGGCCAGCGCTTCGCGTTGCCTGACGCGGCCTGAGCGTCATTCGACACGGCATCGCGTCCGCGCGCAATCGGCCGGATGGCCGAGTCGCGCAGCGCGGCAGGCGCGCGTAGAATTTCCCTGCGCATTCCGGTTTCGAGGTTCTCATGCTTGGCATCACCCATTTCGGCTTCTTCGTGCTCGCGGTCTTCCTGCTGAACGTCACGCCCGGCCCCGATACGGCGTACATCGTCGGCCGCAGCGTCGCGCAGGGCCGTGGCGCGGGGCTGATGTCGGCGCTCGGCATCTCGGCCGGCTGCTGTGTGCACACGCTTGCGTGCGCATTC
Source organism: Burkholderia sp. Bp8991 (assembly GCF_003853795.1). Lineage (NCBI taxonomy): Bacteria > Pseudomonadati > Pseudomonadota > Betaproteobacteria > Burkholderiales > Burkholderiaceae > Burkholderia > Burkholderia sp. Bp8991. The sequence continues at coordinate 135,998 of NZ_QTQJ01000014.1, read as the reverse complement.
GGCCTGACCGCGCTGCTCGCGGCGTCGGCGGCCGCGTTCACGGCGATCAAGCTGGTCGGTGCCGCTTACCTGATCTACCTCGGCGTGCGCATGATCGTCACGAAGCAGGCCGCCGCGCCGGCAGGCGCCGAGGCGGCGCAGGCCACGGCCGCGAAGCCGCTGCGCCAGCTGTTCATGCAGGGTTTCTGGACCAACGTGCTGAATCCGAAGGTCGTGCTGTTCTTCGTGTCGTTCTTCCCGCAGTTCGTGTCGGCCGACAGCCCGCACAAGGCGCTGGCGTTCCTGGCCCTCGGCTCGGTGTTCCTCGTGATGAGCACCGTCTGGAGCTGCATCGTCGCGTGGGTCGCGGGTAGCGTCACGCAGCGCTTTTCCGGCAAGCCGGGCGTCAGGAAATGGCTGGATCGCACGGTGGGCAGCGCCTTCGTCGGCCTCGGGCTGCGGCTCGCGGCGACGCAACGCTGAAATTGAATTTTTCCGGCAAGACCTTATCTAACAAATCGCTTACAATTTTCCGCCGCGCACTATGATGTCGGCGGGTCCCCTGACGGATAAGGAGTGGGTATGTTCAATTGGGTCAAAACGGCGATGCTGATGGCCGCGATCACGGCCCTGTTCATCGTGATCGGCGGCATGATCGGTGGCTCGCGCGGCATGACGATCGCGCTGCTGTTCGCGCTCGGCATGAATTTCTTCTCATACTGGTTCTCCGACAAGATGGTGCTGCGCATGTACAACGCGCAGGAAGTCGACGAGAACACGGCGCCGCAGTTCTACCGGATGGTGCGCGAGCTCGCCACGCGCGCGAACCTGCCGATGCCGCGCGTCTATCTGATCAACGAGGACGCGCCGAACGCGTTCGCCACGGGCCGCAACCCCGAGCACGCGGCAGTCGCCGCGACGACGGGCATCCTGCGCGTGCTGTCCGAGCGCGAGATGCGCGGGGTGATGGCGCACGAGCTCGCGCACGTGAAGCACCGCGACATCCTGATCTCGACGATCACCGCGACGATGGCGGGCGCGATTTCGGCGCTGGCCAACTTCGCGATGTTCTTCGGCGGCCGCGACGAAAACGGCCGTCCGGCCAACCCGATCGCGGGGATTGCGGTCGCGCTGCTCGCGCCGATCGCCGGTGCGCTGATCCAGATGGCGATCTCGCGGGCGCGCGAGTTCGAGGCCGACCGCGGCGGCGCGCAGATCTCCGGCGATCCGCAGTCGCTCGCCACCGCGCTCGACAAGATCCATCGCTATGCGGCCGGCATCCCGTTCCAGGCGGCCGAAGCGCATCCGGCCACCGCGCAGATGATGATCATGAACCCGCTGCACGGCGGCGGCCTGCAGAACCTGTTCTCCACGCACCCGGCGACCGAGGAACGCATCGCGCGCCTGATGGAGATGGCCCGTACCGGCCGCTTCGACTAAGTCGCGCAGCGCTCGACACATCGCCCCGCATGCCCCGCGCTGCGGGGTGTTTCATTTGTGCGCCCCGTAAAGGGGCCGCATGACCTCACGCTACAATGCGCGGTTTGGAATCGCGGCGGCCATGCGGCCGCAGGGTTCCCGCCGCTCGCGGCACCCGTTTGCCGATTTTGCTCCGATGACACGAACCCGTTCCTCCGCCCCGTCTTCCTCCGGCCGCCCGGCGCGCCCGTCCGCGCTGCATCTCGCGCCCGATTCGCTGGGCTTCGCGCTCGACGCGGCCGCGCAGGCAGTCGATGCGGTGCGGCGCGGCACCGCGCTGCCGGCGGCACTGGCCGCGGTGTTCGCGCAGATGCCGGCCGGCACGCAGGCGCTCGCGCGTGGCGCGACGCAGGACGTTGCATACCGGACGATGCGTCGTCTCGGGAGCGCCGATTGGCTGATCGGCCGGCTCGTCAGCAAAGCGCCGCCCGCGCATGTGCATGCGGTGCTCGCCGGCGCATTCGCGCTGCTGCTCGATCCGGAGGAAACGGCTGCATATCCGGCGTTCACGATCGTCGACCAGGCCGTGACTGTAATCGGCGCGCGACGCGAATACGCGTTCGCGAAGGGGCTGGTCAACGCGGTGCTGCGGCGTTTCCTGCGCGAGCGCGACGTGCTCGTCGCGGCGCTGCAGGACGATCCGGTCGCGCGCTGGAATTACCGCACCTGGTGGGTCGACGCGGTGAAGCGCGCATGGCCCGACGCATGGCAGGCGATCCTCGCGGCCGGCGAGCGCCAGGGGCCGCTGACGCTGCGTGTGAACGCGCGCCGCGCGAGCGTCGACGCGTATCTCGACACGCTGCGTGCGAGCGGGATCGACGCGACCGCGATCGGCCGTCACGCGGTGCGGCTCGCGTCGGCGCTGCCGGTCGATCGCATTCCGGGCTTCGCCGATGGCGTCGTGTCGGTTCAGGACGCCGGCGCGCAGCTCGCGGCCGAATGGCTCGGTGCGCGCGACGGCATGCGCGTGCTCGACGCGTGCGCGGCACCGGGCGGCAAGACCGGGCATATCCTCGAACTGGCCGACGCGGAAGTCGTTGCGCTCGAAAGCGACGCGACCCGCGCGGCGCGCATCGGCGAGAACCTCGCGCGCCTGTCGCTCGCGGCGGACGTGCGCGTCGGCGACGCGGGCGCACCGGACGCGTGGTACGACGGCCGTCCGTTCGATCGCATCCTGGCCGACGTGCCGTGCTCGGCGTCCGGCATCGTGCGCCGTCATCCCGACATCCGCTGGCTGCGCCGCGAAGCCGACATCGCCGCGCTCGTCGCGGAACAGCGCCGCATCCTGAGCGCGTTGTGGCCGCTGGTGAAACCGGGCGGCGAACTGCTCTACGTGACCTGTTCGATCTTCCCCGAGGAAGGTGAATTGCAGGCGCGCTGGTTTGAAGCGGCCTGTGAAGATGCGGTACGATTGGACGCGCCCGGCCAACTGCTGCCGGGCGGCGTGCACGGCGGGGCGGCCGGCGCACGCGACCAGAACACCGATCACGACGGATTTTTCTACGCGCGGTTTCAGAAACGGTGACGATCAAACACCTTTTTCCACTTCGGCTTGCGGCCGTCCTGCTGGTCGCGTTGACGCTGTGCATGACGGTCGTTCGGCCGGCGCGCGCTGAGTCGATCGCCGTGCAGCGTGCATCGCTGCAGGCTGACGGAAGCGGCTGGAGCCTCGATGCCCGCTTCGATTTCGAGCTGAATCCGAACCTCGAGGATGCCGTCAACAAGGGCATCCCGCTTTACTTCACGACCGATTTCGAACTGGGCCGCGCGCGCTGGTACTGGTTCGACGAGCAGCCGGTGTCGGTGTCGCAGACGATCCGGCTGTCGTTCCAGCCGCTCACGCGCGAGTACCGCGTGTCGACGGGCGGCCTGCAACTCGGCTTCCCGTCGCTGAAGGACGCGCTCGCGGTCGTCCGGCACATCACGTCGTGGCACGTGATCGACCGCAACCAGGTGCGTGCCGGCGAAACCTACACGGCCTCGGTGCGGATGCAGCTCGATACGGCGCTGATGCCGAAGCCGTTCCAGGTCGACGCGGTGAACAACCGCGACTGGACGCTCGGGTCGGACTGGAAGCGCTTTACCTTCACGGTGACCGAACGTGCTAAATAAAGTGCGCCGCGCGGCCAGTGGGAAGAGCCTCCTCGTTCGCGTGATCGTCTCGACCGTCGCGATCACCGCATTGCTGCTGCTCGTGCTGCTCGCGGCCGCGAGCGCGAATACCGAATTCTTCGACCGCTACTACTCGTGGCTGTACGCGACGAACATCGTCGTCGCGCTCGTGTTCCTGCTCGTGGTGCTCGGGCTGATCGGGATGATCGTCGTGCGCCTGAGGAAGGGCAAGTTCGGCACGCGGCTGCTCGCGAAGCTCGCGGTGTTCTTCGCGCTCGTCGGCGTGGTGCCGGGCGGGATCATCTACATCGTGTCGTACCAGTTCGTGTCGCGCAGTATCGAGTCGTGGTTCGACGTGAACGTCGAGACCGCGCTGACGGCCGGCCTGAACCTCGGCCGCGGGATGCTCGACGCGTCGCTGTCCGACCTGCAGACGAAGGCGCGGCTGATGTCCGACCAGCTCGCGAGCGTCGATGCGAACACGAACGGCACGACGCTCACGCTCTTGCGCCTGCGCGACCAGTTCGGCGTGCAGGATGCGACGATCGTCGAGCCGAGCCGCGGCGGCTCCGGCGCGGCGCCCGACCTGCACATCGTCGCGCAGGCATCGGGCAATTTCGCCGCGCTGATTCCGGACGACCTGCCGACGCCGCTGATGCTGAGCCAGGCGCGCGAACACGGCGCGTATGCGGCGATCGAGGGCGAGGTCGACGGCGACCCGCGCGCGCATGGTGCGAAGGGCGCGCTGCGGCTGCGCGTCGTGCGGCCGATTCCCGATGCGACGACGTCGCTGCTGCAGCCGGCGGAGCGGTTCCTGCAGCTCACGCAGCCGGTGCCACCCACGCTCGCGCACAATGCAGACGCAGTGCAGCGCGCGTATCGCGAGTACCAGGAAAAATCGCTCGGCCGCACGGGCTTGCGCAAGATGTACATCGGCACGCTGACGCTCGCGCTGTTCCTCGCGACCTTCATCGCGATGATGCTCGCGCTCGCGCTCGGCCAGCAGCTCGCGCGGCCGCTGTTCCTGCTCGCGCAGGGCACGAAGGAGATCACGGAAGGCGACTACACGCCGAAGCGCGAGATCAAGTCGCGCGACGAGCTCGGCTTCCTCACGCAGTCGTTCAATGCGATGACGCGCCAGCTGTCCGAGGCGCGGCTCGCGGTCGAGAAGAACCGCGTCGCGCTCGAGCATTCGAAGACCTATCTCGAGAGCATCCTCGCGAACCTGACCGCCGGCGTGTTTGTGCTCGACCGCCAGTTCCGGCTGACGACGGCCAACCGCGGCGCCGAGCGAATTTTCCGCCAGCCGTTCGGCGCGATGATCGGCACGGCGCTCGACCGGATCGGCGTCGTCGCGGAATTCGGCGCGATGGTGCGCAAGGCGTTCGCCGATCGCGAAGCGGCGTCCGACGACGGCGGCGGCGACCGCGGCCACTGGCAGCAGCAGTTCGCGATCGAAGTGCCGGGCGAAGCCGATCCGCTGACCTTGCTCGTACGCGGCACGCGCCTCGTATCGACCGTCGAGGGCGAGGCCGACGATCCGCAAACGTCCGGCTACGTCGTCGTGTTCGACGACATCTCCGACGTGATTTCCGCGCAGCGTTCGGTCGCATGGGGCGAGGTCGCGCGGCGGCTCGCGCACGAGATCAAGAACCCGCTGACGCCGATCCAGCTGTCGGCCGAGCGGCTGCAGATGAAGCTGTCCGACAAGCTCGCGCCGCCCGATGCCGACGTGCTCAAGCGCGGCGCGACGATGATCGTCAACCAGGTGGCCGCGATGAAGCGGATGGTGGACGACTTCCGCGAATATGCGCGCACGCCGCCGGCGGTGCTCGCCAACCTGCAGCTGAACGAACTGGCGAGCGAGGTGCTCGGGCTGTATGGTGTCGGCGAAGGCAAGAGCGCGATCGTCGCCGAACTCGCGCCGTCGCTGCCGGTGATCCGCGGCGACGCGACGCAACTGCGCCAGGTGATTCACAACCTGCTGCAGAACGCGCAGGATTCGGTCGCGGAAGTCGCGCATCCGCGTGTGTTGATCGAAACCAAGACAGTAGAATATGGCGACCCCGACGCCGAGGGCAAAACGCGCGTCGCGGTACGTCTTACCGTGTCCGACAACGGGCCCGGTTTTCCGGCACGCATCCTGACACGTGCGTTCGAGCCTTACGTGACGACGAAGGCGAAGGGCACGGGGCTCGGATTGGCCACGGTCAAGAAAATCGTCGATGAGCACGGCGCGCGGATCGATCTGCGCAATCGCATGCACGGCGAGACCGTCGAGGGTGCGCAGGTGTCGATCCTGTTCCTGCAGATGGCGAGCGATACGCCAGGCGTCGAATCCGGCGCGCAGGGCGGGGCGGCTCCCGCCAAGACAAAAGCAAGTGTGCAGACAAAGGCAGCGTAAATGGCAACCATCCTGGTGGTAGATGATGAAATGGGCATCCGGGAATTGCTCTCGGAGATCCTCAGCGATGAAGGACATGTCGTCGAGGCGGCGGAAAACGCGCAGGCCGCGCGGGAATACCGTCTGAATCAGGCGCCCGATCTCGTGCTGCTCGATATCTGGATGCCCGATACCGACGGCGTCACGCTGCTCAAGGAATGGGCGGCGCAGGGCCTGTTGACGATGCCCGTGATCATGATGTCCGGGCACGCGACGATCGATACCGCCGTCGAGGCGACGAAGATCGGCGCACTCGATTTCCTCGAGAAGCCGATCGCACTGCAGAAGCTGCTGAAGTCCGTCGAGCACGGTCTCGCGCGCGGCGCGGCACCGGTGTCTGCCAACGCGGCGGCGAAGGCGGGCGCCGGCCAGGCATCGGGCCCGGCGGCGGTCGCGTCCGCGGCCGCGCTGCCGACGCTCGGCGACGACATGGCCGCGGCGCTCGGCCTCGCGGGCCAGACGGCCGCGATTCCGTTCGACATCCCGTTGCGCGAAGCGCGCGACGCGTTCGAACGCGCGTACTTCGAATATCACCTCGCGCGCGAGAACGGCAGCATGACGCGCGTCGCGGAGAAGACGGGCCTCGAGCGCACGCACCTGTATCGCAAGCTCAAGCAGCTCGGCGTCGAGCTCGGCAAGAAGCCGTCGGAAGGGGCCGTATAAGAAATTTCACGAAACCCCTTGTGCGACTCAATAAAGCTCGATATACTTTGTTTCTTCGTTGGCCCGGTAGCTCAGTTGGTAGAGCAGCGGATTGAAAATCCGCGTGTCGATGGTTCGATTCCGTCCCAGGCCACCAGCAGTTCCAACCCCAAGAATCGGAAGGTTCTTGGGGTTTTTCGTTTGTGGTGGGTTCGCGCGGCATTGGCGGTGCGCCCGGCAGCATTCGCCGGGGCGTGATAAAATCCGTGCCCGCTCAATGACTTAGCGCATCGCTTCATGCGCACGGCAAGGCTGCCCGCAGGCGCTGCCGTGATGTGCGGCAACGAAGCCGCGCGATGGGCGGTATAAGCGCTCCGCCGCGTTCGCGGCCGACCGCGCTGCCTATACTGGTCGAGCCGGCGCAGGCCGGCACGCGTCGGGCCGCCCGGCGGCAGCCGGCCCCGGGGCGCAGCGCGACGCGAGCCTACACATTCACGGAGTATCACGGTGATTCGGACAGACGCTAAAGACGGCGCGCTCGTGTTGTTTTCCGGCGGGCAGGACTCGGCCACGTGCGTGGCCTGGGCCCTCGAACGCTACCAGACGGTCGAGACGCTCGGCTTCGATTACGGCCAGCGCCACCGCGTCGAACTCGAATGTCGCGAAGGCGTGCGCGACGCGCTGAAGCGTCAGTTTCCTGCCTGGGCGGACCGCCTCGGCGACGATCACATGGTCGACCTGTCGGTGCTCGGCGCGATCAGCGATACCGCGATGACCCGCACGATCGAGATCGAGACCGCGGCGAACGGCTTGCCGAACACGTTCGTGCCGGGCCGCAACCTGCTGTTCATGACGATCGCGGCCGCGATCGCCTATCGCCGCGGCTTGCGCGTGCTGGTCGGCGGGATGTGCGAGACCGATTTCTCGGGCTACCCGGACTGCCGCGACGATACGATGAAGGCGCTGCAGGTCGCGCTGAACCTCGGCATGGACACGCGCATGGTGCTCGAGACGCCGCTGATGTGGCTGGACAAGGCACAGACCTGGCAACTCGCCGAACAGCTCGGCGGCGAGGCGCTCGTCGAGCTGATCCGCGTCGAGACGCACACGTGCTACGTGGGCGAGCGCGCGGAACTGCACGACTGGGGCTTCGGCTGCGGCGAATGCCCGGCCTGCAAGCTGCGCAAGCGCGGCTACGAGGCCTACCTGAAGGGCGAGCGCGTGACCGAAGCACCGCTGTGACGCGGGTGCGCCGGCCGCGCCGGATGGATAACGGATTCTGATCGACAACGAGCGGCGCGAGCCGGACGAAGCACGATGACTTACGCGGTCAAGGAAATTTTCTACACGTTGCAGGGCGAGGGCGCGAACGCGGGCCGTCCGGCCGTGTTCTGCCGGTTCGCCGGCTGCAATCTGTGGTCGGGTCGCGAAGAGGATCGGGCGGACGCCGTGTGCCGCTTCTGCGATACCGACTTCGTCGGCACCGACGGCGAGAACGGCGGCAAGTTCAAGGACGCCGACGCGCTCGTCGCGACGATCGCCGGCCTGTGGCCGGACGGCGAGGCGCACCGCTTCGTCGTCTGCACGGGCGGCGAGCCGATGCTGCAGCTCGACCAGCCGCTCGTCGACGCGCTGCACGCGGCGGGCTTCGAGATCGCGATCGAGACCAACGGCTCGCTGCCGGTGCTCGAGACGATCGACTGGATCTGCGTGAGCCCGAAGGCCGACGCGCCGCTCGTCGTCACGAAGGGCAACGAACTGAAGGTCGTGATCCCGCAGGACAACCAGCGGCTGGCCGATTACGCGAAGCTCGATTTCGAGTATTTTCTCGTGCAGCCGATGGACGGCCCGTCGCGCGACCTCAATACGAAGCTCGCGATCGACTGGTGCAAGCGGCATCCGCAGTGGCGGCTGTCGATGCAGACCCACAAATATCTGAACATTCCCTGAGCCACGGCTTTTGACATCGTGCTGATTACCCGAAAACTCGAATTCGACGCGGGCCACCGCATTCCCGATCACCGCAGCCAGTGCCGCAACCTGCACGGCCATCGCTACGTGCTCGAAGTCACGCTGCGCGGCGATCTCGTCGATACCGAGGGGGCGCCCGACCGCGGCATGGTGATGGACTTCGCCGACGTGAAGGCGCTCGCGGTCGAGCACCTCGTCAACAAGTGGGATCACGCGTTCCTGGTCTATGCGCGCGACGAAGTCGTGCGCTCGTTCCTCGAGCAGATGGCCGACCACAAGACCGTCGTGCTCGACCGGATCCCGACCGTCGAGAACCTCGCGGCGATCGCGTTCGACATCCTCGCGAACGTGTACGACGCGCACTACGGCGTGAACCTGCGCCTGGAGCGCGTGCGCCTGTACGAAACGCCGAACTGCTGGGCCGACGTCGAGCGCCAGCCCGGCCGCTGATCCTGCCTTCCCGGCAGCCCCGCCAGCCGGCGCGGGCTGCCTGCCGCCGCGCCGCGCGGCCTCGCCCGGCGCCGTTCCCCGCCTGTTCCCACATTCCGCGTGACGCCGCGCTATGATCGTTGCGTGGCACCGGAAAACGCATCCGTGCGACATCGCGCGGCCTGCGCTGTCAGATCCGCTGCTCACGACCGACTGACGTTCCAGGGCCCGGTCCGGCGCCGCCGGGCATCGCGGCCCGGCGCATTGCGCCCGCTTCGCCCGTTGCTTGTCCCGTTCGATTGCCGTTCCGTCCAGGAGCCCGTATCGATGAGCACGCTCACCAATTCCCTCAAACAACGCCTGCACGACGGCGACGAGCCGCTGTACGGCCTGTGGCTGTCGCTCGGCTGCGATTCGGCCGCGGAAGCGCTCGCCCACGCCGGCTACGACTGGCTCTGCATCGACATGGAGCATGCGCCGAACGACAGCCGCGACGTCGCGTCGCAACTGCGCGCGCTGGCCGCCGCGCACCTGCCGAGCGAGCCCGTCGTGCGTGTGCCGGGGCGCGAGCCGTGGCTCGTGAAGCGCGCGCTCGACGCCGGCGCGCGCACGCTGATGTTCCCGTGCATCGAGACGCCCGACGAGGCCGCGCACGCGGTGCGGCTCACGCGCTTCCCGTCGCCGGATTCCCCCGACGGGTTGCGCGGCGTGGCCGGCATGGTGCGTGCGGCGGCGTTCGGCATGCGCCGCGATTACCTGCAGACGGCGAACGCGCAGGTCGCGGTGATCGTGCAGATCGAATCGGCGCGCGGTATCGACGAAGTCGAGCGGATCGCCGCGACGCCGGGCGTCGACTGCCTGTTCGTCGGCCCGGCCGATCTGGCGGCAAGCCTCGGGCACCTCGGCGACAGCCGCCATCCGGACGTCGAAACCGCGATCGCGCGCGTGCTCGCGGCCGGCAAGCAGGCCGGCGTCGCGGTCGGCATCTTCGCGAGCGATACCGCAACCGCGCGCCAGTATCGCGAGGCCGGCTTCCGGATGATCACGCTGTCGGCCGACGTGAGCTGGCTGCTGCGTGCGACGCGCCAGGCATTGCAGGAGGTGCGGTCATGAACGATGGCGACGGCGCGGGGCACGAAGGTGTGCGGCTTACGGCCGGTGTACGCGGGCGGATCGGCGCGCTGCTCGGGCTGTGGGCCGTATGCGTCGCGGCGGTTGCGCAGAATGCGCCGCACGCGAAGCCGGACCCGGCGCGCGAGACGCAATCCGCAGTGGCCGACTACAACGCGGGCGACTATCGCGCGGCGCTGGTGCAGTTCCACGACGCGGCCGAACGCGGCGACCGGCTCGCGCAGTTCAACTACGCGATGATGCTGCTCACGGGTGTCGGCGTGACCGCGAACGTCGACGAAGGGCTGCGCTGGCTGAAGCGGGCGGCCGACGCGAACATGTCGCATGCGCAGTACGTGTACGGGCGCATGTTCGACGACGGCGAGTTCGTTGCGCGCAACCCGGCCGAAGCGCACCGCTGGTTCCTGCGCGCGGCGAAGCAGGGGCACGTGCAGGCCGAGCTGTCGCTCGCGAACCAGTTCCTCGACGGGCGCGGCACGCCGCGCGACAACCGGCGGGCGTTCGAGTGGTACAAGCAGGCGGCCGACGCGGGCGAGCCGACCGCGCAGTACGTGACCGCGTCGTTCTACGAGCGCGGTGGCGACGGCGTCACGCAGAACCTGAACATCGCGCGCGCGTATTACGCGGCCGCGGCCGCGCAGGGCGACGAGACGGCCGGGCTGAAATTCAAGGAACTGAGCGCGCGGCTCAAGGCGCAGGAGCCTGCATCGGGCGCCGGTGCGGATCATGGGAGCCCGCGCGCGACGCCACCGCAGTGAGTAGGCAGCGCCGGCGCCATGCGATACGCGCAGAACGAAAAAACGGCGCCGAGGCGCCGTTTTTCATTACTTTCGACTGCGTGCCGTGTCGCGCCGCGCCGTCAGCTCTTCATCAACCGCCGCTGTCGCCCGACGCTCATGATCATGCCGATCGCGACACCGAGCGTCGCGAGTGCGGTGCCGCCGTAACTCATGAACGGCAACGGCACGCCGACGACGGGCAGCACGCCGCTCACCATCCCGATGTTGACGAATGCGTAGACGAAGAACGCGAGTGTGAGCGAGCCCGCGAGCAGCCGGCCGAACAGCGTCGCGCCCTGCGCGGCGATATAGAGCCCGCGTGCGATCAGCGCCATGTACAGCGTCAGCAGCACGAGGCCGCCGGCGAGCCCCCATTCTTCCGAGAACACCGCGAAGATGAAGTCGGTGTGCTTCTCCGGAATGAATTCGAGGTGGGCCTGGGTGCCCTTCAGGTAGCCCTTGCCGAGCGCGCCGCCCGAGCCGATCGCGATCACGGCCTGGATCGTGTGGAAGCCCTTGCCGAGCGGGTCGGAGGTCGGATCGAGCAGCGTGCACACGCGGTGCTTCTGGTAGTCGTGCATCAGCGGCCACTGCACTTCGGGCTGGCAGATGCGCTCTTCGAACACGGCGATCGAGCCGACCGCGATCACGCCCGCGACGAGCACCGGCACGATCAGCTTGAACGACAGGCCCGCGAGGTAGATCACGAAGAAGCCGGCCGCGAACACGAGCAGGCCCGTGCCGAGGTCGGGCTGCTTCGCGATCAGGCCGACCGGCACCAGCAGGATCGCGAACGCGGCGATGAAGTCGTACCAGCGCAGCCCGCCTTCGCGGCGCTGGTAGTACCACGCGAGCATCAGCGGTGTCGCGATCTTGAGGATTTCCGACGGCTGGATCACGACGCCGACGTTCAGCCAGCGCTTCGCGCCCTTCTTGGTCATCCCGAACAGCGCGACGGCGACCAGCAGCGTGACCCCGAACGTATAGAGCGGGACCGCGAAGCGCATCAGTGTCGTCGGCGGGATGTTGGCGATCACCCACATCAGCACGAACGTCAGCAGGATGTTGCGCAGCTGATCCTCGACGCGGCCCGGCATGTCGATCGACGCGCTGTACAGCGTGACGATGCCGACGCACAGCAGCAGGAACACGATGAGGGCGAGCGGGCGGTCGAAGCCCGCGAACATCTGCTTGATCTTGTCGAGCCAGGCGCGCTTGTCGAATTGCATGCCTTTCTCCGTTAATGAGCGGTGCCGGCGTTCACCGCTTTCGCGGAGGCCGTGACACGGAAGTTGTCGTCGCGCGGCGCGGCGGCGAGCGGCTGCGCGTCGCTGGCGGGCCGGCGCGGCCGGTGCGGGCGCCGGATCGGCGGCAGGCTCGCGGCCCTCGGCGCCGCGGCGCTCGCGTCGGCGGGCTGCGCCGCGCTTGCCGCGGCCGCACCCGACGCATCGGGCGCCGACGCGGCCGATGCCGCATCCGCCGCGCTGGCCGCGGCCGGCACGACGGGCTGCGGCAGCGCCTTGAAGCCGGCCGCGACGGACACTGCCTTCGAGGCATCGCCGATCACCGGTGCGCTGATCGGCTCGGTCGCCGACGCGGCGGCGGCGACGGCGGCCGCCTCGTTCTCCGGTTTCTGGCGCTCGACGAGATAGAAGTCGAGCACGCGGCGCGCGATCGGGCCCGCGGCCTGCGCGCCCCAGCCGCCGTTCTCGACGACCAGCGCGAGCGCGATCTGCGGATGGTCGACCGGCGCGTACGCGATGAACAGAGCGTGGTCGCGCAGGTGCTCGGCGAGCAGGTGGCCCTTGTAGTTCGAGCCCTGCAGCGAGAACACCTGCGCGGTACCGGTCTTGCCGGCCGCGAGGTACGACGCGCCGCGGAACACCTTGTACGCGGTGCCGGACGGATTCTCGATCACGTTCTCCATCCCGCGCTTCACGACGTCGATGTCGGCCTGCTTGAGCGGGATCGTTTCGCTTTCCTTCGGCACGGTCAGGTGGCGCCCGCGCGTGATCGGATCCTCGACTTCCTTCACGAGGTGGGGCTTCATCACGACGCCGTTGTTCGCGAGCGTCGCGGTGGCATGCGCGAGCTGCAGGATCGTGTACGAGTTGTAGCCCTGGCCGATCCCGAGGCTGATCGTCTCGCCGTCGAACCACTTCTGCTGCGCGGCCTTCTTGAACGCCTTCTTCTTCCAGTCGGTCGACGGCAGGATCCCGCGCGCCTCGCCCTGGATGTCGATGCCGGTGATCTGGCCGAAGCCGAACGGCTTCATGAAGTTCGCGATCGCGTTCACGCCGAGATCGCGCGCGAGCATGTAGAAGTAGGTGTCGTTCGACACCATGATCGCCTTGTTCATGTCGACCCAGCCCTGGCCCGAGCGCACGTCGTTGCGGAACGTGTGCCCGCCGAACGTGAAGTAGCCGGGATCCTGGAAGCCCCAGCCCGGCGTGCGCTTGCCGAGCGTCAGGCCGGCCAGCGCCATGAACGGCTTGTACGTCGAGCCGGGCGGGTAGGTGCCGTGCAGCGGGCGGTTCAGGAGCGGCTTGTCGGGCGAGTTGTTCAGTTCGTCCCAGGTCTGCTGGTCGATGCCGTCGACGAACGAGTTCGGGTCGAAGCTTGGCGACGAAACGAACGCGAGCACGTCGCCCGTCTTCGGCTCGATCGCGACGAGCGCGCCGCGCTTGCCGGCGAACGCCTGCTCGGCGACCTGCTGCAGCGCGATGTCGAGCGACAGCACGAGGTTGTTGCCGGGCGTCGCCTGCGTGCGCGACAACGTGCGCACGGGCCGGCCGCCGGCCGTCACCTCGACTTCCTCGAAGCCCGTGAGGCCGTGCAGCTCGGTTTCGTAGCTCTGCTCGACGCCGATCTTGCCGATGTAGTCGGTGCCCTTGTAGTTGTTCGCGTCGCGACGCGGATCGTAGTGTTCCTGGTCGCTGTCGTTGTCGTCGCTCATCGCGTCGATGCGATCCTGGTCGCGCTTCGAGATCCGGCCGATGTAGCCGATCACGTGCGCGGCCGTCATGCCGAGCGGGTACTGGCGGAACAGCCGCGCGCGCACGTCGACGCCGGGAAAGCGGAAGCGCTGCGCGGTGAAGCGCGCGACTTCCGCGTCGGTGAGGCGCGTGCGGATCGGCAGGCTCTCGAAGTTCTTCGAGTCTTCCTGCAGCTTCTTGAAGCGGCGGCGGTCGCGCGCGTCGATTGGGATGATCTCGGACAGCTTGTCGATCGTGTTGTCGAGCGTGTCGTCGAGCTTCGACGGCGTGATCTCGAGCGTGTAGGCCGAATAGTTCTTCGCGAGGACCACGCCGTTGCGGTCGGTGATGATCCCGCGGTTCGGCACGATCGGCGCGACCGAGATGCGGTTTTCCTCGGCCTGCAGCGCGTATTTGCCGTGCTGCATCAGCTGCAGGTAGAAGAAGCGGCTCGCGAGCAGCCCGAAGCAGACGAACACGAACACGCCCGCCGCCGCGACGCGCAGGCGGAACTTCGAGAGCTGCTGTTGGGTGTCGTTGAATTCGGTCATGCGGTTACGATCGATCTGGCCCGTGCGCGGCGAGCGCGCGCGGGCGAGGAGCCGCCCCGGAGCGCGGCGCGCGGGCGTGGGGGCGGCGGGTATTCAAGGTCGGTCCGGCTCAGATGGGGCGCGTATCGTCCGGGTCGACCGGACGGCGTTGCGGCATCAGCAGCAGGTGGCTCGCGATCGGCCACAGCGCGGCCTCGACGAAGCCGTCCACCAGATAGCGCCAGCCGGGAAACGCGGCGCCCATCACGAGGCGGATCACGAACGGCACCAGCTGCGCGACGACGAGCAGCGGCGTGACGTACAGCACCTGCACGCCGATCGGCATCCACAGCACGCGGCGGTGGATCGTGATCGCGCCGTACGACAGCAGCGTATAGGCGAGCGCATGCTCGCCGAGCAGCCCCGCGTCATGCACGTCCATCAGGATGCCGAGCGCGAACGCGACGCCCATTCCGACCTTGCGCGGCTGGTGGATGTTCCAGAACAGCAGCACGAGCGCGACGAAGTCGGGCACGCCGGGCAGGCGGCCCCACGGCATCAGGTTCAGCAGGAACGCGGCGGCGAGGCTGAAGACGATGAAGTACGGGTTGACCGGCTGCAGGATGTATTGCGGGCGGTTCATCGCTGGGCTCCTGGTTGCCCGGCCGCGGGCTTCGCGGGCGCGGCGGCGGGCTTGGCCGGAGCGGCGGGGGCGGCAGGTGCAGCCGGCGCCGGTTTCGCGCCGGGTGCGGCCGCGGCGGCCGGCTTCGCGTTCGCGTCGGCCTTCTCGGCCTTGTCGGCTTTGTCGCTCTTCGCGGCGGCCTTCGCGCCCTTCTTGCCCTTCGCGTTCTTGTCGGCCGGCTCGGGCTCGGCCGGGCGCGGCGGGACATCGTTCTGGTAATGCAGCACGAGCATCTGCCGCGCGCCGCGCACGGCGGCGACCGGCGCGCAGGTCACGCGCGCGAACGCGGTATCGGCGAGCTTGTCGACCTTCGCGACCTTCGCGACCGGCAGGCCCGGCGGATAGACGCCATCGAGGCCGCTCGTGACGAGCTCGTCGCCCGCGACGAGGTCCGAGCTCGTCGGCACGAAGCGCAGGTCGAGCGAATCGCCCTTCGGCGTGCCGTAGATCACGCTGCGCAGGCCGGTGCGCAGCACCTGCACGGGAATCGCGAGATCGCGGTCGGTGATCAGCGTGACTTCGGCCTGCAGCGGGAACACGCGCGTGACCTGGCCGATCACGCCGTCCTCGCTGACGACCGGCGCGCCGTTCTGGATGCCCTGCTGCGAACCCTGGCCGATCACGATCTTCTGCGTGAACGGGTCGCTGGTGTCGTACTGGATCTCGACCGGCGTCGAATGCGTCGCGATGTGCTGGCGCAGCTCGAGCACCGCGCGCAGATGCGTGTTCTCCTGCGCGAGCACCGCGGCCTGGTTGGCCTGCGTGGACAGCTGCAGGTTGCGCTTGCGCAGCGCGTCGTTCTCGTGGCGCAGCGACGCACCGGTGACGGCGATGTCGGCCGCGCCCATGAACAGGTCGCGCGGCACGAGCGCCGCGCGCTGCAGCGGGTACAGCACGGTGCCGAGCACGCCGCGGACGATTTCGAGCGTGCTGAAGCGCGCGTCCGATACGAGAAGCGCGATGGCGAGGGCGACGAAGAAGATGAGCCGCGCGAGCGCGGGCGGACCTTGCTTGAAGAGGGGCGGCGGACTGTATTCCATGGTCGGCGCCGGGCGCGTGGCGATCGGTTAAATAATGCTCAGACGCGCGAACGGCGTGGCGGTTCGTTCTGAACGAGCGATCCGGCCACGCCGCGGGTGCGCCATATCAAACGGGACTGCTTAGGCGATCACTCGTACGAGAAGATGCTGCCCAGCTTGTCCATGCGTTCGAGCGCCATGCCCGAACCGCGTACGACGCAGGTGAGCGGATCTTCGGCGACGAGCACCGGCAGGCCGGTTTCTTCCGCGAGCAGGCGGTCGAGGTCGCGCAGCAGTGCGCCGCCGCCCGTCAGCATCATCCCGCGCTCGGCGATGTCGGCGCCGAGTTCCGGCGGCGTCTGCTCGAGGGCGATCTTCACCGACGACACGATCTGGTTCAGCGGATCGGTCAGCGCTTCGAGGATTTCGTTGCTGGAGATCGTGAAGCTGCGCGGAATGCCTTCCGACAGGTTGCGGCCCTTCACTTCCATTTCCTTGACTTCGGAGCCCGGGAACGCGGAGCCGATTTCCTTCTTGATCGCCTCGGCGGTTTGTTCGCCGATCAGCATCCCGTAGTTGCGGCGGATGTAGTTGACGATCGCTTCGTCGAACTTGTCGCCGCCGACGCGCACCGAGCCTTTGTAGACGATGCCGCCGAGCGAGATCACGCCGACTTCCGTGGTGCCGCCGCCGATGTCGACGACCATCGAGCCGGTGGCTTCCGACACCGGCAGGCCGGCGCCGATCGCGGCCGCCATCGGCTCCTCGATCAGGTAGACCTGCGATGCGCCGGCGCCGTGCGCGGCTTCCTTGATCGCGCGGCGCTCGACCTGGGTCGAGCCGCACGGCACGCAGATGATGATGCGCGGCGACGGCGAGAACATGCGCGACTCGTGCGCCGTCTTGATGAACTGCTTGATCATCTGCTCGGTGACGGTGAAGTCGGCGATCACGCCGTCCTTCATCGGGCGGATCGCCTCGATGTTGCCCGGCACCTTGCCGAGCATCTGCTTGGCTTCCTTGCCGACTGCCTGGATCGTCTTCTTGCCGTTGGGGCCGCCTTCCTGGCGGATCGACACGACCGACGGCTCATCGAGCACGATGCCCTTGCCGCGCATGTAGATCAGGGTGTTTGCGGTGCCGAGGTCGATCGCCAGATCGTTGGAGAAGTAGCTGCGCAAAAAACCGAACATTCAGAATCCTGTTTCGCTCTGGGCCGGCCCTGCATAGCGAACGCTGAGGGCGGGCAGCGGAAAAAATAACAGCCTCGGGAAGCGTGGCGGAAGCGGCCGCCGCGGCGCACGAAGCTGCGAGTGATGTCTACCGGGAATCGCACGAAGCACGCACGGCTTGCCGAAGCGGGGCGAAACGGTGCGGGAAAAGGCTGCCGGGTTTGGGTCGAACGCGTAATGATACCTTATAATTTCGCGGTATTTGAATCGAAACGGACGGTATTTTTGCCGCTTCGGCCCTGATTTTTGAGGGTGGGATCGTACCCTCCAACCCCCGCCGCAGCGCGGTTTTCAATGCGCTGCGCCGCCTTGTTTTTCCGGTGATCGCATGGCCCTGACCCTGACCGATGTGAAACGCATCGCGCACCTCGCGCGACTCGAAATGGCCGACGCCGACGCCGAGCATACGCTCGGCCAGCTCAATGAATTCTTCGGCCTCGTCGAGCAGATGCAGGCGGTCGACACCGCCGGCATCGCGCCGCTCGCCCACCCGATCGAACAGATCCAGGAAGTCGCGCAGCGCCTGCGCGACGACGCCGTGACGGAAGTCGTCAATCGCGACGACAACCAGCGTCCGGCGCCGGCCGTCCAGGACGGCCTCTATCTCGTGCCGAAGGTGATCGAGTAAGCATTCGATGAGAAGCGCGCCGGCCGGCCTGCGCCGCGCGCCACCCAGAATTCCCAGGAAAACCACTCAATGCACGCAAAAAGCCTGACCGAACTGCGCGCCGCGCTCGC
This sequence comes from Burkholderia sp. Bp8991, assembly GCF_003853795.1. Taxonomy (NCBI): domain Bacteria; kingdom Pseudomonadati; phylum Pseudomonadota; class Betaproteobacteria; order Burkholderiales; family Burkholderiaceae; genus Burkholderia; species Burkholderia sp. Bp8991. Next base: position 117,857 of record NZ_QTQJ01000014.1, on the reverse strand, counting down.
CGCCAAGGAATGCTCGGCCGTCGAGCTCGCGCAGCTCTACCTGAAACGGATCGACGCGGCACGCGACCTGAACGCGTTCGTCCATGTCGATGCCGACCTCACTCTTGCGCAGGCGAAGGCCGCCGACGCCGAGCTCGCGCGCGGCGCGGGCGGCGCGCTGACCGGCCTGCCGATCGCGCACAAGGACGTGTTCGTCACGCGCGGCTGGCGCTCGACCGCCGGCTCGAAGATGCTCGCGAACTACGAAAGCCCGTTCGACGCGACCGTCGTCGCCCGCCTGCAGGCGGCCGGCATGGTCACGCTCGGCAAGACCAACATGGACGAGTTCGCGATGGGCTCGTCCAACGAGAACTCGGCGTTCGGCGCGGTGAAGAACCCGTGGGACACGAACGCCGTGCCGGGCGGCAGCTCGGGCGGCAGCTCGGCGGCCGTCGCCGCGCGCCTCGCGCCGGCCGCGACCGGCACCGACACCGGCGGCTCGATCCGCCAGCCCGCGTCGTTCGCGGGCGTAACGGGCATCAAGCCGACCTACGGCCGCGTGTCGCGCTACGGGATGATCGCGTTCGCGTCGTCGCTCGACCAGGGCGGCCCGATGGCGCAGAGCGCGTCCGACTGCGCGCTGCTGCTGAACGCGATGGCCGGCTTCGACGAGCGCGACTCGACGAGCCTCGAGCGCGACGACGAGGATTTCACGCGTCATCTCGGCCAGCCGTGGGCGGCCGGCAACGATGCGGGCAAGCCGCTCGCGGGGCTGCGCATCGGCCTGCCGAACGAGTATTTCGGTGATGGTCTGGCCGACGACGTGCGCGCGTCGATCGACGCGGCGCTCAAGCAGTATGAAGCGCTCGGCGCGACCCTCGTGCCGGTGTCGCTGCCGAAGACGGAACTGTCGATCCCCGTGTACTACGTGATCGCGCCGGCCGAGGCGTCGTCGAACCTGTCGCGTTTCGACGGCGTGCGCTTCGGCCACCGCGCCGCGCAGTACGGCGACCTGCTCGACATGTACAAGAAGTCGCGCGCCGAAGGCTTCGGCCCCGAGGTGAAGCGCCGGATCCTGGTCGGCACCTACGTGCTGTCGCACGGCTACTACGACGCGTACTACCTGCAGGCGCAGAAGATCCGCCGCATCATCGCGAACGATTTCCAGGAAGCGTTCAAGTCGTGCGACGTGATCATGGGCCCGGCGTCGCCGACGGTCGCATGGGATCTCGGCGCGAAGGGCGACGATCCGGTGCAGATGTATCTCGCGGATATCTACACGCTGTCGGTGAGCCTCGCCGGTCTGCCCGGCATGAGCGTGCCGTGCGGCTTCGGCGCCGGCGCGAACGCGAAGCGCCCGGTCGGCCTGCAGATCATCGGCAACTATTTCAACGAAGCCCGGATGCTGCAGGTCGCCGACGCGTTCCAGCGCGCGACCGACTGGCACAAGCAAGTTCCGGCAGGGGTGTAAGCAATGACTACGCAATGGGAAGTCGTCATCGGTCTCGAGACGCACGCGCAACTGTCGACCGTCTCGAAGATTTTCTCGGGCGCGTCGACGCAGTTCGGCGCGGAGCCGAACACGCAGGCTTGCCCGGTCGACCTGGCGCTGCCGGGCGTGCTGCCGGTGCTGAACCGCGGCGCGGTCGAGCGCGCGATCCGCTTCGGCCTCGCGATCGGCTCGACCATCGCGCCGCGCAGCATCTTCGCGCGCAAGAATTACTTCTACCCCGATCTGCCGAAGGGCTATCAGATCAGCCAGTACGAGATTCCGGTCGTGCAGGGCGGCCAGATCACGATCCAGGTGCCCGCCAACGAAAAGGCCGGCAAGGAAGCGTACGAGAAGACCGTCAACCTGACCCGCGCGCACCTCGAGGAAGATGCGGGCAAGTCGCTGCATGAAGACTTCGCCGGGATGACCGGGATCGACCTGAACCGCGCGGGCACGCCGCTGCTCGAGATCGTCACCGAGCCGGAAATGCGCAGCGCGGCCGAGGCCGTCGCGTATGCGAAGGCGCTGCACGCGCTCGTCGTGTGGCTCGGCATCTGCGACGGCAACATGCAGGAAGGCTCGTTCCGCTGCGACGCGAACGTGTCGGTGCGCCCGGTCGGCCAGGAAAAGTTCGGCACGCGTGCCGAGATCAAGAACCTGAACTCGTTCCGGTTCCTTGAAGAGGCGATCAACTACGAAGTGCGCCGCCAGATCGAGCTGATCGAGGACGGCGGCGAAGTCGTGCAGGAAACGCGCCTCTACGATCCGGACAAGCGCGAGACGCGTTCGATGCGCAGCAAGGAAGACGCGCACGACTACCGCTACTTCCCCGACCCCGACCTGATGCCGCTCGTGATCGGCCGTGACTGGGTCGAGCGCGTGCAGGCCGGCATGCCCGAGCTGCCGGCCGCGATGCAGCAGCGCTTCGTCGAGCAGTACGGCGTGTCCGCGTACGACGCGGGCGTGCTGACGTCGAGCAAGGCGATGGCTGCGTACTTCGAGGCGGTGGTCGCGAAGGCCGGCGCGGCGAACGCGAAGATCGCCGCGAACTGGCTGATGGGCGACGTGTCGTCGCAGCTGAACCGCGACGGCATCGAGATCGACGCGATTCCCGTGTCGGCCGCGCAGCTTGCGCTGGTGCTGCAGCGCATCGCCGACGGCACGATCTCGAACAAGATCGCGAAGGAAATCTTCGCGACGATCTGGGACGAGAAGGCGACCGACGAAGGCGCGGCCGACCGCATCATCGACGCGAAGGGCCTGAAGCAGATTTCCGACACCGGCGCGCTGGAAGCGATCATCGACGAGGTGCTGGCGGCGAACGCGAAGTCGGTCGAGGAGTTCCGCGCCGGCAAGGAAAAGGCGTTCAACGCGCTGATCGGCCAAGCGATGAAGGCGACCAAGGGCAAGGCCAATCCGCAGCAGGTCAATGAGCTGCTGAAGAAGAAACTCGGCTGAGCATGGCCGCGCGCCTGAACCGCGCCTGACCACGGGCCGCCGCCGAACCTGTTCGGGGCGGCCCGTCGTTTTGGTGCATGCGTTATCGTGTGCGCGTGTGCATCGCACCGTCCAACGGAGGAACGAATGGCGAAACAACCGTCGCTCGACGATTTCCGCGTGCCGTACAGCACGCGCGAGAAGGAAGCTGCCGCATTCAAGCTCGATGCGTTCGATCCGGCCGCGAAGCCGTTTTCGTCGGGGTCGAAGGACGCCGACCGCGAACGGCTGTCGGCCGTGTCGACCGAGCTCGACGTCCAGCAGGAGCGCCTGCACACGCAGCAAAAGAAGCGCGTGCTGCTCGTGCTGCAGGGGATGGATACCAGCGGCAAGGACGGCACCGTGCGCGCCGTGTTCCGCGAGGTCGATCCGCTCGGCCTGCGCGTCGTGTCGTTCAAGGCGCCGACGCCGATCGAGGCCGCGCACGACTTCCTCTGGCGCGTGCATGCGCAGGTACCGGCCGCGGGCGAGCTCGCGATCTTCAACCGCAGCCACTACGAAGACGTGCTCGTGCCGCGCGTGATCGGCGCGATCGATGACAAGGAATGCGAGCGCCGCTACCGGCAGATCCGCGATTTCGAGACGATGCTGTTCGAGAACGGCACGACGATCGTCAAGTGCTTCCTGCACATCTCGAAGGACGAGCAGCGCGAGCGGCTGCAGGCGCGCATCGACGATCCGACCAAGCACTGGAAGTTCGACATCGCCGATCTCGACGCGCGCAAGCACTGGGAGGCGTACCAGTCGGCGTACCGCGATGCGCTCGCCGCGACGTCGGCCGAGCATGCGCCGTGGTACGTGATCCCGGCGAACTCGAAGACGCACCGCAACGTGATGATCGCCGAGCTGCTGCTGCGCACGATGACCGACATGAAGCTCGAATTCCCGCCGCCGAAGCCGGAACTCGAAGGCGTGAAGATCCGCTAGGCTGCGAACCTGCAACCACATCGAACTGAACTGAACAACGGAACCCGACATGATGCGAGTGATTACCGCCAACCTGAACGGCATCCGCTCCGCCGCGAAGAAGGGCTTCTTCGAATGGCTCGGCGAACAGAATGCCGACTGCGTGTGCGTGCAGGAAATCAAGGTATCGGCCGACGACCTGCCGGCCGAATTCGTCGAGCCGCACGGCTTCAGGAGCTACTTCCATCACGCCGAGAAGAAGGGCTACAGCGGCGCGGGCGTGTACAGCCGCCACGAGCCCGATGACGTGATCATCGGCTTCGGCAGCAGCGAATTCGATTCCGAGGGGCGCTACGTCGAGGCGCGCTACGGCAAGCTGTCGGTCGTGTCGGTGTATGTGCCGTCCGGCTCGAGCGGCGAAGAGCGCCAGCAGGCGAAGTACCGCTTCATGGACGAGTTCATGCCGCACCTCGCCGAGCTGAAGAAGAAGCGCGAGGTGATCCTGTGCGGCGACGTGAACATCGTGCACAAGGAAATCGACATCAAGAACTGGAAGAGCAACCAGAAGAATTCGGGCTGCCTGCCGGAAGAGCGCGCGTGGCTCACGCAGCTGTTCGACGATGTCGGCTACGTCGACGTGTTCCGCACGCTCGATCCGCGCCCCGAGCAGTACACGTGGTGGAGCAATCGCGGCCAGGCGTACGCGAAGAACGTCGGGTGGCGGATCGATTACCAGATCGCGACACCGGGCGTGGCCGGCACCGCGAAGCGCACGTCGATCTTCAAGGACATCAAGTTCAGCGATCACGCGCCGCTGACGGTCGATTACGACTACAAGAAGTGAGCGTCGGCGCGACGCGCTTCGCGTCGCTGCCAAGTCGTCCGGTCACCGGACGCAAAACGGGGCCGCATGTCGAACATGCGGCCCCGTTTCGTTTGGTGCGTCGCTTACTGCTTGATCGACGCCATGTCGATCACGAACCGGTACTTCACGTCGCTCTTCAGCATCCGCTCGTAAGCGGCATTGATCTGCTGCATCGGAATCGTTTCGATATCCGACGTAATGCCGTGCTCCGCGCAGAAGTCGAGCATTTCCTGCGTTTCCGCGATCCCGCCGATCAGCGAGCCCGCGAGGCGGCGGCGCTTGAAGATCAGGTTGAACACCTGCGGCGACGGATGGTCGTGCTCCGGCGCGCCGACGAGCGTCATCGTGCCGTCGCGCTTCAGCAGGTGCAGGAACGGATTCAGGTCGTGCTGCGCGGCGACCGTGTTCAGGATGAAGTCGAAGCTGTTCAGGTGCGCGTTCATCTGCGCTTCGTCCTTCGAGATCACGACCTCATGCGCGCCGAGACGCTTGCCGTCCTCGATCTTCGACGGCGACGTCGTGAACAGCACGACGTGCGCGCCCATCGCGCGCGCGAGCTTCACGCCCATGTGACCGAGGCCGCCGAGGCCGACGATCCCGACCTTCTTGCCGGGCCCGACGTTCCACTGGCGCAGCGGCGAATAGGTCGTGATCCCCGCGCACAAGAGCGGCGCGGCGCCGGCCGGGTCGAGTGTCTCGGGCACGCGCAGCACGAATGCCTCGTCGACGACGAGCTGCGTCGAATAGCCGCCGTAGGTGATGTCGCCGGTCACGCGGTCCTGGCCGTTGTAGGTGCCGACGAAGCCGTTCTCGCAATACTGCTCGAGGCCTTCCGCGCAGCTCGGGCAGGTGCGGCACGAATCGACGAGACAGCCGACGCCGACCAGCTCGCCGACCTTGAAGCGCGACACTTGCGGGCCGGTCGCGGTCACGCGGCCGACGATTTCATGGCCCGGCACGACCGGGTAGATCGTGTTGCGCCATTCGTTGCGGGCCTGGTGCAGGTCCGAGTGGCAGACGCCGCAGTAGAGCACCTCGATCTGGACGTCGAGGTCGCGCAGCGCGCGGCGCTGGAATTCGAACGGGGCGAGCGGCGAGCGCGCGTCGGTCGCCGCGTAAGCGTAGGTTGTGCTCATGCAGGGGGCTCCTTGTCCGGCAAAAAGTCCGGCGAATCAGACTGCCGCCGCATCATGTGGCGACGCGGCGAGACAGGTGCCCATCGTAAGGAGCGGGCCGCGTCGGCGAAATACACGAAGGTCTCGAAGATTTGCCTATTCCTCTCGAAGTGCACGCGAACGGCCGTCAAAACGCTTTCAAGGTGCTACATTGCGAGCCTGATTCTCTTGCCGGACATGACGACGCCCGTGAGCTTCCAACCCCTTTTCGACGACACGGGCGACCGTGTGCGGCGCCGCATGATCGAGCTGCATGCGCGTCTCGCGCCGAACGAGGGCGATACGCCGGCGGCGCTCGACGGCGTGCGCTTCTTCCGCGTGAACCGCCCCGTGCCGCGCATGCCGGTGCTGTACGAACCGAGCATCATCGTCGTGTGCCAGGGCCGCAAGCTCGGCTATCTCGGCGACCGCTCGTTCGTCTACGACGCGCAGCAGTATCTCGTGCTGTCGGTGCCGCTACCGTTCGAATGCGAGACCTTCGCGAGCATGGACGAGCCGTTTCTCGCGATCTCGATCCGCGTCGATCTCGCGGTGATCGCCGAGCTCGCGATCCTGCTCGACGAGACGCTGGGTGCTTCAGTCAGCGAGCCGCACGGCGTCTATTCGACGCCGCTCGACGCGCCGCTCGCCGACGCGGTGGTGCGGCTGCTCGAAGCGCTCGCGTCGCCGCACGACACGTGCGTGCTCGGGCCGGCGATCATGCGCGAGATCGCATACCGCGTGCTGACGGGGGCGCAGGGCGACGCGATTCGGGCGGCGCTCGTCCAGCAGCATCATTTCGGCCGCATCGCGAAGGCGCTGCGGCGCATCCATGCGGACCTGAAGGCAGATCTCGACGTCGAGACGCTCGCGCGCGAGGCCGGGATGAGCGTTGCGGTGTTCCACGCGCAGTTCAAGCACGTGACGGCGACGTCGCCGATGCAGTATGTGAAGGCCGCGCGCCTGCACCAGGCCCGGTTGATGATGGTGCAGGACGGTCTCGGCGCGGGTGCGGCGTCGGCACGGGTCGGCTATGCGAGCGCGTCGCAGTTCAGCCGCGAGTTCAAGCGGCTGTTCGGCCGCAGCCCGGGAGACGAAGTACGCTGGATGCGCGAAATCGGCAGCCGGCCGGTCGAGTCGGAAGTCGGCGCGTAGCGCCTGGCCTCGTGCGCCGGTGATGCGTGCCGGTGATTCCCGGGGAAGCCGCCGGGTGCGGCGCTCAGCGCCGTACGACCTTGCGTCGCTGCGCGCTGATGCCCGCGTAGTCGGGCAGCGTGTCGACGCGTTTGGCCGTCGCCTTCGCATACAGCGGCATCAGGTCCGGCAGGCGGTTCAGCAGATCCTGCCGCCGCGCGGCGCTGTACGGATGCATGTAGATGAAGCCCGACGTCTTGTTCGCGCGCGTCGCCGCCGCGAGCTTGTCCCACAGCGTGATCGCCGCGCGCGGATCGAAGCCCGCGCGGGCCGCGATGTCGCCGCCGATCACGTCGGCTTCGGTTTCATCGGTCGGGTCGTAGCGCAACGTCTGCAGGCGTTCGCCGAGGTTCAGCGCCTGCGGCAGCGGATCGCCGACGCCGAACAGCGGCGGCAGCGTGGCCGCGCGCAGCGACGTTTGCGACGTCGCGCTGAAATTGCTGCGCGCGTGTTCGCGCAGCGCATGCGCGATGCCGTGTGCGATCAGCACGCCGAACTCGTCGTCGTTCAGGCGGACGCGATCGAGCAGCCCGCCGTACACGAGCACCTTGCCGCCCGGCAGGCAGGTGATGCGGATGTCGCGCGAGCGGATCACGTTGACGTCCCACGCCCAGCCCTTCACACGATCGTTCCACTTCACCGAATACGGCGCGAGCTTCATGACGATCGCGCGCAGCCGCTTCACGCGCGGCTGGTTCGCGGGCAGCAGGCGGTCGCTGTCGGCGGCGGCCTGGACGATCTGCGCGTATTCGTTCGCGGTGAGTTGTTCGAGCAGCGGCGACGGGATCAGCGTGCGGAACGCGATCGCATTGCCGTAGCGAACCTGCTGCGGCGCCGGCGTATAGGCTTTCGCGGGCACGGCGGCGCCGGTCGGCTGCGCGGCTTCGGCTGCAGGCGGGGGAGCGGATGCAGCCGGTGTGGACGGCGATGCCGGGGCAGCGGGCGCGGAGCCGGCCATGGCCGCAACGGTGTCGGACGCATGAGCGCTTCCCGCCGCGCCGAGCATCGCGAAGCCGACGCCCAGCGCGGCGGCGACGCGCGCCACGCGATGCAGGCGGTCATTGCGCACGGCTGGCCTCGCCGTTGCGCGCGGTGCCGTTCCACGGCGCGATCTTGAACAGCAGCAGCATGCCGGGGATCGCGAGCGCGGTGCACACGATGAAGTAGTCGAACCAGCCGATCTTCGCGACGATGAAGCCGCTCGCGGCCGATGCGAGGGTGCGCGGCACGGACGCGAGGCTCGTGAACAGCGCGAACTGCGTGGCCGTGTAGCGCGGATCGGTCGTGCTCGCGATATACGCGACGAACGCGGCCATCGTCAGGCCGGTCGTGAAGGTTTCGACGCCGTAGACGATCGCGAGCGCGACCGTCATCGGGCTGAATTGCGGCGTGACCGCGACGCCGAACACGGATAGCGCCGCCGCGATCGCGTGGCTCGTCGATACCGTGAAGTCGTACAGCATCGCGAGCACCGGCGAGCCGGGGCCGAGTTGCGCGAGCCATGCGAAGCCGAGCGTCGACACCATCTGCAGCGCGCCGAAGATCCACAGCCCGCGGCCGATCCCGATCTTCACGAGCCAGACGCCGCCGATGATGCCGCCGGCGACGCTCGCGACGAGCGCGGTGGTCTTCGCGACGATGCCGATCTCGGTGCGCGTGAAGCCGATGTCGAGGAAGAACGACGTCGACAGCGTGGTGGCCATCGTGTCGCCGATCTTGAACAGGAAGATGAACGCGATGACGAGCAGCGCGCCGCTCCAGCCGTCGCGCTGGATGAATTCGCGGAACGGCAGCACGATCGCGTCGCGCAGGTTGCGCGGCGGCGCGCCGACGACTTCCGGTTCGCGCACGAGCAGCGTCATCAGGATACCCGGCAGCATGAACGCGCCGGTGAGCGCGAACACGGCGTCCCACGGCATGTGGTCGGACAGGATCAGCGCCAGCGAGCCGGGGATCAGCGCGGCGAGCTTGTATGCGTTCACGTGTACCGCGTTGCCGAGGCCTTGCTCGGTGTCGCGCAGCAGTTCGCGGCGATAGGCGTCGATCACGATGTCGGAGCTTGCGCCGAAGAATGCGACGAGCGTCGTGAGCGCGGCGACCGTCCAGATCGAGTCGCGCGGCGACACGAAGCCGAGCGCGGCGATCGCGCCGGCGACCAGCACCTGCGTGAGCAGCATCCAGCCGCGCCGGCGGCCCGGCCGCCAGCCGGGCAGGCGCGGGATGTAGCGGTCCATCAGCGGCGCCCACAGGAACTTCCACGTATACGGGAACTGGATCAGCGCGAACAGGCCGATTTCCTTCAGGTTCACGCCCTCGGAGCGCAGCCATGCCTGCACGAGGTAGACGAGCGTGAACAGGGGCAGCCCCGACGTGAAGCCCAGGAACACGCAGATCAGCATGTGCGTGTTCAGATAGGCGCGCCAGCCGGGGTGATCCTCGTGAGCGGTGAGTGCGGGCGCCTCGTGTGGCGTTTTGGACATGGACGGAAACTGGGTAGCGTTGACTGATGGCGGCGGCAGCGCAGGCGGCGGCGCGGGTAGCACAGGAGCGCGGCCGTACGTGCGTGCGGGCCGTCGGCGTCCGTCAACGGCCCCCCCGGCTCAGCTGCGCTTGACGCGATAGACAGCAAGACTACCACGCCAGTTCGCTCCCCATCGAATCGGCTGGCCTTCGTGCAGCACGATGCGGTCGAGGATCGTGACGCCGACTTCCGGCGCGAGCGCCTCGAAATCCTTGATCGTCAGCACCCGGACGTTCGGCGTGTTGTGCCACTGGTAAGGCAGCGACTTCGACACCGGCATCCGGCCGCGCAGCACCGACAACCGGTGCGCCCAGTAGCCGAAGTTCGGGAACGACACGATGCATTCGCGTCCGACGCGCGCGGTTTCGCGCAGGATCGCGGCCGTCTGGTGGATCGTCTGAAGGGTTTGCGACAGGATCGCGAAATCGAAGCTGTGATCCTCGAACAGGCGCAGGCCGTCCTCGAGGTTCTGCTGGATCACGTTGATCCCGTTCTTCGCGCTGGCGAGCACGCCCGCGTCGTTCAGTTCGATCCCGTAGCCGGACACGTCGAGTTCTTCCGACAGCAGCGACAGCAGCGAGCCGTCGCCGCAGCCGAGGTCGAGCACGGTCGCGCGCGGTTCGACCCAGCGGGCGATCGCGCGGAAGTCCGCGCGGGCGGACAGGGAATTGAGTGCTTGCTGGTTCATGCCCCCACCTCGATGGCGATTCGTTCGTAATACGCGCGGAGCAGGTTGTGATAGCGCGCGTCGTCGAGCAGGAACGCGTCGTGGCCGTGCGGCGCGTCGATTTCCGCGTAGCTGACCGTGCGCTTGTTGTCGAGCAGCGCCTTCACGATCTCGCGCGAACGCGCCGGCGCGAAGCGCCAGTCGGTCGAGAAGCTCGCGATCAGGTATTTCGCCTGCGTGTGCGCGAGCGCGGCCGTCAGGTTGCCGTCGAACGCCTTCGCCGGATCGAAGTAGTCGAGCGCGCGCGTGATCAGCAGATAGGTGTTCGCGTCGAAGTAGTCGGCGAACTTGTCGCCCTGATAGCGCAGGTACGACTCGACCTCGAACTCCACGTCGAAGCTGAAGTTGTACGCGTCGAGCGCGCCGTCCGCACGGCGCAGCGCACGGCCGAATTTCTCGGCCATGTCGTCGTCGGACAGGTACGTGATGTGGCCGATCATCCGCGCGACGCGCAGGCCGCGCTTCGGCTTCACGCCGTGTGCGTAGTAGTCGCCGCCGTGGAAGTCGGGATCGGACAGGATCGCCGAGCGTGCGACCTCGTTGAACGCGATGTTCTGCGCGGACAGCTTCGGTGTCGACGCGATGTCGATACAGTGCGCGACGCGCTCCGGATACATCAGGCTCCACGCGAGCGCCTGCATCCCGCCGAGGCTGCCGCCCATCACGGCGGCGAAGCGCTCGATGCCGAATGCGTCGGCGACGCGCGCCTGCGCGTGCACCCAGTCCTCGACGGTGACGACGGGGAAGCGCGCGCCGTACGGCTTGCCGGTCGACGGATCGACGCTCATCGGGCCGGTCGAGCCGAAACACGACCCGAGGTTGTTCACGCCGATCACGAAGAAGCGGTTGGTGTCGAGCGGCTTGCCGGGGCCGACCATGTTGTCCCACCAGCCGGTGCTGCGCGGATCGTCCGCGTAGACGCCAGCGACGTGGTGCGACGCGTTGAGCGCGTGGCAGACGAGCACCGCGTTCGAGCGCGCGGCGTTGAGCTCGCCGTACGTCTCGACGACGAGCTGATAGTTGCCGATCACGCTGCCGCTTTGCAAGCGCAGCGGTTCGGCGAAGTGCATGGTCTGTGGAGCGACGATGCCGATCGATTCCATTCGTTCCGCCTTATGCCATATGACTGGGCGGCTAAATGGTGTCGGCGAGGCGCGGAGTCGAAGGTGCGCGGCTGACGACCTCTTTAGCCGCATTTGTAGTGAACCGCCGGGGAACGACGCATCGACGCGTCAAGGCCCCGGCCGGTTCGCGCGCCCGCAATCGAGTCAGCAAATCGGCGCGCTTCCGGCCTGCCGCCAAGGGGGCGGCAAGTCGGCAAAGTATAGCGGAATTCCGCCGGAGGCGGATTGCATCGGGGCGTGCGACCCGCTGGCCGCGTTACCAGCAGCGGTACTTTGCCGTGAATTGCCCCGTGGCCACCGAGTAGTCGGACAGGTTTCCTTCCACGCGGAGGCTGGCCGATATCGAGAAGCGCTGGCTCACTTGTCCGGTCGTGCCGAGTCGGATGGAAGCGCGCGTCACTGCAGAATCAGCCGCAAATGCGCATCGGCCTGTTCCCCGGGCGGCTTCTGGAACCCGCCTTTGGCAAAGCGATGCCACCGGCCGATCACATAGCTGACGAGCAGGCTTGCGCGCGCGGCGGGATCGTAATCGGCCGGCAGCACGAACGGCGCCGCGCCGTCGGGCGCCTGGGATTCGGTGCGCGCGACCCGCAGGCACTGCTTGACGGTCGCCTCGATCCGGTCGAGCAGCTGGTTCACGCGCTCGGTGAGCCGCTCGTCCTCGCCGACCAGCGCCTCGCCGGTCAGCACGCGCGTCATGCCGGGGTTCTTCGCGGCGAAATTGAGCATCGTCAGCGCGATCGTGCGTGCCTGCAGCACGCCGTTCGGCTCCTTCGCGACGATCTGGTTGACGAGGCCGAACAGCGCCTGCTCGATGAACTCGATCAGCCCTTCGTACATCTTCGCCTTGCTGGAGAAGTGCCGGTACAGCGCGGCTTCCGACACGTCGAGCCGGGCCGCGAGCGAGGCCGTCGTGATTTTTTCGGGCTTCGGCGCCTCCAGCATCGCGGCGAGCGTCTGCAGGATCATCACGCGCCGCTCGCCCGGCTTCGGGCGCGGGCGGGACGGCGTGGCCTGGTCTTCCGTTACGGCTTGGTCCTGCGGGTAAGTCGGCTGCATTTTTGTCGCCCCGATCGTGTGCCCAGTCGCAGCGATTTTAACGAACGAATGCGCTGGTCGACATAATGCGGCCGGCCGATGTTCGGCAGATGACCCGGAAGGTGGCCCGTGATCCATACGGTGCCGATGCCGAGGCGCTTGTAGCGCTTCAGGTGGCTGCGGGTATCCTCGACGAGGATCGCGTCGGCGAGCCGCGCGTGCGCGGCGCGCAGCGTGCGGCGCAGCATCGTGTGATCGGGCTTTGCGCGCCACGCACGCCGGTCTCGCATGTGCTCGATCGCGATCACGCGCTCGAACAGGCGTTCGATGCGCAGCTCGCGCAGCACCGCGCGCGCGTAGTTCTCGGGCGCGTTGGTCAGCACGAACTTGCGGCCCGGCAGCGCGGCGATGATGCGCGCAAGGCCGCGCTCGGCGCGCAGCATCGCGGGCAGGTCGGAAAACGTGTGCACGACCCGCAGGAAGTCGTTCGGATCGATCGGATGGTGGCGCGTGAGGCCGAGGAGCGCGGCGCCGTAGCGCTGCGTGTAGCCGGTGCGCAGGCGATCGGCTTCGACGCGCCCGACGTGGAGCGTGTCGATGATGTATTGCGTCATCGCGCGGTTGATCTCCGGGAAGATCGCGTGCGATGCGTGGTGAAGCGTGTTGTCGAGATCGAACAGCCAGACAGGCGAGCCGGCGCGCGGCCGGCTGCGGGAGATGCGCCGGCGTCGCAGCGACGCCGGCAGGTCGGGGCGGGTGGTCTTGCGGCGCGCGCTCAATGCGAGCGGATCATCGTGCCGAACGGCTGCTCGGTCAGGATTTCCAGCAGCACCGAGTGCTCGATGCGGCCGTCGACGATGTGCACCGACTTCACGCCGCTCTTCGCCGCGTCGAGCGCCGACGAGATCTTCGGCAGCATGCCGCCCGAGATCGTGCCGTCCTCGAACAGCGCGTCGATCTCGCGCGCCGACAGGTCGGTCAGCAGGTTGCCGTCCTTGTCCATCACGCCGGGGATGTTGGTCATCATCAGCAGCTTCTCGGCGTTCAGCACCGTGGCGAGCTTGCCCGCGACCAGATCGGCGTTGATGTTGTATGAGAGGCCGTCCTCGCCGAAGCCGATCGGCGAGATCACCGGGATGAATGCGTCGTCCTGCAGCGCCTTCACGACCGCCGGGTTGATCGCCTCGACTTCGCCGACCTGGCCGATGTCGATGTACTGGCCCGGATTGTCGCGGTCCGGCATCAGCAGCTTGCGAGCATGGATCAGGCCGCCGTCCTTGCCCGTCAGGCCCACCGCATGGCCGCCGAAGTGGTTGATCAGCATCACGATGTCCTGCTGGACTTCGCCGCCCAGCACCCATTCGACGACTTCCATCGTTTCTTCGTCGGTGACGCGCATGCCCTGGATGAAGGTGCCGGCCTTGCCGATCTTCTTCAGCGCATGATCGATCTGCGGGCCGCCGCCGTGGACGATCACCGGATTGATGCCGACCAGTTTCAGCAGGATCACGTCGCGCGCGAAACCCTGCTTGAGCCGCTCTTCCGTCATCGCGTTGCCGCCGTATTTGATCACCACGGTCTTGCCGTGGTAGCGGCGGATGTACGGCAGCGCCTCGGCGAGGATTTCTGCCTTCAGCGTGGGGGCGATCTGCGAGAGGTCGATGGGCTCGGACATGGCGGCGGCTCTGGCTGGGAACGGTTGAAACAGGGCGAATTGTACAGGAGTGGCGCAGCGCAGCATCGGGTTTTTGGGCTGGCCGGACGGCCGATCGCGCGGGCCCGGCGCCACGCGCGGCGGCCCGTCGGCCATGGCGCCGGACCCTGCGCCGGACCCTGCGCCGAACCCCACGCCGAACCCCACGCCGAACCCCACGCCGAACCCCACGCCGAACCCCACGCCGAACCCTGCGCCGACCCCCGCGCCGACCCCCGCGCCGGCGGCGCGAGCGGGGCGACGTGCGCCGCGTGCGGCGCGGTGTCGGCGGCACGCATCGGCCGGACGGCAGACGTGCAAAATCCGTGCGCCGCGCTATGCTTGTCGCGTAGGGCGACGTGCATGCCCGCTTTCACGCTTGAGCCATGACCGATTCCGCCGCCGCCGCCCGTTCGACCCCGCGCCGAGCGCGTTGCCCGCACTGCGGGCGCGGCTTCGACTGCGGCGCCGGCACGCAGCCGTTCGAGTGCTGGTGTGCATCGATGCCGGCCCTGCCCGGCGGCGCGCCGTCGGCAGCCGGTACGCGTTGCCGCTGTCCGGAGTGCCTCGCCGACGAGATCGCGCAACGCATGACCGGTGCGGCCGGCTGACGGTTGCCGGCCCGTGCAACCCGATGCGACGCCGGCTCGCCCGGTGCTCCGTTCGTCCCCACCGATCCGGCCCCCGGTAGAGGCGCCGGGCGCTAAACGGGTAAACTGCTCGGATGCAACGAATCACCACCACCGGGCGCGTCAACCTCAGTCACCTGTTCTGGCTGCGCAATCTCGCGATCATCGGCCAGCTCGTGACGATCGGCGTCGTGCAGACCTATTTCGGCGTGCATCTGCCGCTGCCGGCGATGCTGATGGTCATCGCGCTCGAAATCGTTTTCAACGCGCTGACCTGGGTGCGCGTGCTGCGCGCGCGGCCCGAGACCAATTTCGAGCTGCTCGGCCAGCTGTGGGTCGACCTCGGCGCATTGTCGGCGCTGCTGTTCCTGTCGGGCGGCACGACCAACCCGTTCGTGTCGCTGTACCTGCCGTCGCTCGCGATCGCGGCGGCCGTGCTGCCGTGGCACCTGATGATCTGGCTCGCGGCGTTCGCGGTCGCGTGCTACGCGGCGCTCGGCTTCGATTCGGTGCCGCTCAACATGGATAACCCGGCGAACCTGTTCGACTACTACCGCACCGGGATGTGGGCGAACTTCATGGTCAGCGTCGGGCTGATCGCATGGTTCGTCGCGCGCATGTCGAACGCGCTGCGCCAGCGCGATGCGGCGCTCGGCGAGGCGCAGGCGCACCTGCTGCGCGACGAGCGGGCGGTCGCGCTCGGCGTGCAGGCGGCCACCGTCGCGCACGAGATGGGCACGCCGCTGTCGACGATCGCGATGCTCGCGGAGGAACTGCGCGATGCGGCCCGCGCCGATCCGGGGCTCGCGCGCTACGAGGGCGACCTGAAGGTGCTGGAAGAACAGATGACGCTCTGCACGTCGGCGCTCGCGCGGCTGCGCAGCCGCGCGAGCGCGCCGGCGAGCCGTCAGCCGGTGGATGACTGGCTCGACACGTTCGTCGAGCACTGGCGCCTGCGGCATCCGCACGTGCAGTTCGAGCTGCTGGGTGCGCGCCCGTCTGGCGTCGCGCTCGACGACACGGTCGCGGCCGGCCAGATCCTGACGATCCTGCTCGACAATGCCGCGCGGGCGAGCCCGCACCGCGTGACGCTGGCCGCGAAGCTCGCGCACAACGACCGGGCGGGCGACCAGATCGAATTCGAAGTATGCGACGACGGCCCGGGCATTCCGGCCGCATTGCGCGAATCGCTCGGCGCGATGCCGGTCGACAGCACGCAGGGCGGACACGGGGTCGGCCTGTATCTTGCGTTCAGCGCGGCCGCGCGCCTCGGCGGCGAGGTCGAGCTGTCCGATGTCACGCCGCGCGCGGCGGGCGGCAACGGGCGCGCGGGTGGCGGTGCGAACGGTCATGCAGCTGCTGCGTCGGGCCAGCGCGCGAGCGAACGAGCGGCAGCCGCGCCGGACAGCCGCCCGGCTGGCGTCCCCGGCCGCGGCACCCGCGCGGTGCTGCGCCTGCCGGTGGCGCGCGTCACGGCGCCGGCCGCTTCAACCAACACGTAGACGGAGAAACCACATGAGCGAGAACAATTTCCTGGTGATCGACGACAACGAGGTGTTCGCGGGCACGCTCGCGCGCGGCCTCGAGCGCCGCGGCTACGCGGTCCAGCAGGCGCACGACAAGGAGGCGGCGCTGCGGCTCGCGGCCGGCGGCAAGTTCCAGTTCATCACCGTCGACCTGCACCTCGGCGACGATTCGGGGCTGAGCCTGATCGCGCCGCTGTGCGACCTGCAGCCCGACGCGCGGATTCTCGTGCTGACCGGCTACGCGAGCATCGCGACCGCCGTGCAGGCCGTGAAGGAAGGCGCCGACAACTATCTCGCGAAGCCGGCGAACATCGAGTCGATCCTGGCCGCGCTGCAGACCAACGCGAGCGAAGTGCAGGCCGACGAGGCGCTCGAGAATCCGGTCGTGCTGTCGGTCGACCGGCTCGAATGGGAGCACATCCAGCGCGTGCTCGCGGAGAACAACAACAACATTTCGGCAACCGCGCGCGCGCTGAACATGCACCGCCGCACGCTGCAGCGCAAGCTCGCGAAGAAGCCGGTGCGGCAGTAAGCGGCGCGGCGGCAGCGGCCGGCCGCCCCAACGAAAACGGGCGGCCCCGAAGGAGCCGCCCGTTTCGCATTCGCCACCGCGCGCGTTACAGCACGTAGCGCGACAGGTCTTCGTCCTGCGACACTTCGCCGAGCGCACGGTCGACATACTGCGCGTCGATCGTCACGCGCTCGCCGGCGTGGTTGCCGGCCGAGAACGACACTTCCTCGAGCAGCTTCTCGATCACCGTGTAGAGCCGGCGCGCACCGATGTTCTCGGTCTTCTCGTTGACCGCGTACGCGATCTCGGCCAGGCGGCGAATGCCGTCTTCGGCGAACTCGAGCTGCACGTCTTCGGTGGCGAGCAGCGCCTGGTACTGTTTGACGAGGCTGGCATCGGTCGCGACGAGGATTGCCTCGAAATCCTTCACCGACAGCGAGTCGAGCTCGACGCGGATCGGGAAGCGGCCCTGCAGTTCGGGAATCAGGTCGCTCGGCTTCGCGAGGTGGAATGCGCCGCTCGCGATGAACAGGATGTGATCGGTCTTCACCATCCCGTACTTCGTGTTGACCGTCGTGCCCTCGACGAGCGGCAGCAGGTCGCGCTGCACGCCCTGGCGCGACACTTCGCCGCCGCTGCCTTCGTTGTTGCGCGACGTGATCTTGTCGATCTCGTCGAGGAACACGATGCCGTTCTGCTCGACGTTCTGCACGGCCTTCGTCTTCACTTCCTCGTCGTTGAGCATCTTCGCCGCTTCCTCGTCGGTCAGCAGCTTCAGCGCTTCCTTGATCTTCACCTTGCGGCGCTGCTTCTTGCCGCTGCCGAGGTTCGAGAACATCGAGCGGATCTGCTCGGTCATTTCTTCCATCCCCGGCGGCGCCATGATGTCCATGCCGGCCGACGGCTGCTCGAGGTCGAGCTCGACTTCCTTGTCGTCGAGCTGGCCTTCGCGCAGGCGCTTGCGGAAGGTCTGGCGCGTCGCGTTGTTGTCGTCGTTCGCGTGGTCGGCATTGCCGCCGAAGCCCACCGCGCGCGGCTGCGGCAGCAGGATGTCGAGGATGCGGTCTTCCGCCTGGTCGGTGGCCTTGCTGCGCACCTTGCGCATCTCGGATTCGCGCGTCTGCTTGACCGAGATCTCGATCAGGTCGCGCACGATGCTGTCGACGTCGCGGCCGACGTAGCCGACCTCGGTGAACTTGGTCGCTTCGATCTTGATGAACGGCGCGTCGGCGAGCTTCGCGAGGCGTCGTGCGATTTCGGTCTTGCCGACGCCCGTCGGCCCGATCATCAGGATGTTCTTCGGCGTGATTTCCTGGCGCAGCGGGTCGGCGACCTGCTGGCGGCGCCAGCGGTTGCGCAGCGCGACCGCGACGGCCTTCTTCGCCTTGGCCTGGCCGATGATGTGCTTGTCGAGTTCCGAGACGATCTCGGCAGGGGTCATGGTGCTCATGGGGCGGTCCTTACTCGATCGTTTCGATGATGCGGTTGTGGTTCGTGTAGATGCACATGTCGCCGGCGATCTCGAGCGACTTCTCGACGATCTCGCGCGGCGACAGCTCGGTGTTCTCCGCGAGCGCGCGGGCCGCGGCCTGCGCATAGGCGCCGCCCGAACCGATCGCGCAGATGCCGCCTTCCGGGTCGAGCACGTCGCCGTTGCCGGTGATCACGAGCGTGGTGGTCGCGTCGGCCGTGATCAGCATCGCCTCGAGGCGGCGCAGCATCCGGTCGGTGCGCCAGTCCTTCGCGAGCTCGACGGCCGCGCGGGTCAGGTTGCCCTGGTGCTTCTCGAGCTTCGCCTCGAAGCGATCGAGCAGCGAGAACGCATCGGCGGTGCCGCCCGCGAATCCGACCAGTACCTGGTTGTTGTAGATCCGCCGCACTTTCCGCGCGCCACCCTTCATGACGATGTTGCCGAGGGTTACCTGGCCGTCGCCGCCGAGCGCGACCTTGTCGCCGCGCCGGACCGAAACGATGGTCGTGCCGTGAAATTGCTCCATCTGCGTTCCTTGAGAAAAACGGGGAAGAGTCGGGCGGCGCGACGCGCCGCCGCGTGAATCCGCAGTGCGCCGGGGAGCGGCCCGGCGCGCGTCCGTTTCATTTTAGGGCGGGCGCCGGGATATCAAGAGGGGGACGCAAATCGGCCGGCGGGCCGGGAACGGGTGCCGGAAAAACAAAAAGCGCGCGGCAGGCCGCGCGCTTTCGGGAAGCAGCGTGTCGGAGCGGAACGCCGCTCGATCAGTCGCCGAACAGCTTCTGGCGCAGCTCGCGGCGCTCTTGCGCCTCGAGCGACAGCGTGGCCGTCGGACGCGCGAGCAGGCGCGGGATGCCGATCGGTTCGCCGGTTTCCTCGCACCAGCCGTAGTCGCCGGAATCGATGCGGGCGAGCGACTGCTGAACCTTCTTGAGGAGCTTGCGCTCGCGATCGCGCGTGCGCAGCTCGAGCGCGTGCTCTTCCTCGATCGTCGCGCGGTCGGCGGGATCGGGGACGATCACCGTCTCGCGCAGGTTCTCGGTCGTCTGGCCTGCGTTCTTGAGGATGTCCGCCTGCAACTGTTCGAGCCGATTTTTGAAGAAGGCGAGCTGATCCTCATTCATGTAATCCTTGTCGCTCATCTTCAGGATTTCGGCTTCGGTCAAGAGTTTCTTCGTCATCTGCTTGCTTCTTCAATGTGCGGCAAATCAGGAGATAGTGCCTGCACTTTGGGATTACCCGCAACTGCCGCTTGCAATCATTTGCGATTTGCCGTCGCGGGGCCGAAAGCCTCTGGAAAACCGGTTCTCAAATACCAGGACAGGCCTGGCGCGGATTTGCGCGCGCGGCGAACCGGTACTGCGCGGCAGATCGCATCGGCCGCGGCCGGGTGGCGGATGGGCGATCCGGCGCGGTTGCGATGCCCGGGTAATGGTTCTGCAAGAACCGGGCCTGTTATTGCCGTACTCCAGCGGGCACGTATTGTAACTGAATCGCAAGCGGGCGCCGTATCGGGTCGATCCCCGTCGGCTGCGCCAATATCTAGAAAATATAACGCGCAAATCGCGAAAAAGCGATGACGGCGAAACCCTGCCCGGAAACGGCACCCCGCAAGCCCCGCGGCCGCCCGCGAAGGCGGCCGCACGGAAGGCCTGCGACACCGGCCCGACCGCTCAGGCGAGGCAGGCGTCGAGGCCGTCGGTGATCAGGTCCTGCGGCAGGTCGACGCCGATGAACACCATCTTGTTGGTCTTCTTCTCGACCGGCAGCCACTTCGCGGCGAGGTCGCTGCCCATCATCTGGTGCACGCCCTGGAACACGACCTTGCGGTCGACGCCCTTCATGTACAGCACGCCCTTGTAGCGCAACATCCGTTCCCCGTAGATCTGCAGGATGCCGCCGAGGAAGTCTTCCAGCTTGTTCGGGTCGAACGGACGGTCGTTGCGGTACACGAACGACTTGATCTTGTCGTCGTGGTGCGCGTGATGATGATGGCCGTGGTCGTGATCGTGCGCGCATTGACCGTGATCGTGGTCGCAATCCGCGTGATCGTGATCATGGTCGTGATCGTGGTGATGGTGCGCGTGGTCGTCCTCGGCGAGGAAGTCCGGGTCGATCTCGAGCTTCGCGTTCAGGTTGAAGCCGCGCAGGTCGAAGATTTCCTTGATGTCGGCTTCGCCAAAATTCACGACCTTGATCGTCGCCTTCGGGTTCATGTGCATCAGGCGGTGCTTGAGCGCCGCGACGGCCTGGTCGTCGACGAGGTCCGACTTCGTGATGAACAGGCGATCGGCGAAGCCGACCTGGCGCTGCACCACTTCGTGTTCGTCGAGCTGCGCGTTCGCATGCTTAGCGTCGACCAGCGTGATGACGGCGTCGAGCAGGAAATCGTCGGCGATCTCGCTGTCGATGAAGAAGGTCTGTGCGACGGGGCCCGGGTTCGCGAGGCCGGTCGTCTCGATCACGATGCGGTCGAAGTCGAGCTTGCCTTCGCGCTTCTTCGCGGCCAGATCGCCGAGCGCGCGGGCGAGGTCGCCGCGGATCGTGCAGCAGATGCAGCCGTTGCTCATCTGGATGATCTGCTCGTTCGTGTCCTGGACGAGGATCTCGTTGTCGATGTTCTCTTCGCCGAACTCGTTCTCGATCACGGCGATCTTCATGCCGTGCTGTTCATTCAGGATGCGCTTGAGCAGCGTCGTCTTGCCGCTGCCGAGGAAGCCGGTGAGGATGGTGACGGGAGTGGCCATGTCGGTCGCCTGTGGTTCGTGAATCGGGGTCAAAACCAGGATGTGTGCGTCGCGCCGTCGACTCGCGAGCCGGGGCGCACAACCATCCATTGAAACATACCTGTCAAGCCCTCGCCCGTCGTCCGGACGACAGGCGAGAGCGCGGTTCCGCCAGCGCACGAACGGCCGGCGGACGGGTGTGCGTCTAGATCGGGGCGATCAGACGATTTGCAACAGCAGGCCCTTCAGATATTCGCCTTCCGGGAACGCGGCGAGCAGCGGGTGATCGACGCCCGCGCCGAGCCGCTTCAGGATCCGCGCGTCGACCTTCGCGTCGGCAGCCGCGCCCGCGACGATCTTCTGGAACAGGTCCATGTCGATCGCGCCCGAGCACGAGTACGTGAACAGCAGGCCGCCCGGACGCAGCAGCTTGAAGCCGCTCAGGTTGATGTCCTTGTAGGCGCGCGACGCGCGATCGACGCTGTCGCGCGTCGGCGCGAACTTCGGCGGATCGAGCACGATCAGGTCGAAGCGCTCGCCTTCGTCGACGAGGCGGCGCAGCGTCTTGAACGCGTCCGCGTCGAGCCAGGTCGCGCGGTCGGGATCGAAACCGTTCGCGACGACGTTCTGCTGCGCGAGCGCGAGCGCGTCGCCCGACGAATCGATCGACACGACGCGTTTCGCGCCGCCCTTGAGCGCCGCGAGCGAGAAGCCGCCCGTGTAGCAGAAGCAGTTCAGTACGTCGCGGCCGTCCGCGTATTGCGCGACGAGCGCGCGGTTGTCGCGCTGGTCGACGTAGAAGCCGGTCTTGTGGCCGTTCGGCACGTCGACGTGATAACGCACGCCGTTTTCGTTCGCGATCAGCGTAGCGGGCGGCGCGTCGCCGGCGAGCACGCCGGTCGTCTGCGCGAGCCCTTCCTTGTCGCGGATCGACACGTCCGAGCGTTCGTACACGTTCGGGCAGCCGGTCGCGCCGCTGAGCGCCGCGACGATCGCATCCTTCCATGCCTCGACGCCCGCGGCCATGAACTGGCACACGAGCTGGCCGCGCGGCGCGGCGCCCGGCTCCGCCGTGTCCGCGACGTAGTAGTCGACGATCAGCCCCGGCAGCCCGTCGGCTTCGCCGAACACGAGCCGCACCGCGCCCGTGCCCGACACCATCGTCGTGCGGTGCGCGACCGCGCGCTGCACGCGGCGCTTGAAGAAGGCGTGATCGATCGGCTCGTTTTCGTCGAAGCTCCACACGCGCACGCGGATCTGCGACTGCGGGCTGTACGCGCCGCGCGCGAGGAAGCGGCCGTCGTGCGCGCGCACGACCACGGTCGCGCCGGGGGCGGGCGTGCCGTCGACGCGGTCGATCGCATTGGCGTAGATCCACGGATGCCGGCGCAGCAGCGATTTTTCCTTGGACGGTCTGAGTGTGACGGTTTGCATGATCGGATCGATTGGGGCCGCGGACGGCGCCGGCCGTTGCCGGCCGCCGCGCGCGGCGGGTAGGGCGGAACGCGCGTCAGTCGCGCTTCTTCGCGCGCGGATGCGCGCTGTCGTAAATTTTCGCGAGATGCTGGAAGTCGAGCGACGTGTAGACCTGCGTGGCGGCGACGCTCGCGTGGCCCAGCAGCTCCTGCACCGCGCGCAGGTCGCCGCTCGACTGCAGCACGTGCGTCGCGAACGAATGGCGCAGCACGTGCGGGTGGACGTTGGCGGGGATGCCCGCGGCCAGCGCCGCGCGCTTCACGCGGTCGCGCACGACGCCCGGCGCCATCCGGTTGCCGCGCACCGACACGAACAGCGGATGCGGATCGTGCTTCACGAATTCGCCGCGCACCGCGAGCCACGCGTTCAGCGCGTCGATCGCCTTGCGGCCGACCGGCACCTTGCGCTCCTTGTTGCCCTTGCCGCGCACGGTGACTTCGGCTTCGGCGAGATCGAGCCAGCCGGCCGAGCGGTAGCCGTCGGCCTGCGTATACATGACGTCGAGCCCGACCAGTTCCGCGAGGCGCAGCCCGGACGAATAGAACAGCTCGAGGATCGCGTGATCGCGGATGCCTTCGGTCGTGCCGGCGAGCGGCGTATCCATGAGTGCGACCGCATCGTCGACCGACAGCGCCTTGGGCAGCGATTTCTCGCGTTTGGGCGCGCGCACCCCGGCAACGGGATTCGCGGGCAGCTCGACGCGCTGCGCGAGCCAGCGATAGAACGCACGCCATGCGGAAAGCCGGTGCGAGATCGAGCGAGCGGACAAGCCGCCCGCGTGTGCGCGCACGACCGCGCCGCGCATGTCGGCGGCCGTCAGCGCGTCGAGCGGGCGGCCGGCGGCGAGTTTCTTCAGTTCGTCGAGTTCGTGCGTGTACGCACGCAGCGTGTGTTCCGACAGCTGCCTGACGTGTTTCAGGTTCGACAGGTAGGCGGCGATCGGATCGTCGGTCATCGCGGGAGCGATCTCAATGCGGCAGCAGACGCGTGAGCGCGGCGCTCGCGAGCGTCGCGATCTGCGCGAGGAAGTCGGTCGCCATCCCGTCGTGGAAGCGGCGCGGATCGGGCGAGCCGAGCACGAGCAGGCCGAACGCGGGCGCATCGGTGCCGCCGAGCGGCGCACGCAGCGCGAGCAGCGCGACCGACGTGGCCGCGCCGTCGCCGGCCGGCGCGGCTTCGGCGCCTTCCGCCGCATTCGCGGCCGGCGCCGCGAGCGCGGGCGCGAGCCACTGGGCCGCTTCGAATCCGGTGTTCGCGCCGCAGTACGGCGTCGACAGCCCGTTCGTGAAGAGCCGCACTTCCTCGCCGACCTGGCGCGCGAAATCGGCCTGCGCATAGGTGTCGGCGACGTCCCAAACGCGCAGCGCGGTTTGCGGCACATCGAACACGTCGGCGATGCCTTCGGCGATCGTGCGCGGCAGCGCGTACGGGTCGCGTTCCGCGATCACGCGCGCGGTCCAGCGGCTGAACTTCGCGGACAGGCTGTCGTTCTCGTGGCCGTAGCGCACGAGCTCGGCGAGCCGGCGCTCGAGATGCTTGTTCTTGTCGCGCAGCATCTCCATCTGCCGCTCCTGCAGCGAGATCGCGGCCTTGCCGTGCGGGTTCGCGAGACGGATCGTCGCGAGCAATTCCGCATGTTGCGCGAAGAATTCGGGATTGGCGAGCAGGTAGTCGGCGACTTCGCGATCGTTCATGTGGCTGGAGCGTTCTTCGGTTATCGGGACGTTGAAGGGTCAGACGTTCAGGTCGATCTCGCCTTCGAACACGGTGGTGGCGGGCCCGGACATCATCAGCGCGGCGGCTTCGTCGCGCGCGCCGCCCCAGCCGATCGTCAGCGTGCCGCCATGCGTGTGCACGGTCACCGGCGAATCGAGCAGGCCGCGCCGGATGCCGGCCGCCACCGCCGCGCACGCGCCGGTGCCGCATGCGAGCGTCTCGCCCGCGCCGCGTTCGTACACGCGCAGCTTCACCTCGCTGCGCGACACGATCTGCATGAAGCCGGCGTTCACGCGCTGCGGGAAGCGGGCGTGGCGCTCGATCAGCGGGCCTTCGTCGAGCACGGGATACGCTTCGACGTCGTCGACGACCTGCACCGCGTGCGGGTTGCCCATCGACACCGTCGAGATCCAGCGCGTGTGGCCGCCGACGTCGAGTGGCCACAGCGTGTCGTTGCCTTCCGTCCGGCCGTCGAGCCCCGCGGCGTCGAACGGCACCTCCGCCGGCGCAAACACGGGCGCGCCCATGTCGACGACGACTTCGCCGTTGTCCTGCATCGTCAACGTGATCAGGCCCTTCATCACCTGCACGCGCACGCTGCGCTTGTCGGTCAGGCCGCGGTCGCTGACGAACTTCACGAAGCAGCGCGCGCCGTTACCGCAGTGTTCGACTTCGCCGCCGTCGCAATTGAAGATCCGGTACTTGAAATCCGCGCCGTCGACGGTCGGTTTCTCGACGAGCAGCAACTGGTCGGCGCCGATGCCGAAGTGTCGGTTGGCGAGCGCGCGCACCTGCGCCTCGGTGAGCGGCGGCAGCGCGCGCGAATAGCTGTCGAGCACGACGAAGTCGTTGCCCGCGCCGTGCATCTTGGTGAACGAGAGTTTCACTGGGTCCGGAATTCCATGGCGAACAGGGCGGCCGGCACGACGGACGCGGCGCGCCGTCATGCCGGGCGGCGTCGTTCGTCGTGCTGATCTCAACCGCAAATGATACATGCAGCCGACAGGGGCGTCCTGCGCGGGCGGGGCGCCGGGTGCCGTTCGGGCGGCGGAGCGCGGCGATGCCGGCCGATCGGCTGACTGGTCGCGTGGGCACCGAGTCGGCAGATTGAGGTGGTGCGGTGTGGCGAGCGTTGTCGGGACAGGTGAATCCGGCGGTACGCGTCGCGCCGTTTCCAGCGCACGGGATTTCGCCGCGTGCGCGTTTTCGTACCGGTCAAATTGACAAATCAATCAGGCGATTCGTATAGTCTGGCTATACGCCATGTGGGCCATGCCGTCGAATCGCACTCGAGTGTGGGAGGCCCATGATCAAGTCATGGCAGCACAAGGGGCTGGAAGCGTTTTTCACGAACGGGAGCAAGGCTGGCATCCGGCCGGATCATGCCCCGAGGTTGCGGCGCCAGCTTGCCCGTCTCGACATGGCGAGCCAGCCGTTCGACATGAACGTACCCGGCTGGCGCCTGCATGGCCTCGCCGGCGGGCTGGAGGGTTACTGCTCGGTGAGCGTGAGCGTCAACTGGCGCCTGACGTTCAGATTCGAGGGCCCGGATGCCGTCCTGGTCAACTATCAAGACTATCACTGAGGTCATTCAACGCCATGACTCGCATCTTCAATCCGCCCCATCCGGGCGAGGCGCTGCGCGACGACGTCTTGCCGGCGCTCGGCCTGACCGTCACCGAAGCCGCCGCGCAGCTCGGCGTCACGCGCGCGGCGCTGTCGCGCATCCTGCACGGCCATGCCGGCATCTCGCCTGAAATGGCGCTGCGTCTCGAAGCGTGGCTGGGCGAGGAAAACGGCGGGAAGGCGGATCTGTGGCTGGCGCAGCAGTCGGCCTACGATCTCTGGCAGGCGCGCGCGAAAGGCGCGCCGAAAGTGGCGAGGGTACAGGCGCGTATCTGACGACGCGCCCGCGGGTTCGACTCAGTAGAGGCTCGGCTCGCCGGGCGGGCGCGTCTTGAAGCGCTTGTGCACCCAGTAATACTGCTCGGGCATCAGCGGAATCTGCTCTTCGAGGAATTCGTTCATCCGCCGCGCGTCGAGATCGTCGTCGCCGGTCGGATAGTGATCCCACGGCTTGAACACCTTCAGCCGGTAACCCTGGTAGTTCGGCAGCACTTCGCCGATGAACGGCACGACCTGCGCGCGGCCCGTCTTCGCGAGCCGGCCGACGGCCGTCAGCGTGCACGCGGGCACGCCGAAGAAGGGTACGAACGTCGAATTGCGCAGCCCGTAGTCCATGTCGGCGCCGAGCATCACCGGCTTGCGGTCGCGCAGCCAGCGCAGCACGACGCGCGCGCTGTCCGCGCGGCCGACCATCTCGGCGTCGAAACGCCCGCGCGCCTTCTTCGCTTCTTCCTCGAGTATCGCATTCGAGAACGGCTGGTACAGCGATCCGCAACGGCGCTGCAGTGAACGGTTCAGCCAGATCGAGCCGGCTTCGATGCCGACGAAATGCAGGCCCAGGAACAGCGTCGGGGGCAGATCGGGGTCCGTGAGATCGACCGCGCTGTCGACCTGGATCAGTTTCGCGAGCTTGCGCTCGGAGCCGAACCACTGGACGCTGCGCTCGACGTAGCTGCGGATCGCGTGGCGGAAATGCCGGCCCGCCACTTCCTCGCGCCGCTCGTCGCTCCAGTCGGGGAAGCAGAGTTTCAGATTGGTATGTACGATGCGCTTTCGCCGGCTGGGAATCTGGTACAGCAGCCAGCCGAGGCCGTCGCCGAACCGTGCGGTCAGGCCGTACGGCAGCAGGGCGAGCAGCTTCAGCAAGCCGATGGCGAGGTGCGTGCCGAGGCGGCCTAGCATGCGGAATCTCCGTGGGGCCGGCTGGCCGGCGCGTTGCGAACAGGGGGGTAGGACAGCGGACGATGCAGCACGGGTGGCGCTCTGTGACAATTCACGAAAGCCGCTATAATACGGGCTTCGCCGAGTTAACTGACAACTTGCGGGGCGAAGCCGGCTGGCGCGAAGCGCGCTGCCCGGTCCTGGTAATCCGCTAAAGCGTCGCCGCTTCAGGCCAACGAAGCTGGCTACGTGAAAC
Source organism: Burkholderia sp. Bp8991 (assembly GCF_003853795.1). Lineage (NCBI taxonomy): Bacteria > Pseudomonadati > Pseudomonadota > Betaproteobacteria > Burkholderiales > Burkholderiaceae > Burkholderia > Burkholderia sp. Bp8991. The sequence goes on along the minus strand of NZ_QTQJ01000014.1, from coordinate 90,569 downwards.
CCACCGTAACCACACAGGAGCCTGAAAAAGTGGCAAACGATTATCTCTTCACGTCCGAATCCGTCTCCGAAGGCCATCCGGACAAGGTCGCGGACCAAATCTCGGACGCGATTCTCGACGCCATCCTCGAGCAGGACAAATACTCCCGCGTTGCGGCCGAAACGCTGTGCAACACGGGTCTCGTCGTGCTGGCCGGTGAAATCACCACGACGGCCAACATCGACTACATCCAGATCGCGCGCGACACCATCAAGCGCATCGGCTACGACAACACCGACTACGGCATCGACTACAAGGGCTGCGCGGTGCTCGTCGCGTACGACAAGCAGTCACCGGACATCGCGCAGGGCGTCGACCGCGCGCATGACGACAACCTCGATCAAGGCGCGGGCGACCAGGGCCTGATGTTCGGTTACGCATGCGACGAAACGCCGGAACTGATGCCGCTGCCGATCTACCTGTCGCACCGTCTCGTCGAGCGCCAGGCCAGCCTGCGCCGCGACGGCCGCCTGCAGTGGCTGCGCCCGGACGCGAAGTCGCAGGTCACGGTCCGCTACGTCGACGGCAAGCCCGATTCGATCGACACCGTCGTGCTGTCGACGCAGCACGCACCGGACATCGAGCTGCCGGCGCTGCGCGAAGCCGTGATCGAGGAAATCATCAAGCCGACGCTGCCGGCCGACCTGATCAAGGGCGACATCAAGTTCCTGGTGAACCCGACCGGCCGGTTCGTGATCGGTGGCCCGCAGGGCGACTGCGGCCTGACGGGTCGCAAGATCATCGTCGACACCTACGGCGGTGCCGCACCGCACGGCGGCGGCGCGTTCTCGGGCAAGGATCCGTCGAAGGTCGACCGTTCGGCAGCGTATGCCGGCCGTTACGTCGCGAAGAACATCGTCGCGGCAGGTCTCGCATCGCGCGCGCTGATCCAGGTGTCGTACGCGATCGGCGTTGCCGAGCCGACCTCGGTGATGGTCAACACGTTCGGCACGGGCCGCGTGTCGGATGCGGTGATCACGAAGCTCGTCCGCGAGCATTTCGACCTGCGTCCGAAGGGCATCATCAAGATGCTCGACCTGCTGCGCCCGATCTACGAGAAGACGGCCGCTTACGGCCACTTCGGCCGCGACGAGCCGGAATTCTCGTGGGAAGCAACCGACAAGGCACTCGCGCTGGCCGAAGCGGCTGGCGTGGAGCCGACGGCACGCGTCGCATAAGCGTCGTCCGCCTGAAACGAAAAACCCCGGCATGCCGGGGTTTTTTTATGCGCGTCGCGCGCCGGCGGAATGACGGCGCGCGCGACGATCGTGGAGGGCAGCGTGCCGCCGGCTCGGCTTCAGCGTGCGCCGAACCCGAACCAGCCGTTGCTCGCCGCGAGGCGGCGCGGGCGATTGACGCGGCGCTGCGGGCCCAGCGTGCGGCGCAGCGCGAGCGCGCGCAGCGACGACGGCTTCTGCAGCAGCGAGCGCAGGCCGGCGCGGCGGGCGAATGCCTGTGCGCTCATCATCGAGAAGAACGCGTGGAACCACGCGCGGATGCCGTCCAGCCGGCTGTGCGCGTGCGTGTGCTCGGCGAGCGCCTGCGTGCGCGCGCGGTGATGGCGCAGCGGGCGGGCGGGAGCGGACGGCACGACGCGCTTCGCAGCGCGGCTGAGACGGGAAGTCAGACGGAATGGCATGTGAACGATGCTTCGCTTGTATGGATGGCGCCCTTGAAGAGCGCACTGGTATGAACGGCCTCGGATGGCGCAACGGATCTTACCGAAAGTCGTTGCGCGCCGCGCCCGCCAGAATTGACAGGCCGCGACAGGCTACCGGGGTTTCATGACGTGCAAAAGTCGCGATAAACCCTTGTGCCGCAAGCGTGTCGTCGCATACCGCCTGTCGCTGAGGCTCGCGCCGCGCCGCACAGTTCCCTTGAGCCAGATCAAATCGGCGATTGGCATGCCCCTGCGTACGACAATGGCGCTGTTCGCGGCATCCGGCGCCGATTTACAATCGTCACATTCACACAATAAACGTCTGGCATCCCATGTCGTCTTCATTGCAGTCGGAATCGATCCGCGCGCAAGTCGCGGAATTGCGCGAACGCGGCTTCGTCGTCGCGCGCGGCCTCGTCGGCGAAGCGCAGTGCGCGACGCTCAAGCGGATCGCGGCGCGCCAGTTGCAGGAAGCGGCGGAGCCGATCGAGTTCGAGGCGGATTTGCGCTACCCGGGCGCGCCCGAGTCGAAGCATGCGCCGGGCGGGCATACGGTGCGGCGGCTGCTGGACGCCTACACGCGCGATCCGGCGTTCGCCGAGCGCGCGATCGCGCCGGAAATCGGCGCGTGGATGCGCGAGTACTTCGGCGAGCAGCCGGTGCTGTCGCGCGCGCATCACAACTGCATGATGACGAAGCATCCGGCGTACGGCAGCCTGACGGGCTGGCATCGCGACTTCCGCTACTGGTCGTTCGAACGCGCGGACATGGTGTCGGTGTGGCTCGCGCTCGGCCCGGAAACGAATGAAAACGGGGCGCTCTGGCTGGTGCCGGGTTCGCACACGGCCGAATTCGGGCCGGAAGCGTTCGACGACGCGAAGTTCTTCCGCAGCGACCTGCCGGAAAACCGCAAGATGATCGACGCGGCAACCTGCCCGCCGCTCCAGACGGGCGACGTCGTGTTTTTCCACTGCAACACGCTGCATTCGGCGGGGCAGAACCGCTCCGACCAGGTGAAGTTCTCGCTCGTCTACACGTATCACGGCGTGAGCAACCGGCCGGTGCCGGGCACGCGTTCGGCGGCGAAGCCGGAAGTGCAGTTCTAGCAGCGGTTCGGGCAGCGCTGCAGCCGCGTCGATGGTTCGATGCGGCGCGGCGGCCGCATGAGCGGATGAAGAAATGGGCGGCCTGGCCGCCCGTTGCGTTTTGTGCGGCCCGCATCGCGCGAGGCGGGCACGTCGTCATGCGTCGCGCGGCTGCGTGATCAGCGCTTGTTGGCTGGCATCGCGAGGCCGATCAGGCCGATCAGCATCGCGACGGCGCCGCCGGCGATCAGCAGGATCGTTTTCGTGGCGGGCGAGCCGGTGAAGAAGCGCGACACGTTGTCGTTGATCGAATGGAACGACTGGCCGCCGAAATACAGCAGCACGACGCCGCCGACGAGCAGCGCAACCGAGATGACCCGGGACATACCAACCTCGCTGTAACGGTGATTCGAGACGCCGCAGTGTAGGCGACGCGCGCAGCCGCGTCCATTGCCGTGCGCGCATCGGCCACGTTCGCTACCATAGCCGTCGTATGTTTCCTTCGCCGCCGGCGCGTGATGTTCGCGCGCGGCGCGCGTCCCTTCCCCGACGTCCTGACGGAACCGACTCATGGCCTACGAAGCAGCTTCCGAACGTTATGCCGACATGCAATACCGCACCTGCGGCAAATCCGGGCTCAAACTGCCCGCCCTGTCGCTCGGCCTGTGGCACAACTTCGGCGACTCGACGCCGATCGCGACGCAGCGCGAGATCCTGCGCACCGCGTTCGACCTCGGCATCAATCACTTCGACCTCGCGAACAACTACGGGCCGCCGTACGGCAGCGCCGAAACCAACTTCGGCCGGCTGCTGAAGGAAGATTTCCGGCCGTACCGCGACGAGCTGCTGATCTCGACGAAGGCCGGCTGGGACATGTGGCCGGGGCCGTACGGCAGCGGCGGCGGGTCGCGCAAGTACGTGCTCGCGAGCCTCGACCAGAGCCTGCAGCGCATGGGCCTCGACTACGTCGACATCTTCTATTCGCACCGCTTCGACGCACACACGCCGCTCGAGGAAACCGCCGGCGCGCTCGCATCGGCCGTGCAGCAGGGCAAGGCGCTGTATATCGGCATCTCGTCGTACTCGGCCGCGAAGACGCGCGAGATGGCCGAACTGCTCGCGCAATACAAGGTGCCGCTGCTGATCCACCAGCCGTCGTACAACATGCTGAACCGCTGGATCGAGCCGGACCTGCTCGGCACGCTCGACGAGATCGGCACGGGCAGCATCGCGTTCACGCCGCTCGCGCAGGGGCTGCTGACGTCGAAATACCTGAACGGCGTGCCGGACGACGCACGCGTGAACAAACCGGGCGGCGGCTCGCTGAAGCAGGATCACCTGAGCGCGGAGAACCTCGAGCACGTGCGCAAGCTCAACGGCATCGCCGAGCGGCGCGGGCAGAGCCTCGCGCAAATGGCGCTCGCGTGGGTGCTGCGCAATGGCCGCGTGACGTCCGCACTGATCGGCGCGAGCCGTGCGGAGCAGGTGCGTGAAAACGTCGGCGCGCTGAAGAATCTCGAATTCTCGGCCGACGAACTCGCGGAGATCGATCGCCACGCGATCGAGGGCGGCATCAATCTGTGGGAAAAGCCGTCCACCGATCAGGCGATCTGACCGGCAGCAACGACCGTCGATACGGGATGCGAAGCATTGCATGCCGTATCGCCGCGCACGCACACACGCCGTCGCGTCGCTGCAATGCAGCGACGTGACCGCCGCGCGCCGACGCGTGGCTAGAGGAGTGCAGGCAGGCCCTCGACGAGCAATACCGCAACGCCGACGCCGAGGATGACGCCGAGCACGCGCAGCAGGTTGTGGCGGAATTCGGTTGCGCACGGCACCGCGCCGAGAAATAGCGCTCCGGCCAGCGCCATCGGAATCAACAGGATGAAGTCGCCGATCGTGAAATAGGTCGTCATGCGTGTCTCCGTAGTGGGCCGGAACAGGCGCAGGCGCGACTTCCAGCCCCATGCCGGGCATTTCTCTTGTTCGGCCGACCGATTCGCGATTGCGAGCGGGTCGGACAGTTCGAGTATAGGCAAGCTCGCCGCGATTTTCGCTATCCGAACCATTAAAAGTATGCGGAAAACCCCGGGGATTCCGCATTTTTCCCGCGAATTGGACGAATGCCTTGCGCCAGTCTTTCCCGTTCCTTTCGATTGGCGCGGAAACGTCGTACGTGTTCGCTACGGGCTGCCGCACCCGCGGGCGCGGCAGCCCGGCCGCTTACGCGCGATCGGGTTGCGCGCGAACGGCGGGCGTGCGGAACACGAGCGCGAGGCCCCCGACGATCGCCCCCATGCCGGCGAGCGCGAGCGGTTCGGGCCGGTTGCCGAGCCAGAGCGCGTCCATCAGCGTGGTGACGACGGGCACGAGATAGAACAGGCTCGTCACGTTGACGAGATCGCCGCGCTGCATCAACCGGTAGAACAGCAACTGCGCGATCACCGAGATCACGATCCCGAGCCACAGCAGCGGCACGACGAACGCCCAGCCGATCTCGAGCGAGATCGGCCGGAACGGCAGGATCGCCACGCACAGCACGAGGCCGATCGCGTTCTGCAGCGGCAGCACGTCGGCAGGCGCCGCGCGCACGCGCTTTTGCAGCAGCGAGCCGGCGGTCAGCGCGACGAGCGCCGTGAGCGCGCAGGCGACGCCGATGGCCGGCAGGCCGGCACCGCCCACGCCGCGGCACACGACGAGCGCGAGACCGGCCAGCGACAGCCCGAGCCCGGCGATACGCATCGGTTGCCAGCGCCGCTCGACGATCGCGAGCGTGAGGATCGGCTGCACGCCGAGGATCGTCGCGAGCACGCCCGGCGCGATCCCGCGGTCGAGCGCGAGCAGGTAGAAGATCGAATAGCCGCCCATCATCAGCAGGCCGGTCAGCGCGGCCATGCGGCGCTCGCCGCGCGGCGGCAGCCAGCGTCCGCGCATGACGGCCAGCGCGAGCAGCACGAGTGACGCGAGCGCGAATCGCGCGGTGAGAAAGACGAACGCGGATGCGTGATGCAGACCGAGTTCCGCGAAGATCGCGCCGCTGCTCCACAGCAGGACGAAGAGCGACGTCACGCCATGCGCGGCGAGCGCGCGTTTGAACGAAACCATGTGAATCCACCTGTCGAACGGATCGAAACGTTCCATGTCGCGCGTGCGGGAACGCGTCGTGCGCGATCACGCACGAACGGCCCGAACGGGCAAATGGAAAACGGAAACCGAAAGCCGGCTGGTCAGCCGACGCGTGCCGCCGGCGGGGGCGGCGCGGCGCCGACGCGCGGCGGTGCGACAGGAGGAGGGAGGACCGACGGATGCGCGCACGCCTGCGGCCGCGAGTCGAACTGCGGCCGGGATTTTGCGAGAGCGGACGTGAGCGGATGCATCGTGTCGAAATGCGCTTGAACGCGAATGAACGTCAAAGGTAACGCAAGGCGGCCGTGCCGCGCAACCGCTGGCGCACCGGCACCGCCATACGCTATGGCGCCACGACGCTACGACATCACGCCGCACGCCGCGCGTCGGTAGCTGCGTGAGTCTCGTTCGAGGTAGGGGGCGCGGCATTGAGGCGCGAGGCCGCGGGCGTGGTTCCGTTCGCTGCGCTCACGCGAAGTCTCCTCGCGACCGGGCAAAGGGCAGACGATACGCCTGTCGTGCGATTCGCGTGCGCGCCGCGCGTATGGCCGGATTCGGCGGACAGTCACATTCGACAGGGTATGATGGGGGTATCCGCCCGTGCAAGCGCACGCGCGGCGCAGTGGTTGATTGGAGACATTCGACGAATTCGCGGCACTTCGCCTGCTTCTTCTTCTTTTCGCGCTTCGATAAACCGTGAACAATGGGATCACGCGCAACACCCCGACGAGGGCGGCGCGGATCGTGCATTTGCCGGCTCGCCAGCGAGCCGGGTTTCAAGTTTCAAGAGTGGGGAACCATCATGCATGTCGGGTCGATTGTCTGCACTACCCATATCGCAGTGCCGAAGGGCGCGCGCGGCATCGTTCAGCGCGTTCTGGGCGACATGGCCATGGTGACCTGGTACGCGGGCGTGCCGGGCGAGTCGAAGGAACTCAACACCGAGCCGTTCTTTCTCGAGGACCTGATCGACACCGGCGAATCCGTGCTGCCGGCCGGCGCCGCGATCCACTGAGCGCGCGTGCCGCACCGGGCGCTCGTGTTTCGGCGCGGCTGACGGCACAATGCGGGGCATGAAAGACGACACTCCCGCCCCCGCAGCTCCCGCCGGCCCGCCGTTCGCCGGCCTCACGCCCGAGTGCGTGCTCGACGCGCTCGACAGCGTGCTGATGCCGTCCGGGCTGCGCACCGACGGGCGCCTGCTCGCGCTCAACAGCTACGAAAACCGCGTCTACCAGGTCGGCATCGAAGACGGCCCGCCGGTCGTCGCGAAGTTCTACCGGCCCGCGCGCTGGTCGGACGACGCGATCCTGGAAGAACACGCGTTCGTCGCCGAGCTCGCCGCGCGCGAGATTCCGGCGGTGCCCGCGCGCACGTTCGACGGCCGCACGCTGCACGCGTTCGACGGCTTCCGCTTCTCGATCTTCGAGCGGCGCGGCGGCCGCGCGCCCGATCTCGACCGCAGCGACACGCTCGAATGGCTCGGCCGCTTCATCGGCCGGATTCACGCGGTCGGCGCGACCGAGCCGTATGTCGCGCGTCCGGTGCTCGACATCCGCACGTTCGGCTACGAGCCGCGCGACTACCTGCTCGCGCACGATTTTCTTCCCGACGATGTCCGGCCCGCCTACGAGACGGCGGTGAACCTCGCGCTCGAAGGCGTCGAGGCCGCGTTCGAGCGTGCGGGCGAGATTCGCCTGCTGCGCACGCACGGCGACTGCCATCCGAGCAACGTGTTGTGGACCGACGCAGGCCCGCATTTCGTCGACTTCGACGATAGCCGGATGGCGCCCGCCGTCCAGGATCTGTGGCTGCTGCTGCCGGGCGATCGCGAAGGCGCGTCGCGCGCGCTCGCGGACCTGCTCGCAGGTTATGAGGACTTCTGCGAATTCGAGCCGCGCGAGCTGCATCTGGTCGAAGCGCTGCGCACGCTGCGCTTGATCCACTACGCGGCCTGGCTGGCGCGCCGCTGGGACGATCCGGCGTTTCCGGCCGCGTTCCCGTGGTTCAACACGCATCGCTACTGGGAAGCACGCGTGCTCGAGCTGCGCGAGCAGATCGGCGCGATGCAGGAAGGGCCGCTCTGGCCCGTGTGACGTGCGACGGCGCGCGCGGCAGCGTCGCCGCGCGGCGTTCGCGGGCGGGCCGGCGCGCGTGGCGCGCGGCCCGCATCGCTCAGAACTTCAGCATCATCCTGATGACCGCGGCGAAGCGCTTGCCGTAAGGCGGTGCGATCAGCCCACGGGTATTCAGGCGCGCCTGCGTGAGCACGGGCTTCATCTTCGAGAACGTCACGAAGCCGTCGTAGCCGTGATACGCGCCCATCCCGCTCGCGCCGACGCCGCCGAACGGCAGGCTGCCGCACGCAATGTGCAGCAGTGCGTCGTTCACCGTCACGCCCCCCGAGATCGTTTCGCGCATCACGCGCTCGACCGTGCCGCCATCCTCGTCGAACAGGTACAGCGCGAGCGGCCGCGGCCGCGCGTTCACGTACGCGATCGCCTCGTCGAGCCGCTCGTACGGCACGAGCGGCAGCAACGGCCCGAAGATTTCCTCCTGCATCAGTTGCGATGCGGCCGGCACGTGCGTGACCGCGCACGGCACGAAGCGGCGTGACGCGGGATCGGACTGCGCGTCCGACAGCGGATGCAATTGCGCGCCTGCCGCCTGCGCGTCGGTCGCTAGCTGCTGCAGCCGGGCGTAATGGCGCGGCGACACGATCGTCGTGTAGTCGCCGTTGGTTGACAGGTCCGGATACAGCTTCGCGAAGCGCGCCCGTGCCCGCTCGATGAACGCGGCTTCCATTCCGCGCGGCAGCAGCACGTAGTCGGGCGCGATGCAGGTCTGGCCCGCGTTCAGCGTCTTGCCGCCGATGATCGCGTCGACGGCTGCATCGAAGCGCGCATTCGGACCGACGATCGCCGGCGACTTGCCGCCGAGTTCGAGCGTGACGGGTGTGAGGTTGTCGGCCGCGGCGCGCATCACATGGCGGCCGACGTGCGTCGACCCGGTGAACAGCAGGTGATCGAACGGCAGCGCGCTGAATGCGGCGCCGATCTCCGCATCGCCGTTCACGACCGCGACGTGGTCGCGCGAGAAGGTCTTCCCGATCAGTTGCGCGAACAGCGCCGACGTGCGCGGCGTCAGTTCGGACATCTTGATGATCGCGCGGTTGCCGGCCGCGAGCGCGCAGATCAGCGGCCCGGCCGCGAGCAGGAGCGGATAGTTCCACGGCACGACGATGCCGACCACGCCGAGCGGCTGCGGCAGCACCTTCGCGCGCGCCGGCCGCAGCCACTTGTTCATCGGCTTGCGGATGGGCTTCATCCAGCGCTTGCCGTGCTTGAGCGCATCGTCGATCTCTTCCTTCGCCATCCAGATTTCCGACAGCAGTACTTCCTGCTTCGCGCGATGCCCGAAGTCGGCGCTGATCGCATCGGCGAGCGCATCCGCGTGATCGAGCAGCATCGTGCGCAGCGCGCGCAGGTGCTGCGCGCGGGTGTCCCACTCCGGATACGGCGCGCGCAGGTAGGCCGCGCGCTGGTCGCGCAGCAGCGACGTCAGCGCATCGACCGACGGCGCCGTTTGCGGGGCCAGTTCGGGCAGGTCGTTCTTCATGTCGTCTACTCCAGTTGGGCGTGGCACGTCGGCCAGCAGTCAGGCCGCACGTACCCGCTCGGCGAGCGTGGTGGGGCGGGTCGGGATGGCGCGCGTCGCGCGGCACGGGGCCGGATGCAATGCACGGTCGAAAACAGGGTGCAACGTGCGGCAAGCGTCGTATCCGCGCGACGGTATTCGTGTTCGAAAACGGGATTGCTCGGGGTGCGCGTGCGGCTCGCTGCGACTTCCGAATGGTGCGCGATCGCGAATTGCCGATGCTTGCCGGCGCACCGAAGCGGCATGACGCGATGCGCGCGACGATGCATGAATCGGCAGGTCGAGCCGCGCATGCGACGCGCCGTTCAAACGGTCGGCGATACGCGGCGTCGTTCGATTTCGACCGGCCGCGCGCACGGTGTTGCACGTCACCGCCAAGGCATCCGTTTGAAATGAAATGCGGGCCGCGCGCGGTGCGTCCGGACAACCCGGTCGGCACGCGGCCTGCAGAACGTCGCGCTGCATCGTCGTCTCCCCAGTTTCGCGACGGCGCGGCTTCTGGCGGCCGCTGCATCGCGTCGAATTCATCGATACATCTTAAATTTAGTTCACGCGGGCGTTTAGAGGAATCGCTCTTGAATCGGCGTGCCGCGCGCGCGACGGCCATTCCTACAATGCCCGAACATTACAAGCGGGAGCCGGGCCGCGCCGGGCGCCGTTCATGACACGAAGGAGACGTGACATGCAATACGACTACATCATCGTCGGCGGAGGATCGGGCGGGTCGAGCCTCGCGAGCCGCCTCGCCGATGCATGCCCCGACGCGACGATCGCGTTGATCGAGGCCGGTTCGCACACGGCCCGCAACCTGCTCGTCAACATGCCGGTGGGGATCGCGGCGCTCGTGCCGTTCAAGCTCGGCACGAACTACGGTTACGAAACGGTGCCGCAGCCGGGCCTCGGCGGCCGCCGCGGCTACCAGCCGCGCGGACGCGGGATGGGCGGCTCGAGCGCGATCAACGCGATGATCTACACGCGCGGCCATCCGGGCGACTACGACGAGTGGGCACAACTCGGTGCGACGGGCTGGGGCTGGCAGGACGTGCTGCCGTATTTCCGCCGCGCGGAAGGCAACGCGCGCGGCGCCGACGCCTGGCACGGCGCGGACGGGCCGCTGACGGTGTCCGATCTGCGCTTTCGCAATCCGTTCTCCGAACGATTCATCCAGGCCGCGCACGCGGCCGGTTATCCGCTCAACGACGACTTCAACGGCGCGACGCAGGAAGGCGTCGGCTTCTATCAGGTCACGCATCGCGACGGCTCGCGCTGCAGCGTTGCACGTGCGTACATCTACGACCGTGACCGGCCGAACCTGCATGTGATCACCGATGCGACGGTGCTGCGCGTGGGCTTCGACGGCAGGCGCGCGGTCGGTGTGGTGGTGTCGCGCGACGGACGCGTCGAGACGCTCGGCGCGCGCGCGGAAGTGATCCTGTCGGCCGGCGCGTTCAATTCGCCGCAATTGCTGATGTGCTCGGGGATCGGGCCGGCGGAACAACTGCGCCGGCACGGGATCGCGGTCGTGCAGGACGCGCCGGATGTCGGCACCAACCTGATCGACCATATCGACTTCATCATCAACACGCGCGTGAATTCGTCGGAGCTGGTCGGCATCTGCCTGCGCGGGATCGCGAAGATGGCGCCGGCGCTCGCGCGCTATTTCTCGAGCCGCACGGGGATGATGACGAGCAACGTCGCGGAGGCCGGCGGCTTCATCAAGAGCGATCCGTCGCTCGATCGTCCGGACCTGCAGCTGCATTTCTGCACGGCGCTCGTCGACGATCACAACCGCAAGATGCACTGGGGCTTCGGTTATTCGCTGCACGTGTGCGCGTTGCGCCCGTTCAGCCGCGGCACGGTCGCGCTCGCGAGCGGCGATGCGCGCGACGCGCCGCTGATCGATCCGCGTTTCTTCAGCGATACGCGCGATCTCGACCTGCTCGTGCGCGGTGCGCAGGCGATGCGCCGGATCCTGTCGCAGGCGCCGCTCGCGTCGCAGGGCGGGCGCGAGCTGTACACGCGCGCGGGCCAGAGCGAAGCCGAGCTGCGCGCGACGATCGTCGCGCACGCCGACACGATCTATCACCCGGTCGGAACCTGCCGGATGGGCTCGGATGCGCGCGCGGTCGTGGATCCGCAACTGCGCGTTCGGGGTGTCGAAAGGCTGCGGGTGGTGGATGCGTCGGTGATGCCGACGCTGATCGGCGGGAACACGAATGCGCCGTCGGTGATGATCGGCGAACGCGCGGCGGACTTCATCGTCGCGGCGCGCCGGGGCAGCGTGCCGCGCGGCGAGGCGGCCGCGGCCGCGCACGGCCGCTGAGCGGCACATACTCGCACGTACCGGCACATACCGGCACGCGAGCGACGCGATGCTCAGGCGAACGTATCGACGAGGCCCGCGCGGCTCACGGTGGCGGCGGCCGATGCGGATTGCGCGGCGTCGAGCGGTGCGTCGACGGCTGACGATCCGGCGCGCGCGCGCGGCGACGACCGGCCGCCGGCGAAGCTTTGCTGCGGGTTCTGCTGCTGAGACGCGAAGCCGCCGTCGCTGACGGTCGCGCTGCCCAGGCCGAGCCCGCCCGCTTCCATCGCCTCGCGCAGCTTCGGCAGCGCGGCTTCCACCGCGTCACGCACCTGCGCGTGCTGCGATACGAACAGTGCATGCGCGTGGTTGTCCGCGACGCGCAGCACGACCTGCAGCGGGCCGAGGTCCGGCGGGTTCAGCGTCAGCTCGGCGCTCTGCTGGTGCGCATTCGACAGGAACACGACCTTCTGGCTCAGCGCATCCGTCCAGTCGGCGGTGCCGACGTGCGGGGCCAGCACGTGCGGGTTGGCCGCGGCGATCGTGCTTGCGGCGGGCGATGCCTGGAGGTTCGCCTGGGCGGCTGCCGCAGCCGTGGCGGCGGCAGCGACCGTTGCGTCGGCGGCCGGGCTGGCGCTTTCTTCGGCGGCCGCGAATGCATGTTGCGCGGCGGGTTGTGCCGTTGCGCCGGCCTGTAGCGCCGGTGCGGCGGCCTGCGTGGCGGGCTGCTGTGTCGCGGGCGCGCCTTTGGCGTCGGCGAGCGCGCGGTCGAACGTCGGGACCTTCGGCGTCAGCGGGGCGGCGGCCGAGGCCGACGTCGTCGCTGCCGGTGCGGGCGCTGCGGCCGCCGCCGCGCCCGCCGCCGCGCCCGTCGCGGGCATCGCGATCGCGCCCGCGCCGCCGGTCAGCTTCGCCAGCGCGGCCTGCAGCGCGTCGCGACCCGGCGCGGGGGCAGCCGGCTCGGCGGCCGCATCCTTGCCGGCATGATTCGTCAGCGCGGCCGTGGCGTCGGGCTGGCCGGACACGGCCGTCGTCTGCGCGGCAGTGGCGGTGCTGTCGGCATCGGCCGGCGCCGCGTCGTTCGTGCGAGCCAGCAGCTGCGCCTGCACGGCGGCGGCCGCTGCGAGCGCGGCGGCGTCGGGATTGGGCGTCGCGTTCGCGTCGTCGGTCGGCTTGTCGTCGCCCGTGCCGGACGGCTTCGTGCCGGCGGCTGGCGTCGCCGACACCTGTTTCGTCGTGGCGTCCGGCATGCCGGCATTCGTCGCGTCGTGCCGCGTGTCGACGCTTTGCTTCAGCGTCTGCGCGAACGGTACGGCGGCCGGGCTGGCGGCGGCATCGTTGCCGGCGGTCTTGCCGGCGGCGGCCGACGAACCCGCGTCGCGGACGGCCTTGAGTGCGGTGCCGGCGGTGTCGAGCAGCGCGCCGAGCAGGGGCAGGGGAGGCATGACGATTCTCTCGTTCGAAAGCGGTGAGCGGCTATGCCGAGCGGGCGGCGTCGGCCCGCATGCGCAGGATCTTCGCGGCGTGTTCGTCGGCGTCGCGCTGTTCGCGCTTCGCGGTACGCTGCGCTTCCTGCGCGACGCCGCGCGCCTGCAGGATTTCGTATGAGCCGACGGTGCGTTTCTTCTGTTGCCAGTTCGGGCGCGCCTCGTCGATGCGGCGTTCAGCTGCGGCCAGCACGTTGCGCTGCTGCGCGATCGCAGCGTCGAGCGTGTCGATGAACGCCTGGAAATTGCGCCAGTTGCCGGCCGGCATCCCGCTCTGCGCGGACTGCGCGAAGCGTGCGTGGTATTCGTCGCGATAGCGCAGCAGCGCATCGAGCTGCTCGGCGGCAGCGGTGCGGTCGCGCTGCGCGGTGCCGAGCTGCTTCGCGGCCGTATCGAGATCTTCCTGCGCGCGGTCGAGCAGCAGTTGAAGGGGAAAGCCGTGTGCCATCGGGATCAGCCTCCGTGTACGTCGAACAGCGCATCGAGCGCGGCGAGGCTCGATTCGAACGGTGCGCATTCGCGAAAGCCCTGCTGCAGGAACGATTCGATGCGCGGGTAGAGCGCGATCGCGCGGTCGAGCTGCGCGTCGCGGCCGGGCGCATAGGCGCCGACCGCGATCAGGTCGCGATTGCGCTGGTAGCGCGACAGCATCTGCTTGAACTGCCGAACGCGGTCGAGATGCGGTTCGTCGATCAGCGCGGTCATCGCGCGGCTGATCGACGCCTCGATGTCGATCGCCGGATAGTGGCCGGCCTCGGCGAGCGCGCGCGACAGCACGACGTGGCCATCGAGGATCGCGCGCGCCGAGTCGGCGATCGGGTCCTGCTGGTCGTCGCCTTCGGTCAGCACCGTGTAGAACGCGGTGATCGAGCCGCCGCCTTCGGGCCCGTTGCCGGTGCGCTCGACGAGCGCGGGCAGCTTCGCGAACACCGACGGCGGATAACCCTTGGTCGCGGGCGGCTCGCCGATCGCGAGCGCGATCTCGCGCTGCGCCATCGCGTAGCGCGTCAGCGAATCCATCAGCAGCAGCACGTGCTTGCCCTGGTCGCGGAAATACTCGGCGAGCGACGTCGCGTAGGCGGCGCCCTGCATCCGCAGCAGCGGCGACACGTCGGCCGGCGCCGCGACGACGACCGAGCGCGCGAGCCCGTCCTCGCCGAGGATCTGTTCGATGAATTCCTTCACTTCGCGGCCGCGTTCACCGATCAGCCCGATCACGATCACTTCCGCGCTGGTGTAGCGCGCCATCGTGCCGAGCAGCACCGACTTGCCGACGCCGGAGCCGGCGAACAGGCCCATCCGCTGCCCGCGGCCGACGGTGAGCAGGCCGTTGATCGCGCGCACGCCGACGTCGAGTACGTGGTGGATCGGCTCGCGATCGAGCGGGTTGATCGACGGCGCCGACAGCGGCGCATCGACCTTCGACCCGAGCGGGCCGAGGCCGTCGAGCGGGCGGCCCGACGCGTCGACGACGCGCCCGAGCATTTCCCAGCCGACCGGCAGCCGCTTGGCGCCCGCGAGCGGATCGGCGACGGGCGCGGCCTCCAGCGGCCATACGCGCGCGCCGGGCAGGACGCCGGCGACGTCGGTGGTCGGCATCAGGAACAGGCGATCGCCGGAGAACCCGACGACTTCCGCTTCCGCGTGCGGCAGCGTGCTGCCGGGCGGCAATTCGATCGTGCATTCGGCGCCGACCGACAGGCGCAGCCCGATCGCCTCGAGCACGAGGCCCGCGGCGCGCGTGAGGCGCCCGCACGGCCGCAGCGGCAGCGCGCGGTGGCTGCGTGTCGCGAGCCCGTTCAGGTGCGTGCGCCAGTGCGCGAGATGCGGATTGTGCGGCGCGCGCGGCGTGTCGCAGGCGGCATCCGTCGCGTGTGCCGGCGCGTCGTGCGCGGTGTCGTGCGGACCGTCGGGGCCGAACGACGCGAGCGCGAGTTCGCGCTCGAGCGGCGTCATTCCGTCGTGCAGGATCGATTCGGGCGTGGGCGTCACCATGCGCTCACCTTGCCGATCGCGGCGGCGACGCGCTGCCAGCGGGTGGGCAGCGTCGCGTCGACCTCGCCCGTCGCGGCGTGCGCGCGGCAGCCGCCGCGCTCGATCGACGCGTCGGTGCGCACGTTCCAGCCGAGCGTATCGAGTTCGTCCTGCAGATAGGCTTCGACGACGGGCAGGTCGGCTGGATTCACCGCGAGATGCGGCGCGCCGGACAGCGCCGGTTCGGCGGCGAGCACGTCGCGCACCGCCGCGACGAGCGCGGCCGGATCGTGCTTCACGTGCTGGCGCACGACCTGCTGCGCGATGTCGAGCGCGAGCTGCGCGAGGTCGGACGCGAGATCGTGCTCGATGCTCGATACGGCTTCGCGGAACGACGCGGCGAGCGCCGCGAGCTGCGCGGCCTGTTTGCGGGCTTCGGCCTGGCCGGCTTCGAAACCCTGCTCGCGGCCCTGGTCGAAACCGGCCTGATAACCCAGCGCCTGGCCTTCGACGTGACCGGCCGCATGGCCTTCGGCATGCGCGGCGTCGCGCACGCGCTGCAGGTCCGCGGCGAGCGCGGCGGCGGCCGCTGCGGCAGCGTCGGGCGGCGGCGGGGGCGGCGGCGGATCGAACGACGCCATCTCCCACCGCTGGTACGCGGTGAGGGTGCCGGCGGGCTCGCGCGCGGAATCAGACATACGCGTCTTCCGCCTTGCCGCCGATCACGACCTGGCCGCTTTCGGCGAGATTGCGGACGATTTGCAGGATGCGGCGCTGCTGCGTCTCGACTTCGGACACGCGCACCGGGCCGCGCGCGTCGAGATCCTCGGCGAGCAGTTCGGCCGCGCGTTGCGACATGTTCGCGAGGAACTTCTGGCGCAGCGCGGGCGGCGCGCCCTTCAGCGCGATGATCAGCGTTTCCGACTCGACTTCCTTCAGCACCATCTGGATCGCGCGATCCTCGAGGTCGAGCAGGTTCTCGAACACGAACATCTGGTCGATGATCTTCTGCGCGAGCTCCGCGTCGTACTGGCGCACGCTTTCGAGCACGCCTTCCTCATGATTGCTCGTCATGAAGTTCAGGATCTCGGCCGCGGTGCGGATGCCGCCCATCGGGCTGCGCTTCAGGTTGTCGCTGCCGGACAGCAGGCCGGTCAGCACGTCGTCGAGCTCGCGCAGCGCGGCCGGCTGGATGCCGTCGAGCGTCGCGATCCGCAGCAGCACGTCGTTGCGCAGCCGCTCGGTGAAGCACGATGCGATCTCGGACGCCTGGTCGCGGTCGAGGTGCACGAGGATGGTCGCGATGATCTGCGGATGCTCGTTCTTGATCAGTTCGGCCACCGCGCCCGAGTCCATCCACTTCAGGCCCTCGATGCCGCTCGTGTCGCTGCCCTGCAGGATCCGGTCGATCAGCACGCCGGCCTTGTCCTCGCCGAGCGCCTTGGTCAGCACCGAGCGGATGTAATCGCTCGAATCGAGCGACAGCGCGGTGTGCTGCTCGGCTTCCCTCGCGAACTCCTGCAGCACGTCCTCGACCTGCTCGCGCGTGACGTTCTTCAGCGCGGCCATCGCGGCGCCGATCTTCTGCACCTCGCGCGGCGCGAGGAACTTGAATACTTCAGCGGCCTCTTCCTCGCCGATCGACATCAGCAGCAGCGCGCTCTTGGTCAGGCCTTCAGCGTTCATCGGACACCCAGTTCTTCACGACGGTGGCGACGATCTTCGGATCCTGGCGGGCGATCGTGCGCGCGTAGTCGAGGTTGCGTTCGTAGCGGTTCTTTTCGTTCTCGAAGCCGAGCAGCAGCGCATCGGGCTCGTCGGCCTTGTCCGGGGCGGGCAGGCCGTCGAGCACGACCGCATCCTCCGGCGCCGCGAGCGCCGGCGCGGCCGGCTCGGGCGGCGGGAACGCGCGGCGCATCGCCGGGCGCACGAACATGAAATAGAGCGCCGCCGCGGCCGCCGCGATGCCGAGCCACTTCGCGGCTTCCTTCGCCATCGCGATCATGTCCGGCTGGCGCCACCACGGCAGGTCGGCGTACGGATCGCTCGCGGTCGAGAACGCGCTGTTCACGACGTTCACCGAGTCGCCGCGCTTCTCGTCGTAGCCCATCGCGTCCTTCACGAGCTGCTCGATCTGCGCGAGCTTCGCGGGTGGCAGCGGCTGCATCGTCACGTGGCCCTTCGCGTCGGCCACCGGCTGGTAATTGACGACGACGGCGACCGACAGCCGCTTCACGTTGCCCATCGGCTGCTCGACGTGGCGGATCGTCTTGTCGAGTTCGTAGTTGGTCGTCTGGTCCTTGCGGTCGCTGACGGGCGTCGACTGCGGCCCGCTCTGGCCGTTGCCGGCGACGATCGGCGCGGAGGCCGGCTGCGGCGGCGTGTTCGACAGCGCGCCCGGCACGCCCGAGGCGCCGCCCTGCGCGAGTTCGGTGGCCGTGCTGGTCTGCTGGCTGCGGATCGCGGTCTGCTGCGGCGAGGCGTTCGGGCCGTAGCTTTCCGAGGTCTGCTCGAGCCTGGAGAAATCGACGTCCGCGCTGACCTGCGAGCGCGCGTTGCCGGCGCCGAAGATCGGCGCGAGGATCGCGTCGATGCGCTTCTGCGTGTTGCGCTCGACCTGCTGCACGTACTTGAGCTGGCTCGCGTCGAGGCCGGAGGCCGACGCCGTCTGGGTCAGCAGGTTGCCGTCCTGGTCGACGATCGTCACGTTCTTGGCCGGCATGTCGGGCACGCCGGACGACACCATCCGCGTGATCGCCTGGACCTGGCCCTCGTCGAGCACGCGGCCCGGGTAGAGGTCGACGAACACCGACGCGCTCGGCGCTTCCTTGTCGCGCACGAACACCGACGGCTTCGGGATCGCGAGATGCACGCGCGCCGTTTTCACCGCGTTGATCGACTCGATCGTGCGCTGCAGCTCGCCTTCGAGCGCGCGCTGGTAGTTCACCTGCTCCGCGAACTGGCTGATGCCGAATTTCTGGTTGTCCATCAGCTCGAAGCCGACCGAGCCGCCCTTGGGCAGGCCCATCGCGGCGAGCTTCAGGCGCGTTTCGTGCACCTGGTTCGACGGCACCAGGATCGCGCCGCCCGCGTCGGCGAACTTGTAGGGAACGTTTGCCTGCTGGAGCGCGGTGATGATCGCGCCGCCGTCGCGGTCCGACAGGTTGCTGTACAGCACGCGATAGTCGGGCGCGCGGCTCCACAGCACGAGCGCGGTGATCGCGGCGACGGCGAACGCGACCGCGATCACGAACGGCAGTTTCGGGTTGCCCTTCATCCGCGAGATGCCGGGGATGCGTTCCGCGAAGCCGCCGAACCCGAAGTCCGCGCCGGCGCCGCCTGCTCCCGGCAACGCGGCGGCCGCGGTGGCGCCTGGCACCGGGCTGGCGAGGCCCGTGCGGGCGTCGGGGTTGATCAGCGAGTTGGCCTGCGAATCCATGCGTGGAGTTTCTCCGGAGCGGGACGACTGAGCCGCTCGGACGAGCGGACGGACAATGACACGATGCGATTATCGGGACCCGGGCGCGACTCCGATCGACCGAAAAGAGCGGGGTTTCCCCCGTACTTTCGCGGCTTTGGCGCGCGCCGCGCTGCTATCCTTTTTCGCGATCCGGCATGGTGCGCGTCGTACGGCGCCGTCGGAAACGCCCGGTGTGCCCGGGTCTCATCTCTTACAGGTCTGGGGACAACATGGCTGCCAACGTCAGCGGAATCGGTTCGGTGTTGCAACAGATGCAGGCGATGGCCGCGCAGGCGAGCGGCGGCGTCGGGAGCCCGGCGGCAGCGCTCGCCGGCTCGGGCGCCGCGACGGCCGGCACGTTCGCGAGCGCGATGAAGGCGTCGCTCGACAAGATCAGCGGCGACCAGCAGCACGCGCTCGGCGAGGCGCACGCGTTCGAGGTCGGCGCGGCGAACGTGTCGCTGAACGACGTGATGGTCGACATGCAGAAGGCCAACATCGGTTTCCAGTTCGGGCTCCAGGTCCGCAACAAGCTCGTGAGCGCGTACAACGACATCATGCAGATGTCGGTCTGACCCGCCGGCAACCGGCGACGGGCATCCGGCGACGGGCTTCCCGGGGCAGCCGCCCAGGGGAGCAGCCTGCCTGCCGCGCCGGCGGCCCGCGCACCTAAAGCTTTCCAATTCCGTTCCGATAACTCTGGAACGAGGCCGCGTCGTGCATCGCAAGGCGGCGGCCACCGCATAGCCAACGCATCACAAGGAGAAGCGCATGTTTTCCCCAGGACACGCTGGAGCCAGTGCGTACGCGCGTGTCGGCGTCGAGACGGGGGTGATGGGCGCCTCCCCGCACCGGCTGATCGCGATGCTGTATCAGGGCGCGCGGCAGGCCATCGCGCTCGCGCGCATGCATTTGCAGCAGGGCAACGTGTCCGCACGCGGCGAAGCGATCGGCAAGGCGATCGGGATCGTCGAGAACGGCCTGCAGGTGTCGCTGAATCGCGACGCGGGCGGCCAGATCGCCGAGCGCCTCGACGCGCTGTACACCTATATCGGCCGGCGCCTGCTGGAAGCCAACATGCACGCGAGCGACGCGATGCTGGTCGAGGTCGACGGGCTGCTCGCGACGCTCGAGGAAGCATGGACGGGCATCGCTCCGGAAGTCGCGCGCATGGCCGCGCAACAGGCGGCGGGCGCGGCGCGATGAATCTCAAGGCCGAATACTTCGCTCGCTACGAGGCGCTCGCGGCCGTGTCGGGCCGCATGCTGTGCGCGGCGCGCGGCGCGGACTGGCGCGCGCTGCCGGAGTTGCAGGCCGAATTCCTGAGGCTCGTCGACGGGTTGAAGGCGGCCGCTCCGGGTGTCGCGCTCGACGAAGCGGACCTCGGCCGCAAGCTCGCGCTGATCCGCCGCATCCTCGCCGACGACGCCGCGATCCGCGATCTCGCGAGCCCGGAAGTCGCGCGGTTGTCCGCGCTGTTCGAGGCGCGGCGCTCGACCGAGGTATTGACCGATCTCTACCGCGCTCGCGGATAGTGCCCGTTTGCCGGGGCGGCGGTAGCCGCGTGCCCGGCATCGCAACGATGTGGCTGAGGTGAGCAGGCTTCGATCATGACCGGTATCGACTCCGTTGCGGCCGCCCTGCTGGCGAGCCGCCTCGACAGCCTGCTGGCCGGTACCGTGACGGCGCCCGCCGGCGGCGGCGCGACCGCGCAAGTCGGCACGCCGGGTGCCGGCGCGTCGTCGCCGCCCGCGACGGGGGCCACGCCGGCCGCGCCGCCGGCGTCCGCGCAGACGGCGTTATCCGATGTCGCGCTCGTGCTCGATGCGATCTCGCGCTCTGGCGGTGTCGCGACGCCCGTGATCGCCGGGCGCACGCCGCTGCTGGCCGACCCTTCCGTGCTGCTGGGCGTCGCGGCGACCGCGCCGCCGGTCGGGCAGAGCGCCTCCGATCCGGCCGCTTCGGCCGCCGCTTCTTCCACTGCTTCCTACACCGCTTCTTCCAGCACTTCTTCAACCGCGTCGCCCGCGTCCGACGTCGCGGCCACGCGCGCTGCGGCTGCCGCACCACCCGTCGCGGCGCTGCGCGCGGCGCTCGCGCAGGCCGTGAGCGAAAGCGGCCTCTTCTACGAATCCCATCTCGCGCAGTGGCTGGCCGGCCAGCGCCCGCTCGCCGCGCTGATGCGCGAACCGCAGGCGCGCCTCACGACCGTGCCGGTGCAGCCCGCCCCGGATGCCGCGCAGCACGATGCGCCCGATGTGCTCGACGAACTGCTCGCGCCGCGTCTGCCGTTGCCGGCGGCCGCGCCGCGATTCGCCATGCAACCGGGCGCGCCCGCGCCGGGCGGTGCAGTGCCGCACGAGCCTGTGCAGAACGCCCAGCTGGTCGCCCGGCCGGGTACCGCGTCGGGCACGGCCGCGCTGACCGACCCGCTCGGCGACCATCCCGACCCGCGCTGGACGCCGGCGCGCGCCGAACTGGCCACCGCGTCGGCCGATCCGCAGGCGCAGGCATCGGCTCCCGTGCATCCGGCCGCCGTGCCGATCGTCCGGCAGCAGCTCGACGCACTCGCGACGGACCAGTTTCGCTGGGCCGGCGAGGCATGGCCCGGTGCGCGGCTCGACTGGACGATCGAGCCCGACGAGCCGGGCGGCCGCGCGTCGCGCGGCGGCGACGACACGGGGGACGGGATCGCCTGGCGCACCCGGCTGACGCTCACGTTGCCGTCGCTCGGCACGGTCGACGCGGAGCTGGTGTTGAACGGCAAGCAGCTCGTCGCGCGGCTGCGCGCGAATTCGGCCGGTGCCGACCGGCTCACGCGAAACGAGGCGGCGTTGCGGCAACGGTTCGAGGGATCGGGCCTGCAGCTCGGCGGACTGTCGATCCGCGCGGTCGGCGACGAGCCGGACGGCTTCGATCCGCTCGTCGCACAGGCCGCCGCTGCCGCGTATGCGCGCAGTGCGGCTGGCGGCGTGCCGGGCGCCGACGACGAGGTGCCGCGATGAGCATGACGTTGCGCAAGCGCGCGGCCGCGCTCGTCTACGATCCGAAAGGCGGCGATGCCGCGCCGCGCGTGGTCGCGAAGGGGTATGGCCTGCTCGCCGAGATGATCGTCGCGCGTGCCCGTGATGCGGGGCTGTACGTGCACACCGCGCCGGAGATGGTGTCGCTGCTGATGCAGGTCGACCTCGACGACCGGATTCCGCCGCAGCTTTACCAGGCCGTCGCGGATCTGCTCGCGTGGCTGTATGCGCTCGATCGCACCGAGCCCGAACCGGGTGACGCCGCGCCGCGCTTTCCGTTGCCGCCGCTGCGCCGCTGAGCGGTTGAGCTGCTGAGCCACTGAGTCGCTGAGCCCACGCCCACGCCCACGCCCGCCCGGGTTTTCTTGCGAAATGCTATCCGGGTCTTTCGCGATCATTTCGTCGGCATTTTTCGTCTATTGACCGGAATCTGCGCGCGATCAGTGTGCTTTTTCGGTTATCTCTGGACTTTCTCGCCCGCTCCATCGTGCGCCGGCGGATTGAGCGGCCGCGTCATTTATGTAATGATATCCATTCTCATTTTCATGCTGTCCGGGCGGCGCACGTTTTCCGTGCGCCGCCCGTTGCTTTGAACGAATGGATACTCTCGCGTGAACGCGCCCGAAACGATCGCCCCGCCGCAGGCGGGCAGGCCCCCCGCGGGCGTTACCGTGCTGCATCCGGCCGCACGGCCCCTGAGCGACGCTGAACTGGCGGCGCGCCGCCAGCGCTCGCGCCGCGCGACCTTCATCAAATGGCTGCGCAAGGTGCATGGCTGGGTCGGACTGTGGGGCGCGGTGCTCGGATTGCTGTTCGGCGTGACGGGCGTATTGTTGAACCACCGTGCGCCGCCGCTGAAGATCCCGACCGGGGAACCGCAGGTCGAGCAGATGCAGATCGCGTTGCCGGACCCGATGCCGAAGTCGCCCGCCGCGATGACGAAGTGGCTCCAGCAGGAACTGCACTTCGACGGCCGGCCGGGCCGCGTGCGCAAGGAGCCTGCGCAGCCGGTCGCCTGGGGCGACAAGCGCGTGATGCAGCCCGAGCACTGGCAGATGGGCTTGTTCGGTCCGCACCAGAACCTGCAGGCGGAATACTGGGTCGGCAACGGCTACGTGTCGGTGAAGCGCACCGGCAACACGTTCCTGACGACGCTGAACAACCTGCATCGCGGCGTCGGCATGAATCTCGGCTGGGTGCTGCTGATGGACACGATCGCGGGTTCGCTGATCCTGCTATCGCTGACGGGCGTGCTGCTGTGGACGGAGCTGAACAAGCGCCGCACGGTCGGCGTGGTGCTGGTGGCCGGCTCGGTCGCTGCGGCGCTCGCGGCGGGACTCGCCTGACGTCGGCATCGACGCGCGCCGGTTTTCGCCGACGCATGACGGCCATCCGGCGCGGCCTTGCACCGCAGCGACGGCGTCAAGAAAACGCCGGGCCGCCCCAGGTTTTCCGTCCCGAAGGAAGTCTCCTTGGGGGGCTGGCGCGAAGCGACCGGTTTGGAGGGGGCCTCAGAGGCCGCAGGCCGCGCCGCCGTTTGCCGCGATTTCGCGGGCGGCCTTCGCGCCCTCGACCTGCAGGATCGTCGGAAGCGACACGTTGTTCTTCGCGGCCGTCACTTCGGCGAGGATCGAGATCGCGATTTCGGGCGGCGTGCGGCTGCCGATGTAGATGCCGGCCGGCCCGTGCAGCCGCGCAAGTTCCGCCTCGCTCAGGTCGAATTCGAGCAGCCGCTCGCGCCGCGCCGCATTGTTGCGTCGCGAGCCGAGCGCGCCCACGTAGAACGCGGGCGTCTTCAACGCCTCCATCAGCGCGAGATCGTCGAGCTTCGGGTCGTGCGTGAGCGCGATCACGGCCGAACGCGCGTCGAGCTTCATGTCGAGCACCGTGTCGTCGGGCATCGTGTGCACGACGCGCGTGCCCGGCACATCCCACGCATCCGTGTATTCCTCGCGCGGATCGCAAACCGTCACCTGATAGTCGAGGCCGACCGCGATCTGGCACAGATAGCGCGACAATTGCCCGGCGCCGATCACGAGCATCCGGTAGCGCGGCCCGTGGATCGTCACGAGCCGCTCGCCGTCGAACGCGAGCCCGTCGGTCGCCTGCGCGGGTGACAGCGACGCGCGCCCGGTCGCGAGCGTCATCGTGCGCGTGACGAGGCGGCCGGCTTCGACTTCCGCGCACAACGCGGCGATCCCGCTGTCGCGCGTGAGCGGCTCCAGCACGAGCTGGATCGTGCCGCCGCAGGGCAGCCCGAAGCGGTGCGCTTCCTCGGCCGTCACGCCGTACTTGACGGCTTCCGGGCGCGCGTCGGCCGCGATCCCCCTCGCATGCACGCGCGCGATCAGGTCGTCCTCGATGCATCCGCCGGACACGGAGCCGACCACGAGCCCGTCCTCGCGCACCGCGAGCATCGCGCCTTCGGGGCGCGGCGACGAGCCCCATGTCTTCACGACCGTCACGAGCAGCACGCGGCGCCCTTCGTCGAGCCAGCGCGCGCTGGATTTCAGTACATCGAGATCGACGCTTTCCATCATCCTGTTCCTGTTGCCGGACGGCCCGCCGGGCCGGGCCGTCGTTCGATGGCGGGATTATGAACCGGCCGGCGCGCGCGTGCCGGCAGCGTGCAGATCGTGGCGGCAAATCCGGACGATCGGGCAAGAAATCGCGACGATCGGGCAGCGATCGTGCGCGGGCGGGGCGAAGCGGCGCATGTCGCGCCGCCCGCGCGGGTGCGCCTGTGGCGGGGACGATTCGGGCGGGGACGATTCAGGCGGGAGGGAGCGGGGCGCACGGCGCCGGTGCCGGCCCGGCGTGGCGTCGTACCGCTACACGCTGGGTGCTGCGCGCGGCGTGCGCGCGCAGCGGCGGCGGTCAATGCGCGTCGTGGTGACCGTGCGCGAGCTTCGAGTGGCGCCGCGAATACAGGAAGTAGATCACGAGGCCGATCACGAGCCAGATGCCGAACGCGGCCCACGTGACGGGCTGCAGGTTCAGCATCAGGAACAGGCACGCGCCGACCGCGAGGATCGGCACCACCGGCACGCCCGGGCAACGGAACGCGCGCGGCAGTTCCGGGTGCGTGCGGCGCAGCACCAGCACCGCGATCGACACCATCGAGAACGCGGCGAGCGTGCCGATGTTGATCAGCTCGGCGAGCACGTTGAGCGGCACGAGCGCGGCGATCAGCCCGAAGAACAGGCCGACGAGCCAGGTCGTCAGGAAGGGCGTCGCGTAGCGCGGATGCACGCGCGACAGCGTCGCCGGCAGCAGCCCGTCGCGCGACATCGCGAAGATGATCCGCGTCTGGCCGTAGCTCATCACGAGGATCACGGTCAGCATGCCGAGCACCGCGCCGAGGTCGATGAAGCCCGCGACCCACGTCTCGCCGGCGATCTGCAGCGCATACGAGATCGGATGCGACACGTTCGCGTACTGCGCCGACGGCACGATGCCGGTCGCGACCGCCGCGACCGTCACGTACAGCACCGCGCACACCGCGAGCGACGCGATGATGCCGATCGGCAGGTCGCGCTTCGGGTTCTTCACTTCCTCGGCCGCCGACGACACCGCGTCGAAGCCGATGAACGCGAAGAACATCACGGCCGCGGCGCCGAACACGCCGTTCCAGCCGTGCGGCATGAACGGCTTCCAGTTCGCGGGCGTCACGTGGAACACGCCGACCGCGATCACGAGCAGCACCACCGACACCTTGATGAACACCATGATGTTGTTGATGCGGGTCGACTCGCGGATGCCGATCGACAGCAGCGTCGTGATCACCAGCATCACGAGGAACGCCGGCAGGTTGAACCACGTGACGACGCCCGGAATCGCGCCGGGTGCGGCCGTCAGCACGGTCGGCAGCGAGAGCCCGAAGCCCTGCAGCAGCGACTGCAGGTAGCCCGACCAGCCGACCGACACGGCCGACGCCGCGAGACCGTATTCGAGCATCAGGTCCCAGCCGATGATCCATGCGACGAGCTCGCCGAGCGTCGCGTACGAATACGTGTAGATCGAGCCCGCGACCGGAATCGTCGACGCGAATTCGGCGTACGACAGCGCCGCGAGGCCGCATGCGATCGCGGCGATCACGAACGACAGCATCAGCGCTGGGCCGGCCTGCACGGCGCCCGTGCCGGTCAGCACGAAGATGCCGGTGCCGATGATCGCGCCGATGCCGAGGAAGGTGAGGTCGATTGCGCCGAGCGCTTTCTTGAGCCCGGCGCCGTGCGCGCCGGCGATCATGCGATCGACGTTTTTCTTGCGGAAGAGGGACATTGCGGATGTGTCTCCGGCGCGCGCGAGCGCGGCGGCGCCGAGTGAGTGAAAACCCGCAATTTTAGCCGATTTGGCGTGAAAGACCCGCTGCGGCGCAGCGGCGTGCTGCGGAATCGCCCGACAAAACAAGCGCTTGCGCGCAGCATTCGGCGGCCGGCGCCGGCGCGGCGCAGGCCGGCGCGGTGAACGGCGCGATTCCGGTGAATTCCGACGGATCAGGCGCCCGACGCGGGCGTCATCTCGACGAGCCGGTTGCTCATCACGTAGAACGTCAGTTCCGCGTTGTTCGACAGCCGCATCTTCTCGAGCAGCCGCGATCGGTACACGCTGACCGTCTTCACCGACAGCGACAGCGTGTTCGCGATGTCGGTGAGGCGCTTGCCCGACGCGAGCATGCAGAGCGTCTGGTATTCGCGGTCGGACAGCTTCTCGTGCGGCAGCGGTTCGTTCTCGAACGACACGTATTCGGCGAGCGCCTCGGCCATCGCCGGGCTCACGTACTTGCGGCCGGCCGCGACCTGCTGGATCGCGCCGATCATCTGCGCGGCATTCACCGTCTTCGACAGGTAGCCGGAGGCGCCGGCCTTCAGCGCGCGCACCGCGTACTGATCCTCGCGGTACATCGAGAACATCAGCACCGGCGCGCCCGGCAGCTTGCGCTTGATGCGCTTGAGCACCTCGATGCCGTTCGCGTCCGGCAGCGAGATGTCGAGCAGGATCACGTCGAAGGCCTGGCGGTCGATGGCGGCCATCGCATCGCTGCCGGTCTCGGCTTCGGTCACGTCGCGCGCGACGCCGCGGTCGATCAGCAGGTGGCGGATCCCTTGGCGGACGATCGCATGATCGTCCACGAGCAGGATGTTCAGGCTCATGACGACCTCACGAAAGCGACGCGCGGCGCGCGGCGGCCGGCACCGCGAACAGCGAGTCCCACGCGAAGCGCGCGATGACGCGCGTGCCGCGGCCCGCTTCCGGCGCACGCGCGTCGAAGCTGCCGCCGAACGCCTCGCAGCGTGCGCGCATCCCGGCGAGGCCGTAGCCGGCGCGCCGGCTGCGGGTAAAACCGGTCCCGTCGTCGGTGACGATCAGGGACAGATGCGTGTCGTCCGTATCGATCTGCACGTCGACGGACGTCGCGCGCGCATGCTTCGCGACGTTCGACAGTGCTTCTTGAGCGACACGGAAGATCGCGAGCGCGCCGGCGCCGCCGAGTTGCGTGAGCCGCGCGTCGGCCGCGCAGACGAAGCTCGTACGCAGGCCAGTGCGGGCCGCGTGGCTGTCGGCCCACGTCGACAGTGCGCCGACGACGCCGCCGTCGAGTGCCGGCGTGTCGCGCTCGTCGATCAGCCTGCGGTTGGCGTCGGTCGCGGCGTCGAGCGACCGCTGCGCCAGCTCGAGCGCGCGCAGGCAGCCCTCCGGCGCATCGGCCGGCAGCCAGGTTTGAACGTTTGCGAGCGCGAAACGCGCGGCGGTGAGTTCGGCGCCGAGCCCGTCATGCAGTTCGCCGGCCAGATGGCGGCGGGCCGCTTCGTCGGCGGCCGTCAGCTGAAGGGACAGCGCCGCGATCCGGGCGGCGGACGCGTCGCGGTTGGGCAGGGCTTCGGCCACGGGGGCTGCTGCCGCGCCGTCGCCAGGCACGCGCGGCTGCGACGGGAACGGGGCGTGGGCGCCCGGGGGCGCGTTGAGCGACGTATCCATGACTCTCCCTGCTGTCAGAAAGCGGTTCGGGCACCGGCTGGCTGCGTGGATCGGCTGCCGTTTCGATGACGGTCGCCGTCAGAGAATCGTCCCTTGCCGAGGTAACAGAAGTTACAATTTGTAACGTTTGAGTCCGACCCTTCAATGACCGTCCCGACGCTAACCATGCGGGCCGAATAATATCTCAAAAATTTTGAAAAGGTCATGTCAGACGGAGGTTTAAGGGTAAATGTGAATAATCGGAATGAAGCTGGCTGTAGGAAAAACACCGACACGAAAGCACCGGCGTTGCGCGTATCCAAATGTAACGATTTGACATGGAATAGTCCCAGTTTGTTACGAATTCGCCAAGTAGGGACGAAAAAAAACCGGAGCTTTTGCTCCGGTTCTTGATACGGCACAAATTCGGGGTTCGGTCAGTCCACGAATGCACGCTCGATCACGTAGTGACCCGGCGCGCTGTTCTTGCCTTCGACGAGGCCGGCCTGCTTCAGCAGGTCGGTCGTGTCCTTCAGCATCGCGGTGCTGCCGCACAGCATCACGCGGTCGTTTTCCGGCGAGAACGCCGGCACGCCGAGGTCCGTGAACAGCTTGCCCGTCGCGATCAGGTCGGTGATCCGGCCCTCGTTGTCGAACGCTTCGCGCGTGACCGTCGGGTAGTAGACGAGCTTTTCCTTGATGATGTCGCCGAGATACTCGTGGCCCGGCAGGTCGTGCTTGATGTAGTCCATGTACGCCAGCTCGCCCTTCAGGCGGCAGGTGTGCGTCAGGATGACCTTGTCGAAGCGTTCGTAGATGTCCGGGTCGCGGATGATCGACATGAACGGCGCGAGGCCCGTGCCGGTCGACAGCATCCACAGCGTCTTGCCGGGCAGCAGGTTGTCGGCGACGAGCGTGCCGGTCGGCTTCTTGCCGATCAGCACCGAGTCGCCCACCTTCAGGTGCTGCAGGCGCGACGTCAGCGGGCCGTTCTGGACCTTGATGCTGAAGAATTCGAGGTGCTCTTCGTAGTTCGGGCTGACGATCGAGTAGGCACGCGCGAGCGGCTTGCCGTCGACCTCGAGGCCGACCATCGTGAATTCGCCGTTGTTGAAGCGCAGGCTCGGCTCACGGGTGCAGGTGAAGCTGAAAAGCGTGTCGGTCCAGTGATGGACGGATTGGACGGTGGCGGTGTCGTATTTGCTCATGGCTTTGAAAACGGACGCGCGTAGCGGACGCGTGTAACGGGCCCAAAAACGGGCAAAAAAACCGAGTGCGTCGGCCCGATCGCGGATCGGCCGGCCGGCGCGTCGGACACGCGCCTTCTCGATGACAGACGTTTGAGGAACTCTTTATTTTACCCTGCTTGGGGCAGATGCGGGCTTGACCCGCGCGGCTGCGCGGATTTGGCGCAACGGAATCTTGCAAACAGCTTTCAGTAATCGGCAGCGAGCTTCGCGCCGCGAACACGCTGGTCCGGGACGCGCACGCTTGCGAGCCGGTCAGGCAGGTGAACCGGCCGCTGCGATATGCGCTTCGGTAGTCGCGGGCATGCGGTGCTGCCGCGTCACTGCGAATCGAGGCGCAGCCGCGCGATATACGGCAGGTGGTCCGACAGCCACGCGGTTTCGCCGGACGGCGCCTGCCATTCGAGCGGCGTCAGCCCGCGCACGAACATCTTGTCGAGCGCGAGCGCCGGGGAGAACGCGGGGAACGTGCGGCCCGACTCGCCGAGCAGCGTCGCGACCTCGGACAGCCCGATCTCGGCGAACAGCGCGACCGAATCGTTGCGCCAGTCGTTGAAGTCGCCGGCGAGCACGAGCGGGTCGTCGCCCGCGTTGCGCACGATCCAGTGCGCGATCCAGTGCATCTGGCGCAACCGCGCCGCACGCGTGAGCGCGAGGTGCGCGCACAGGAGCGTGACGGGCCGCGCGCCGGCGAGCGTCGCGCGCGCGACCAGCAGCCCGCGCCGCTCGAAGCGGTGCGCGGAGATATCCCAGCGGCCGCCGAGGTCGAGCGGGTGCGGCGACAGGATCGCGTTGCCGTGCCGCCACGACGGCTTGAACACGTTCGGTCCGAGCGCGATCTGCCAGTCGAGCGCCTGCGCGATCTCGGTGGCCTGGCAGTGCCACACGTCGTCGACCGCGTCGTCCATCGGCGCGCCGAAGCCGGGGGCGAGCATCGGACGCGGCATGCGGCGCGCCATCGCTTCCTGCAGGAAATACACGTCGGCGTGCGTCGACTGCATCCAGTTGCGCATCGCGTTCCATGCGGTGAAGCCGAGCGGCGAGCGGCCCTTGTGCAGGTTCCAGCTGACCGCGGTGATTTCGTCGGGCGCGGCGTGCGGTTCGGCGAACGGCAGGGACAGGGCGTCGGCGGACATGGCGCTCAGTCCTTCGCGACGTGCGCGCGCACGCGGTAGATGAGATGCGGGCGTTGCTCGACGAGGGTCCAGTCGGTCCATGCGTCGCCGCCGACCGACAGCCCCGGATGGCTCGCGACGATCTGCCGCGGCGACGCGGGCACGCACGGATCGCTGCGCGTCGCGTTTTCGTCGTCGAGGGTTTCCTGCACGTCGAGCGCGAGCGACACGGTGCGGGCGGCGTCGTCGACGGTGAGCGGCGCGACCGTCACCGAGCGCGAGCGCTCGGTCGGCACGACGCGCGCGGCGTTGCCGCAGCCGACGGGCACGGCGGACGGATAGCGATGGGTGTCGGTGCGGGTCTGACCGACGGTGGTGCGTTGCTGGAACGTGTCGATCGTCTGACCGTCGCGCACCACCTGGATCTCCCATGCGACGGCTGCCGGTGCGGCGCTCTGCGCATGGGCCGCGAGCGCGGCGCTCGCGAGCAGGACGGCCAGGCCGTGTTTCAGCATGAAACTTCTCCGGAAACGCGGGGTAGCGGGGAACGGACGCACATCTTACGCCCGATCGATCCGGACGGTCGCGTGACACGATGCGTCGCCGCGGGTTCGCAGCACGATCTGGTCCTGATCGAAAGGTAGGTGCGCGTCACGCGTTTTCAAGCGAAAAAGCGCGCGAACTCGGCGACGCTCGCGCGCTCGGTGACGAGGCGGTTCTCGATCGCGTGCGGGTCCGCATGGCCGAGCGACATCCCGCACACGAGTTGCTCGTTGGCCGGGATGCCGAGATGCTCGGCGACGATCCGGTGGAACGGCACGAACGCGGCTTGCGGGCAGGTGTCGAGGCCGCGTGCGCGCGCGGCCGTCATCACGCCCTGCAGGAACATCCCGCAGTCGAGCCATGCGCCGTGCGTCATCACGCGGTCGAGCGTGAAGAACAGTGCGACCGGCGCATCGAAGAAGCGGAAGTTGCGCGCATGCTGCGCGTGCATGCGGGCCTTTTCGTCGCGGCCGATGTTCAACAGACCATACAGGTCCCAGCCGACCTTGCGGCGCCGGTCGATGTACGGCGACACCCATTCGCGCGGATAGTAGTCGTACTCGGCGACGTATTTCTCGTCGCGCGCCGGATCGTCGTATGCCGCTGTGAGGGCCGCGGCGAGCGCGTCGCGGGTCGCGCCGGTCGCGACGTACACGTGCCACGGCTGGATGTTGGTGCCCGACGGCGCGCGGCTCGCGGCTTCGAGGATCGCCTCGAGCGTGTCGCGCGGCACGGGCGTCGGCAGGAACGCGCGAATCGCGCGGCGCGACTTGAGCGCGGCGTCGACAGCGTCGACGGCGTGGATCGCGTCGGGATCGACGCGCGGGGCAGCAGCGGGGACGGACATCGGCAACCCTTCGAGACGAAGCGCGCGGCGCCGTGCGGGCGCCGTGGCGAGGCCGGCGCGACGGCCGGTGAACCATCGATCATACGCCGCGCGGCGCGACGCCGCAGCGCGCGCACGGTGTTAGCAGCAGACCGCGGTGGCTGCTTGCTTGCACGCCGATGCGGGATCGCTACACTGAAATCGTAAGGGTCTGATGATCGTGTGACGGCAGCAGCGGCGAGGTTGGTATGACGACGGCGATGGTGAAACAGGAACTGGCGGTGGCGTCCTTCAGCACGGTGTACGACCTCGAGCAGGTCGAGACCGCGTTGAACGAGCTGAACGAGAGCGCGAGCGACGCACTGCGCGCCACCTACGAGCGGATGCTCAAGACCGGCAATCTGCGCTTTTGCGTGAAGCCGAACCGGATGCCGTCGTTCGACGAACTCGGCGACGCGCTGCCCAATTTCACCGAACCCCTCGACGACGTGCGCAAGCAGGTCGCGCTGTGCCTCGAGACCGACGACCGGCTCGAACTGATGCCGATCCTGCTGCTCGGGCCGCCCGGCATCGGCAAGACGCATTTCGCGAAGGCGCTCGCGCAGCTGCTCGGCACCGCGTACCACTACGTGCCGATGAGTTCGCTGACGGCCGGCTGGATCCTGTCGGGCGCATCGTCGCAATGGAAGAACGCGAAGCCCGGCAAGGTGTTCGAAGCGCTCGTCAACGGCAGCTACGCGAACCCGGTGATCGCGGTCGACGAGATCGACAAGGCGGGCAGCGACGCGCAATACGATCCGCTCGGCGCGCTGTACGCGTTGCTCGAGCACGACACCGCGCGCGCGTTCGTCGACGAATTCGCCGAGGTGCCGATCGATGCGGGCAACGTGATCTGGGTCGCGACCGCGAACGATGCGCAGGCGATCCCGGAGCCGCTGCTGAACCGGATGAACGTGTACGAGATCGCGCCGCCGGACGCGGCCGGCGCGCGCCGGATCGCGCAGACGATCTACGACGAGATCCGCACGTCGCACGCGTGGGGGCGGCGCTTCCCCGACACGCTCGACGACGACGCGCTCGACGTGCTGGCCGCGACGCCGCCGCGCACGATGCGCCGTGCGCTGCTGCATGCGTTCGGCGCCGCGCGGCTCGACGGCCGGGACGTGATCGCACCGTCCGACATCCGCGCCGACGAGGGCGCGGCGAAGCGCCGGCCGATCGGGTTCTGAGCCGGCGGCGCGCGCCTCGCCGCGGCCTGCGCGCGTCGCGCCGTGCGGCGCGGCGCACGCGACATGCCGATGCAAGCGCGTTCGGCAGGCGGGCGAACCGGGACGTACAATTCTCTTCTCTCCCCTCGACGCGTGAGCGACGCGAAACGCCATGGAGCAGATGGATTGTGTGGTGATCGGCGCGGGTGTCGTCGGTCTTGCGATTGCGCGGGAGCTGGCCGCGCGCGGACGCGAAACGATCGTGCTCGAGGCGGCCGACGCAATCGGCACGGGCACGAGTTCGCGCAACAGCGAGGTGATTCACGCGGGGCTCTACTACTCGCGCGGCTCGCTGAAGGCGATGTCGTGCGTGCGCGGGCGCGACCTGCTGTACGAGTTCTGCGAGACGCGTCACGTGCCGCACCGGCGCGTGGGCAAGCTGCTCGTCGCGACAAGCGCCGCGCAGGTGAAGCAGTTGAAGGCGATCGCCGCGCGCGCGGCGGAAAACGGCGTGCTCGACCTGATGCCGCTCACGCGTACCGAGGCGCAGACCCTCGAGCCCGCGCTCGATTGCGTGGAGGCGCTGTTTTCGCCGAGCACCGGCATCGTCGACAGCCACCAGCTGATGCTCGCGCTGCTCGGCGACGCGGAGCGCGACGGCGCGGTGTGCGCGCTGAAATCCCCGGTAGAGTCGATCGACGTGTTGCGCGGCGGCCGCTTCGTCGTGCGCACCGGCGGCGACGCGCCGACCGAAATCGAGGCCGCGTGCGTGATCAACAGCGCGGGCCTCGGCGCGCAGGCGCTCGCGCGCCGCACGCGCGGCCTCGATCCGCGCTGGGTGCCGCCGCTCTATCTCGCGCGCGGCAACTACTTCAGCCTGTCCGGCCGCGCGCCGTTCTCGCATCTCGTCTATCCGATACCCGACCGCGCGGGGCTCGGCGTGCATCTGACGCTCGATCTCGCCGGGCAGGCGCGCTTCGGCCCGGACGTCGAGTGGGTCGATGCGCTGCGCTACGAAGTCGATCCGGCGCGCGCGCAGGCGTTCTACACGTCGATCCGCACGTACTGGCCCGACCTGCCGGACGACGCGTTGCAGCCGGCCTACGCGGGGATCCGGCCGAAGCTCGCGGGGCCCGGCGAGCCGCCGGCCGACTTCATCGTGCAAGGCACGGCGCAGCACGGCGTGCGCGGCCTCGTGAACCTGTTCGGCATCGAGTCGCCGGGGCTGACCGCGTCGCTCGCGCTCGGGCAGCGCGTCGCCGACATGACGTCGCATGGCTGACACTCACGGCCCGCATCCGTGCGGGCCGGCCGTGCGAAACCCCGGGCGAGACCCGTGTGAAATCCCTTGTGTGAAATCCCTTATCTCCGGCATTTCGGCGCGCACATTCATGCGCTTGAGCGTTATTCTGTTGAACGGCCGTCGCCAGAACGGCTTTCAAACCGATAACGTTGGAGCGAGTCCCCCATGAAAACATCCCGTCGGAGTTTCCTGATCACGAGCATCGGCGCCGTGTCCGCGCTGGCGCTGTCGCGCGAAGCGCTGGCCGATGCGCCGATGCTGTCGGAAACGGATCCGACCGCCGTGGCGCTCGGCTACAAGGCCGATGCGACGAAGGTCGACAAGACGAAGTATCCGAAATACGCAGCGGGCCAGGATTGCGCGGCCTGCATGCTGTACCAGGGCAAGAAGGGCTCGGCGTCGGGCCCCTGCGGTGCATTCCCGGGCAAGCAGGTATCGGCGAAGGGCTGGTGCAGCGCATTCTCGAAGATGGGTTGATGCCCGCGGCGGCATCGTGCGATGCCGCAATGTGGCGAAAACCGCAAAACGCCCGCCATCGGACGATGGCGGGCGTTTTTTATGCTTGAAAACGGTTCCGTCGCTTTCTACACTCGCTGCAAACCAACGCGCCGCGGGCCCTCCGCGCGCCGCGCCCGATACGGCGGATTCACGAGAACGAGGCTCGCATGGCGACGATTGCGAATTCAACGAAAACGATCCGGCCCGAGCGCGCGCTGAACCGCCGCGCGGTAGTCGCCGCCGTGATCGGCAACGCGCTCGAGTGGTACGACTTCACGGTGTTCGGCTTCATGACCGTCGTGATCGCCGAACTGTTCTTCCCGACGACCAGCGAATACTCGTCGCTGCTCTTGAGCACCGCGACCTTCGGCGTCGCGTTCTTCATGCGCCCGATCGGCGGCATCGTGTTCGGGCTGTACGCCGACCGCGCGGGCCGCAAGGCCGCGCTGTCGCTCGTGATCCTGCTGATGACGGCCGGCATCTTCCTGCTCGCGATCGCGCCGCCCTATGCGGCGATCGGCATCGGCGGCCCGCTCCTGATCGTGCTCGGCCGCCTGCTGCAGGGCTTCTCGGCGGGCGGTGAATTCGGTAGCGCAACGGCGCTGCTGATCGAAGCCGCGCCGTTCTCGAAACGCGGCTTCTACGGCAGCTGGCAGATGGCGAGCCAGGCGGGCGCGCTGCTGATCGGCGCGCTCGTCGGCGCGGCCGTCACGCGCGGGCTGTCGCACGACGCGCTGCGCAGCTGGGGCTGGCGCGTGCCGTTCATCCTCGGGCTCGTGATCGGCCCGATCGGTTTCTACATCCGCCGTCATCTCGCCGATTCCGAAGCGTTCCTGCATGCACAGCAAAGCGCACGCCGCGCAACGCTCGGCGAAGTGTTCACGCGCCATCCGCGCGAGGTGCTGTGCGGGCTCGGCTCGGTGATCGCGCTGACGGTGACGGTCTACGTGCTGATCAGCTATCTGCCGACCTTCGCGGTGAAGCAGCTGAAGCTGCCGTATGCGCAATCGTTCTATGCGGTGATCATCGGCAACCTGTTGCTGATGGTGCTGTCGCCGGTCGCGGGCGCATGGTCCGACCGCATCGGCCGCAAGGGTCTGTCGCTGTGGTCGCTCGGGCTGACGCTCGTGCTGATGTATCCGCTGTTCGCGTGGCTCGACGCGGCGCCGAGCATCGCGCGGCTGATCGTGGTGCAGGCCGTGCTGTCGGTGACGCTCGCCGGCTACTACGGGCCGTTCGGCGCGATGATCGCCGAGCTGTTCCCGGCCAACGTGCGCTCGACCGGGCTGTCGATCGCGTACAACGTCGCGGTGATGCTGTTCGGCGGTTTCGGGCAGTTCATCGTCACGTGGCTGATCAAGGTGACGGGCACGCCGCTCGCACCGACCTATTACGTGATGGCGGGAATCGCACTGTCGATCGTCGCGGTCGCATTCGTGCCCGCGCGCAGCGCGGATCTCGACGCGCCGGCCTGACGGTTGCATTGCATCGCATGCATCGTTTCGGAAGCCGCAACGATGTGCGGACTGGCCGCGAACACGGCGCGACAACCCTCTGCGTTCGCGCCCGAATTGTTTAGTTGTCGAACGAAACATGCGCGGGATGAACGAAATGGCCGCTCGTGCGCGCAGAGGCACTTTTCGCGTGTGCAAGACATCGGCAAAAACCCGCGTGGATGCGCGTCTAGAAGAGTTTTTTCTCCAGCTTGTTGCAAAATCGCTAGCTCAAGTAATATCCGCGTACCCGGCCCCCAGGGGGACCGGTTCCGATCTGGAGACCTGGAGGAAACATGGAATACAACCGTCTGTTGCACACCCTGCGTGTTACCGCCATCGCAGGCGTGGCAGCGGCATCGCTCGGCGTCGCGGGTTCTGCATTCGCACAGATCCCGAACAAAACGCTCGTCTACTGCTCAGAAGGCAGCCCGGCGGGTTTTGATTCCGCGCAATTCACGACCGGCGTCGATTTCACCGCCGCCACGTTCACCGTCTACAACCGCCTCGTCGAATTCGAGCGCGGCGGCACCAAGGTCGAGCCCGGCCTCGCCGAGAAGTGGGACGTCTCGTCCGACGGCAAGGTGTACACGTTCCACCTGCGTCATGGCGTGAAGTTCCACACGACCGACTTCTTCAAGCCGACGCGTGAATTCAACGCGGACGACGTCGTGTTCTCGTTCGAGCGCATGCTCGATCCGAACAATGCGTTCCGCAAGGCCTACCCGGTGTCGTTCCCGTACTTCACCGACATGGGCCTCGACAAGCTGATCACGAAGATCGAGAAGGTCGATCCGTACACCGTGAAGTTCACGCTGTCCGAGCCGAACGCGCCGTTCATCCAGAACATGGCGATGGAATTCGCGTCGATCCTGTCGGCCGAGTACGGCGACCAGCTGATGAAGGCCGGCAAGGCCGCCGACATCAACCAGAAGCCGGTCGGCACGGGCCCGTTCATCTTCCGCAGCTATACGAAGGACGCGACGATCCGTTTCGATGGCAATCCTGATTACTGGAAGAAGGGCGCGGTGAAGCTGTCGAAGCTGATCTTCTCGATCACGCCCGACCCGGGCGTGCGCGTGCAGAAGATCAAGCGCAACGAATGCCAGGTGATGAGCTATCCGCGTCCGGCCGACATCGCGGCGCTGAAGGCCGACTCGGGCATCGACATGCCGTCGCAGCCGGGCTTCAACCTCGGCTACCTCGCGTACAACGTCGAGCACAAGCCGGTCGACAAGCTCGAAGTGCGTCAGGCGCTCGACATGGCGATCAACAAGAAGGCGATTCTCGAATCCGTCTATCAGGGTGCCGGCCAGGCCGCCAGCGCGCCGATGCCGCCGACCCAATGGTCGTACGACAAGAACCTGAAGATGGCCCCGAACGACACCGAGAAGGCGAAGGCGCTGCTCGCGAAGGCCGGCTATCCGAACGGTTTCGACATCACGCTGTGGGCGATGCCGGTGCAGCGCGCATACAACCCGAACGCCCGCCTGATGGCCGAGATGATCCAGGCCGACTGGGCGAAGATCGGCGTGAAGGCGAAGATCGTCACGTACGAGTGGGGCGAGTACATCAAGCGCGCGCACACGGGCGAGCAGGACACGATGCTGATCGGCTGGACGGGCGACAACGGCGACCCCGACAACTGGCTCGGCACGCTGCTCGGCTGCGAGGCGATCAAGGGCAACAACTTCTCGCACTGGTGCTACAAGCCGTTCGACGACCTGATCCAGAAGGGTCGCACGACGACGGGCCAGGACGCGCGCACGAAGATCTACACGCAGGCCCAGCAGATCTTCGCGCAGCAGCTGCCGTTCTCGCCGATCGCGAACTCGACGGTCTACCAGCCGGTACGCAAGAACGTGGTCGACATGCGCATCGAGCCGCTCGGCTATGCGCGTTTCGACGGTGTCAGCGTGAAGTAACCGGCCTGGCGTAAGCTGTCGTCTTGAGAAGACCGGCTTGAAATCATCCGGCGACGAGGGGCCAAAAGCCCCTCGTCGCCGGTCGTACATTTCCCACAAGAAAATACGAGACGCATCATGTTCACATTCGTGTTGCGCCGCGTGGGCATGGTGATCCCGACCTTCATCGGCATCACCATCCTGGCGTTTGCGCTGATTCACCTGATACCGGGCGACCCCATCGAAGTGATGATGGGCGAGCGCGGCGTCGATCCCGCGATGCATGCGGAGGCCATGAAACGCCTCGGGCTCGACCAGCCGCTGCCCCTGCAGTACATCCACTACATCGGCCGGGCGCTGCATGGCGACCTCGGCACGTCGATCATCACCAACACCAGCGTCGCGGGCGAATTCTTCGCGCGCTTCCCGGCGACCGTCGAACTGTCGCTGTGCGCGCTCGTGTTCGCGCTCGCGGTCGGGCTGCCGGCCGGCGTGATCGCCGCGCTGCGGCGCGGCTCGGTCGTCGATCACGGCGTGATGGGCACCGCGCTCACCGGCTACTCGATGCCGATCTTCTGGTGGGGGCTGATCCTCATCATGGTGTTTTCGTCGTACCTCGGCTGGACGCCCGTGTCGGGCCGCATCGCGGTCGAATACGATTTCCCGCATCCGACCGGTTTCATGCTGATCGACGCGCTGCTCGCACCCGACGAAGGCGCGTTCAAATCGGCGGTCAGCCACCTGATCCTGCCGGCGATCGTGCTCGGCACGATCCCGCTCGCGGTGATCGCGCGGATGACGCGCTCGTCGATGCTCGAAGTGCTGCGCGAGGACTACATCCGCACGGCGCGCGCGAAGGGCCTGTCGCCCGTGCGCGTGGTCGTCGTGCATGCGCTGCGCAATGCGCTGATCCCGGTCGTCACCGTGATCGGCCTGCAGATCGGCACGCTGCTGGCCGGCGCCGTGCTGACCGAGACGCTCTTTTCGTGGCCCGGTGTCGGCAAGTGGCTGATCGATGCGATCGGCCGCCGCGACTATCCGGTCGTCCAGGGCGGCATCCTGCTGATCGCGACGCTCGTGATCGTCGTGAACCTGGTCGTCGACCTGCTGTACGGCGTGCTGAATCCGCGCATCCGCCACACGAGGTAATTCCATGAGCAATCTGCAAAACACCCTGCCGAGCGAATCCGCGCCGGCCGGCGGCCGTGCGCTCGCGCTGCGCGAGTTCTGGGCCAACTTCTCGCGCAACCGCGGCGCCGTCGGCGCCGGCATCGTCGTGCTGGTGCTGATCCTCGTCGCGCTGTTCGCGCCGCTGATCGCGCCGCACAGCCCGGTCGAGCAATACCGCGACTACGTGAAGATCCCGCCCGCATGGCTCGCGGGCGGCAACTGGCAGTTCATCCTCGGCACCGACGAAGCGGGCCGCGACATCCTTTCGCGCCTGATGTTCGGCGCGCGCATGTCGTTCTGGATCGGCTTCGTGTCGGTCGTGCTCGCGCTGATCCCCGGCATCGTGCTCGGGCTGATCGCCGCGTTCTTCCAGAAGTGGGCCGACACGCCCGTGATGCGCATCATGGACGTGCTGCTCGCGCTGCCGTCGCTGCTGCTCGCGGTCGCGGTCGTCGCGATCATCGGACCGGGCCTCACCAACACGATGTTCGCGATCGCGATCGTCGCGCTGCCGGCCTACGTGCGCCTCACGCGCGCATCCGCGCTCGGCGAACTGCAGAAGGAGTACGTGACGGCATCGCGCGTGGCCGGTGCCGGCACGCTGCGCCTGATGTTCTCGCAGGTGCTGCCGAACTGCACGGCACCGCTGATCGTGCAGGCGACGCTCGGCTTCTCGTCGGCCATCCTCGACGCGGCCGCGCTCGGCTTCCTCGGCCTCGGCGTGCAGCCGCCGACCGCCGAGTGGGGCGCGATGCTCGCGTCCGCGCGCGACTACATCGACAACGCGTGGTGGATCGTGACGATGCCAGGCCTGTCGATCCTGATTTCGGTGCTCGCGATCAACCTGCTCGGCGACGGGCTGCGCGACGCGCTCGATCCCAAACTGAAGCGGATGGCGTGACCATGAGCCAAGATCTACTGACTATCCGCAATCTCGCGGTGAACTTCAACGGCCTGCCCGCGGTCGACCGGATCAACCTGTCGATCGCGCCGGGCGAGGTGGTGGGCGTCGTCGGCGAATCGGGCTCCGGCAAGAGCGTGACGATGATGGCGCTGATGGGCCTGATCGATGCGCCGGGCAAGGTGACGGCCGACGAGGTCACGTTCAACGGTGTGGACCTGCTGAAGGCGTCGCCGAAGGCGCGCCGCAAGATCGTCGGCAAGGACATCGCGATGGTGTTCCAGGATGCGCTGACGAGCCTGAACCCGAGCTACACGGTCGGCTACCAGATCAAGGAGGTGCTGAAGCTGCACGAAGGCCTGCGCGGCGACGCGCTGCACCGGCGCGCGCTCGAGCTGCTCGACCAGGTCGGCATTCCGGATGCGAAGAACCGCATCACGGCGTTCCCGCACCAGATGTCGGGCGGCATGAACCAGCGCGTGATGATCGCGATGGCGGTCGCGTGCAACCCGAAGCTGCTGATCGCCGACGAGCCGACCACCGCGCTCGACGTGACGATCCAGGCGCAGATCATGGACCTGCTCGTGAAGCTGCAGAAGGAGCGCGGGATGGCGCTCGTGCTGATCTCGCACGACCTGGCCGTCGTGTCGGAGGTCGCGCAGCGCGTCGCCGTGATGTATGCGGGCGAGGTCATCGAGACCAATCGCGTGCCGGACATCTTCCGTGCGCCGCATCATCCGTATACCGAAGCGCTGCTCGCGGCGATTCCCGAGCACAATCAGGGGGCGCGTCGCCTTGCCGCATTGCCGGGCATGGTGCCGGGCCGCGATGATCGCCCGTCCGGGTGCCTGTTCGCGCCGCGCTGCAAGTACGTCGTCGACGATTGCCGCAAGGCGCGTCCGGCGCTCGATACGCTGGTGCCGGCCAACGA
The DNA here is from genome assembly GCF_003853795.1 of Burkholderia sp. Bp8991. NCBI lineage: Bacteria > Pseudomonadati > Pseudomonadota > Betaproteobacteria > Burkholderiales > Burkholderiaceae > Burkholderia > Burkholderia sp. Bp8991. The sequence goes on along the minus strand of NZ_QTQJ01000014.1, from coordinate 49,650 downwards.
TGCGATGCGCGCGCGCTGCATCAAGCCGCTCAATGTTTCCAACCTCGACCTGACGGGAGGCGCACGATGAATGCAGTCCACGAAACGCGTGCCACGCCGCACGACGAGGAAGCGGTGCTGGTCGCCGACCGGCTCGCGAAGCACTACACGGTCAAGCGCGGGATGTTCGGGCAGGGCACCGTGAAGGCGCTGAACGGCGTGTCGTTCACGCTCAAGCGCGGCAAGACGCTCGCCGTCGTCGGCGAGTCGGGCTGCGGGAAATCGACGCTCGCGCGCCAGCTCACGATGATCGAGACGCCCACCTCGGGCCACCTGACGATCGACGGCAAGGACGTGGCCGGCGCGAGCCGCGAGACGGTCGCCGACCTGCGCCGCCGCGTACAGATGGTGTTCCAGAACCCGTTCGCGTCGCTGAACCCGCGCAAGACCGTCGAGCAGACGCTCTCCGAGCCGCTCGAGATCAACGCGAACCTGACGGCCGCCGAACGCGCGCAGCGCGTCGCGCAGATCATGCGCACGGTCGGCCTGCGGCCCGAGCACGCGAAGCGTTATCCGCACATGTTCTCGGGCGGCCAGCGCCAGCGGGTCGCGATCGCGCGCGCGATGATCCTCGATCCGCGGATCGTCGTCGCCGACGAACCGGTGTCCGCGCTCGACGTGTCGATCCAGGCGCAGATCCTGAACCTGTTCATGGACCTGCAGGAGCAGTTCAAGACGAGCTACGTGTTCATCTCGCACAACCTGTCGGTGGTCGAGCACGTCGCCGACGACGTGATGGTGATGTACTTCGGCAGCGTCGCCGAGCTCGGCGACAAGGCGACGATCTACGCGCATCCGCGCCATCCGTACACGCGCGCGCTGATGTCGGCGACGCCGGCGATCTTCGAGGAAGACCGCCGCGTGCAGATCAAGCTGCAGGGCGAGCTGCCGTCGCCGCTCAATCCGCCGTCGGGCTGCGCGTTTCACCAGCGCTGCCCGTACGCGGTCGAGCGCTGCCGCGTCGAGGAACCGCAGCTGCGCGACGTCGACGGACGCCGCGTGGCCTGCCATCGCGCCGAGGAGGTAGGGGAGGTGAATGCCTGATGGTTTGGCGGCGCGCGCGCCTGGCGTGCGCCGTTCGGGGGGCGGCCGCGCGCGCGTGATGCGCGCGTGCCGCAACGCACGGCGCTGGAGCGTGCGCACGGTCACGGGCGCGGCGCTGGCCGGCGCGTGCGTGGCGGCCAGCGTGCTGGTCCCGGTCGACGCCGCGCGTGCCGAAAGGCGCGCGCCGGCGAGTTCGCCGATCCATCCGTCGCAGGTTCCGCCGCCCGGCATGAACCTGCCGGGCTTCCACGTGCCGTCCGTGTCGAACGGCACGGTCGCGCGCGGCACGGTGCGCGTGCAGCCCGCGCGCATGCCGTTCTATGTCGCGACCCGGGGCAGGGTCACGCTGTACGTGCTCGGCACGCTGCACACGGGCGACCCGTCCGACTATCCGCCCGCGCAGCCGTTCCGGCCGCGCATCCTCGCGGCGCTCGCCGCGTCGCCGACGCTCGCGCTCGAGCTGTCGCCGGATGACCTCCTCGAATCGCAGGACGACGTGTCGAAGTACGGCGTGTGCCGCTACCCGTGCCTGCAGCGCCTGCTGCCCGAGCCGCAGTGGCAGCGCCTCGCGGCGCGCCTGCGCGGCAACCCGGCCGCGCTCGCGGAGATCCGCCGGATGCGGCCGTGGCTCGCGGCGCTGGTCGTCGAAACCTACGACTCGCTGGCGGCCGGCCTGCAGACCGAGTACGGCACCGAGGCGCAGCTGCAGAACGTGTTCCTGAAGAAGAAGGGCGGCCGCGTGATCGGGCTCGAGACGCTCGCCGAGCAGATGCGCGCGTTCACCGGACTGACGCTCGCCGAGCAGCGCGAGATGCTCGCGCAGGACATGGTGCAGACCCCGGCGCAGAACGCCGACGACATCAAGGCGCTGCACCGGCTGTGGCGAATTGGCGACGCCGACGCGATCTCGGCGTGGGCGGTCGCGAAGAGCGAGCGGCTGGCCCGTTCGAAGGCGCTGTCGGCGTCGATCGACAACAAGATCCTGTACGAGCGCAACCGGCGCTTCGTTGCACGGATGACGGCAATCGCCGCGCCGAACCGGCCGGTATTCGTGGCCATCGGCGCGCTGCATCTGGGCGGCCCGCGCGGCGTGCTCGAATTGTTGCGCCAGCAAGGGTATCAGGTCGACGCGAACTGATCGCGCCGCGCACCGCGCGCCGATCCTCCCCTGTTTGATCGACGAGATGCACGCGCTGCGAGGCGCCCGCGCGGCCACGCGGCTCGATAAGGAAAACCCTCGAATCTTCAGGAAATAGCGTTTAAAACGATTGACATCCGGTTCTGCCAATCTCTATTCTTCATCCCACAAGTTGAAAAAATGAAAAGAATAGATAAGTTCTACGGGGTAGCAGAAAACAAAGCGCGGGGTTAGCGTAGCCGGCACGTATGTAACGTGCCGGCCGCGGAGTGTCTGCATGCACGGCGGGGCCAAACATCGTCGGCACAACAAATGCATGCGACAGACTTGCGGCATAAGCAACGTTCCGTCGTCCGACCGGGGGAAGCAGCAAGCGGGCGGCGGCGGACGTTTTTTGATCCGGAGCATGTTTCCGGTCACCGTCGACAGACGGTTTCGGGGGGGCGAATCGACAGACGGCGAAGTCCGCGGCGATTGCGCTAACAGAAAAGCGCCACGAGGGCGCTTTTTTCTTTTGTGGCGGCGGTTTTCGACCTGCGACGGCTGAGCGCTTCGACGACGCGTCACGTCATCATGCGTCTTCGCCGGCCTGCAGCGCGCCGGGCGCGACGACATCGACACCCGCCGCTTCGAGCGCCGCGCGGATCCGCTTCGCGAACGCGAGCGCATGCGGGCCGTCGCCGTGCAGGCAGACCGTTTGCGCGTTGAGCGGCACCCACTCGCCGCTCACTGCCCGCACCTGCCGCTCGCGCACCATGTCGAGCGTGCGCGCGAGCACCGCTTCTTCATCGTCGATCAGCGCGCCGGGCTGGTTGCGCGGCACGAGCGAGCCGTCCGCGCGGTAGCCGCGGTCGGCGAATACTTCCTCCACCGCGGCGAGCCCCGCGTGGCGCGCGGCCGCGACGAACACGCTGTTCGCGAGCCCGAACACGGCCAGCGACGGATCGAAGTCGTGGATCGCGGACACCACCGCGTCGGCGATCAGCGGGTCGCGCGCGGCCTGGTTGTACAGCGCGCCGTGCGGCTTAACGTGCGCGATGCGGCCGCCCTCGGCCTGCGCGATCGCCGACAGCGCGCCGAGCTGGTACAGCACGCCCGCATAGATGTCGCCGGCCGGCAGCTGCATTTCCTTGCGGCCGAAATTCTCCGGGTCGTGAAAGCTCGGGTGCGCGCCGATCGACACGCCTTTCTGCACGGCCCAGCGCACGCAGTCGCGCATCGCATTGGCGCCGCCTGCATGCCAGCCGCACGCGATGTTCGCCGACGTGACGAGGTCGAGCAGCGCCTCGTCCGATCCGCATCCTTCACCGAGATCGGCATTCAGATCGATTTCCATGATGTTCCTCGTCCACGGGTGCGTGGCGCGTCCTTCGTCCTGCTTCCGTCATTGTCACGCTGCACGCGATTGCGCGCGGCGGCGCGTTTCCTCGCGCATCTCGATCGCGACGTCGATCTGGCGCAGATAGGCACGTTCTGCGACCAGGGCGGCGCGCGCGGCGTCGGGTGTCGTGCGCACGAAGCGGATCGGCAGGTTGAGCCGCGCCTGTGCGAGTTTCCAGAGATCCGCGCGGATCACCGTGCCGATCTTCGGATAGCCGCCGGTGGTCTGCGCATCGTGCATCAGCACGATCGGCTGGCCGTTCGGCGGCACCTGGATCGTGCCGGGCAGCACCGCGTGCGACAGCAGCTCGACCGGCCGCTCGCGCACCAGTTCGGCGCCGGCGAGACGATAGCCCATCCGGTTGCTGTTCGCGGTGACGAGCCATTCCTCGTCCCAGAACGCCTGCTGCGAATCGGCCGCGAACGACGCGTAGTCGGGGCCCGGGAGCACGCGCACGGGCATCGCCCACGGCGCATGCGCGGGCCGGTGGCGGCGCGGCGGTTCGTCGACGCGCACGAACGCGCACCACGCGGGCGCCTTCACGCCGAATTCGGGCGCGTCGGCCGCGAGGCAGCCGGCGCCGGCCGGCGGCACGCCGACCGGCAGCCGGTCGCCGTCGCGCAGCGCGCGGCCGCCGAGGCCGCCGAAGCGCGACGCGAGATCGGTGCTGCGCGAGCCGAGCATCGGCAGTACGTCGATGCCGCCCGCGATGCACAGGTAGCCGCGCATGCCGCGTTTCGCGGCCGGCAGCACGAGCGTCTGCCCGGCGTCGACCGGCAGGCTCCACCAGGAATACACGGGCCGGCCGTCGAGCGTCGCGCCGAATTCGGTGCCGGTGATCGCGATGCGCGTCGCGCGCGTGAAGCGGAACGCGGCCGGCCCGATCGTGATTTCGACGGCCGCCGCGTCGGGGCGGTTGCCGACCAGCCGGTTGCCGACCTCGAGCGCGAGGCCGTCGAGCGCGCCGCCCTGCGCGACGCCGAGATGGCGTGTGCCGCGGCGGCCGAGATCCTGCACGGTCGACAGCGGGCCGGCGCGGACGACCTCGATCGTGCCCGGTGCGGTGTTCTGGCTCATGTCGCGTCGACTCCGGCAATGGTGAAGCGCACGCGGTCGCCGGGCAGCAGCAGCGTCGGCTGCGGCCGTGCCGGGTCGAACAGCACGTGCGACGTGCGGCCGATCAGCTGCCAGCCGCCGGGCGACGTGGCCGGATAGATGCCCGTCTGCGCGCCGCCGATGCCGACCGAGCCGGCCGGCACCTCGAGGCGCGGGGCCGCGCGGCGCGGCGTGTGCAGCGACGCATCGAGGCCGCCGAGATACGCGAAGCCCGGCTGGAAGCCGACGAAGAAGACGACGTAGGCGCCCGCCGCGTGGCGCGCGACGACTTCGTCTGCCGACAGCCCGGTGTGCGCGGCGACGGCCGCGAGGTCGGGACCGGCGGCACCGCCGTATTCGACCGGGATGTCGATTTCCCGGCCGTCCGCGTGCTCGACGTCGGCGGTTTCCCACGCGTCGCGCAGCGCCGGCGTGAGCGAGTCGGCCGTCGTGGCGAGCGCGTCGAACACGATCGTCAGGTTGTTCATGCCCGGCACGACGTCGATCACGTCGGGCCACGCGCGCGCGACCTCGGCGACGGCCCAGACGCGGCGCTGGCAATCGAGCGTGGCGGGCGGCGGTACCTCGCAGACGAGGGCGGCATCGCCGAGCGGATAAATGCGGGGTTGCGTCATCGGACTGGCACGGTTCGGACGGCAATGTTAGCGCACATTGTCAATAAAATATCGACAACTTCCCAATAAGCGTTTTCGCCTAGCCCGTATGTCCGGGCTTCTGGCGTACACTCGGCACACCCTGTCATCCGGCTTGCTCCGCCTTTCCATGAAGCGTCCTGCGACCAAGATCGTGTCATCCGAACACCTCGTTTCCGATTCGAGCGCGGAGCTGTCGGAACTCGAATACGGGCTCATCATGGCCGGCAACGCATTCAACCGCTGGATGGTGCGCTGCATGTCGGCCGCGGGCGCGAAGGACATGACGGCGGTCGAGGTGTCGCTGCTGCATCACGTGAGCCACCGCGAACGCAAGAAGAAGCTCGCCGACATCTGCTTCGTGCTCAATATCGAGGATACGCACGTCGCGACCTATGCGCTGAAAAAACTGATCGCGCGCGGCTATGTGAAGAGCGAGAAGAGCGGCAAGGAGGTGTTCTTCTTCGCGACCGAGGCGGGCCGCGAGCTGTGCCTGAAGTATCGGGAGGTGCGCGAGCACTGCCTGATCGAGACGCTCAAGGACAGCGGCCTCACCAACGAGCAGATCGGCGACGCGGCGCAGTTGCTGCGCCACGCATCGGGCCTCTACGACACGGCCGCGCGCGCGGCGGCGTCGCTGTAAACGATTGCGGACGGGAGGGTGAGCGCGGTGACGCGCGGCATGCCGCTCACGCAGCAGCGCGCGCCGCGTCATCAGGCGGCCGGGTAAAGCGCGCCGTCGGTCACGATCCAGCGCATCGCGAGATCGTGCGCCTCGGCTGGCAGCGCATCGACGCGGCACGCTTCATACGCGATGCCGACCGTCACCGGCAGCGTGTCGCCGGGCCACACCGCGAGCGTGCGGTCGTAGTAGCCGCCGCCGTAGCCGAGCCGGTAGCGCTGCAGATCGAATCCCACGCACGGAATCAGCAGCAGGTCGGGCACGACGACGACGCCCGACGCCGGTTCCGGAATCCGGTGATGGCCTTCGCGCATCGGCGTATCCGCATCCCACGCATGGAACGCGAGCGGCGTGTGACGCTCGCCGATCACCGGCAGCGCGGCGCGGCGGCCCGTGCCGGCCGCGGCCCACGCGAGCACCGCGTCGCGCGCGTCGAATTCGCCCGGCAGCGGCCAGTAGAAGCCGACCGTCGCGGGCGCGAGGCGCTCGAGCAACAGGCGCAGCCGCGCGTCGAGCGCGGCGTTCGCGGCGGGCTGCGATGCGGCGTCGCGACGCGCGCCGGACAGCGTTTTGCGCAGCGCAACCTTCGGGTTCGGCACAGGGTTGCATGCTATGCTTTCGCTCACTTCGTGCTCCATTCATAACGATGTCGAACAGCCTTTTCCGAGTATATCGCGCGGTCGCGCTCACGCTTTCGGCCGCCGCGCTCGTCGCGGGCACGGCCGCGTGCGCCGCACCGGGCGACGACACGCTCGCCGGGGACGACCAGATCTTCGTGCAGCTGCGCGAAGCCGCGCGCCGCAACGACGCCGCGAAGGCCGCGCAGCTCGCGTCGATGATCCCGAACTATCCGGTCCCGTCCTACGTCGAGTATTTCCAGATCAAGCCGCAGCTGTTCGATTCGACCGGCCGCGCACGCGTCGACGCACCGGACGCGCCGGTGCAGTCGTTCCTGCAGCGCTACGACGGCCAGGCGATCGCCGACCGCCTGCGCAACGACTACCTGCTCGTGCTCGGCGCGCGTCACGACTGGCGCAACTTCGACGACCAGTACAAGCGCTTCGTGCTCGATGACGACACGCAGGTCAAGTGCTACGCGCTCGAATCGCGCGCGGCGCGCGGCGAGAACGTCGCCGAGGCGGCGCGTGCGCTGCTCGTCGAGCCGAAATACTACGGCGACGCCTGTGTCGACCTGATTACGGCGCTCACCGTCAACCAGCAGTTCACGAGCGACGACGTGTGGCAGCAGGCGCGCCTCGCGTACGAGCAGAACTACACGACGCTCGGCGGCAAGATCGTCGACGCGCTCGGCGCGCGCCCGGTCGGTTTCGACCAGGCGACCAGCGCGCCGCCGCTGTACCTCGCGCGCGGCGTCGGCCCCGACGCGGCCTCGCACCAGCTCGCGCTGATCGCGCTCGGCCGCATGGCGCGCAACGATCCGGACGCGGCCGCCGGGATGCTGACGTCGATCGCCGGCTCGCTGACGAAGCAGGAGCAGGCGATCGCGTGGGGCGCGATCGGCTACCAGGGCGCGATCAAGCGCTCGGCGCTCGCGTCGGTCTGGTATGCGAAATCCGCGAACGCGCCGCTGTCGAACCCGGGCTACGAATGGCGCACGCGCGCCGCGCTGCTCGCCGGCAACTGGCCGATGGTGCGCTGGTCGATCGAACAGATGCCGCCGTCGCTGCGCGACGATCCGGCATGGATCTACTGGCATGCGCGCGCGCTCAAGCAGAGCGGCGACACGCTGCAGGCGAACCAGGAATTCGAGCAGGTCGCGGGCCAGTACAACTTCTACGGGCAGCTCGCCGGCGAAGAGCTCGGCCAGCGCACGTCGATCCCGCCGCGCACGAAGGTGAGCGATGGCGACATCGACGCGATGAGCAAGATCCCGGGCTTCGCGCTCGCGCAACGCTTCTACGGGCTGAACCTGCGTCTCGAAGGCAACCGCGAATGGAACTGGCCGCTGCGCGGGATGACCGATCGCCAGCTGCTCGCGGCCGCCGAATACGGCAAGCGCATCGACCTGCTCGACCGCACCGTCAACACGGCCGACCGCACGAAGGCCGAGCACGACTTCACGCTGCGCTACCCGTCGCCGTACCGTGACATCGTCGAGCGCTACGCGCAGTCGTCGGGCCTCGACATCGAATGGGCATACGGGCTGATCCGCCAGGAGTCGCGCTTCATCACGAACGCGCGTTCGTCGGTCGGCGCGGGCGGCCTGATGCAGCTGATGCCGGCCACCGCGCAGCTCGTCGCGAAGAAGCTCGGGATGGGCACGATCACGCGTGCGCAGATGCACGACATCAATACCAACATCCAGCTCGGCACCTGGTATCTGGCGGACATCTACAACAACTTCGACAGCTCGCCGGTGCTGGCAACCGCCGGCTACAACGCGGGCCCGGGCCGGCCGCGCCAGTGGCGCCAGGTGTTGACGCAGCCGGTCGAAGGCGCGATCTTCGCGGAGACGATTCCGTTCAACGAGACGCGCGACTACGTGAAGAACGTGCTGTCGAACACCGTCTACTACGCGGCGCTCTTCGAGGGCAAACCGCAGTCGTTGAAGAAACGCCTAGGCATGATCTCGCCCTGATCCGCAATCTTCACACTGCCGCGCGAGACGCGGCAGTGTTCTTTTGAGGACCCGAACATGGATCGCCAGACCGTCGCGCTGCTGGGCGGCACCGGCTTCATCGGCAGCCGGCTCGTCAACGCGCTGATCGACGCCGGCAAGCAGGTGCGGATCGGCACGCGGCGGCGCGAGCACGCACGCCACCTGCAGATGCTGCCGGTCGAGATCGTCGAGCTCGACGCGCTCGATACGCGCACGCTCGCCCGGTTCGTCGCCGGCGCGCATGCGGCCGTCAATCTCGTCGGCGTGCTGCACGGCGGCCGTGGCACGCCGTACGGGCCCGGGTTCGAGCGCGCGCACGTCGCGCTGCCGGCCGCGCTGGCCGCCGCGTGCGTCGAAGTCGGCGTGCGGCGCGTGCTGCACATGAGCGCGCTCGGCGCCGATTCGCACGGCCCGAGCATGTACCAGCGCTCGAAGGGCGACGGCGAGGCCGCGCTGCATGCGGTCGCGGCGACCGATTCGCTCGCGCTGACGATCTTCCGCCCGTCGGTCGTGTTCGGCCCCGGCGACGCATTCCTGAACACGTTCGCGAACCTGCAGCGCACGCTGCCGGTGCTGCCGCTCGCGATGCCCGATGCGCGCTTCCAGCCGGTGTTCGTCGGCGATGTCGTACGCGCGTTCGTCAACACGCTGGATCTCGCGGCCGCGCACGGCAAGACCTACGAACTCGGCGGCCCGACCGTCTACACGCTCGAGCAGCTGGTGCGCTATTGCGGCACGCTGGTCGGCCGGCAGGCGCGCATCGTGCGGCTGCCCGACGCGCTCGCGCGGCTGCAGGCGAGCGTGTTCGAATGCCTGCCCGGCGAGCCGGTGATCACGCGCGACAATCTCGCGTCGATGTCGGTGCCGAACGTGCTGTCCGGGCCGCTCGCACCGGAACTCGGGATCTCGCCCGCGAGTCTCGAGAGTATCGCGCCCGCGTATCTCGGCCATGCCGCGCGGCGCTCCCGCTTCGACTGGTTCCGCTCGCGCCGCCGCTAGGCGCCGCGGACCGTCGCTTCCGTCATTCACTTTCGCGCTTTCCGGAACACCGCCATGAAACTCGTCATTGGAGACAAGAACTACTCGTCGTGGTCGATGCGGCCGTGGCTGCTGCTCGCGCATTTCGGCATCCCGTTCGACGAGATCGTGATCGAGCTGCGCCGCGACGACACGGCCGCGCGCATCCGCGAGTATTCGCCGACCGGCAAGGTGCCGTGCCTGATCGACGACCACGGCGTCGCGATCTGGGATTCGCTCGCGATCGCCGAGACGCTCGCCGAGCGCTATCCGCAGTTCCCGATGTGGCCGGCCGATCCGCTCGATCGCGCGCATGCGCGCTGCATCTCGGCCGAGATGCATTCGGGCTTCGCCGCGCTGCGCACGCAGATGGGAATGAGCGTGCGCGCGTCGATGCCGGGGCGCGGCGCGACGCCCGAGGCGCTCGCCGACGTCGCGCGCATCGACGCGCTGTGGAGCGCGTGCATCGAGGCCTCGGGCGGCCCGTTCCTGTTCGGCGAATTCGGCATCGCCGATGCGATGTATGCGCCCGTCGTGATGCGCTTCAACACGTATGCGCCGGCGCTGTCGCCGGAAGCGGCCGGGTATGCGGCGCGCGTGACGGCACTGCCGGCGGTGCAGCGCTGGATCGATGGCGCGCGCCGCGAAACCAACGTGATCGCCGAATACGAACCGACGCCATGAACATCTACGCAGTAGGCGGAGCGATCCGCGACGAATTGCTCGGCGTGCCGGTGCAGGACCGCGACTACGTGGTGGTGGGCGCGACGCCCGAGCAGATGGCCGCGCAGGGCTTCCGGCCGGTCGGCAAGGATTTCCCCGTGTTCCTGCATCCGGGCACGCAGGAGGAATACGCGCTCGCGCGCACCGAGCGCAAGACGGCGGCCGGCTATCACGGCTTCCAGTTCTACTATGCGCCGGACGTGACGCTCGAAGAGGACCTCGCGCGGCGTGACCTGACGATCAACGCGATGGCGCGCGAAGTGAGCCCGGAGGGCGCGCTGGTCGGCCCGGTGATCGATCCGTTCGACGGGCAGGCCGACCTGCGCGCACGCGTGTTCCGGCATGTCGGCGACGCGTTCGTCGAGGATCCGGTGCGGATCCTGCGGATCGCGCGCTTTGCCGCGCGCTTCGCCGATTTCACGGTCGCGGACGACACGCTCGCGCTGATGCGGCGGATGGTCGACGCGGGCGAAGCGGATGCGCTGGTGCCCGAGCGCGTGTGGCAGGAGATCGCGCGCGGGCTGATGGAGGCGAAACCGTCGCGGATGTTCGCGGTGCTGCGCGAGTGCGGCGCGCTCGCGCGCATCCTGCCCGAGGTCGACGCGCTGTGGGGCGTGCCGCAGCGCGCCGACTATCACCCGGAAGTCGACACCGGCGTGCACGTGATGATGGTCGTCGACTATGCGGCGAAGCAGGGCTATTCGCTGCCGGTGCGCTTCGCGGCGCTCACGCACGATCTCGGCAAGGCGACGACGCCCGCCGACGTGCTGCCGCGCCATGTCGGCCACGAAGGCCGCAGCGTCGACCTCATCAAGCCGCTGTGCGAGCGGCTGCGCGTGCCGAACGATTGCCGCGATCTCGCGCTGGTGGTCGCGCGCGAGCACGGCAACCTGCATCGCGTGATGGAAATGGGCGCGGCCGCGCTGGTGCGCTTCTTCGAGCGCAGCGACGCGCTGCGCAAGCCGGCGCGCTTCGCCGAGATGCTGCAGGCGTGCGAAGCGGATGCGCGCGGCCGGCTCGGGCTCGACACGCAGCCGTATCCGCAGGCCGAGCGGCTGCGCGTGGCGCTGGTGGCGGCGCGCAGCGTCGACGCGGGCGCGATCGCGCGCGGTGTCGGCAACGATGCGATGCAGATCAAGGACGCCGTGCATCGCGCGCGGGTCGAGGCCGTCAAACAGGCGCTGGCGATCGCGGAATAGGGGGGAATCGGGTTGCGAATCAGGCCGTGAATCGATTCCGCAAATCGTGCGGACCGTGCCGAGCGGTGCGCCGCCCGGCCGCCAGCCGTCATTTCTTCATGCGCTTGGCGGTGCGGCGCGCCGGCGTGGCGGCAGCCGGACGTTTGCCGGTGGCCGCGCGGGACTTCCCGGCAGCCGTCTTGGCCGCGGCGCCGGCCGGCTTGTCGGCGGGCTGCGCGGCGTCCGCGTCGCGCTCCCGCTTCGGTGACGGTTCGCGGCGGCTCACGCGCGGCTCGCCCGGCGTCGCGCCGGCATCGCGCGCGAGCAGCCTGATTTTCATCGCGGCGGACCCCAACTCGGCGCAGTTGTCGTCGAAGAGGGGCAGCGTGCCGACCGCGATCAGCTCCGCGGGCCCGTCGCCGACGTTCGCGACGCGATGGCGCTTCCTCGCGTCGAAGTGCAGCGAATCACCGGGCGACAGCGGGTAATCCTTCTTGCCGATCGTGTAGCAGAGCCGGCCGGTCAGCACGTACACGAACTCGTCGCCGCCGTGCGCGACCCATTCCGACCGGTAGCCCTCCATCATCCGGACCTTGAGCGCGTTGATCTGGCTGCCGTCGAAGGTGGTGGACAGCCGCTCGTACCACTGCGACGCGGCGTCGACCGCGTACGGTTCGCGGCGGCCCGCGTGCGAGTCGGGCTGCGCCTGGCGCGGCTGGTCGATCAGCGTGCCGAGCGGTACGTCGAGCGCTTTCGCGACGTTGACCAGCGATGACAGCGAGATACCGGTCAGATGGCGCTCGACCTGCGACAGGAACCCGACCGACAGGTTCGCTTCGGTCGCGACTTCCAGCAGCGTTTTCTTCGCTTCCCGGCGCAGGCGGCGAATGCGCTGGCCGATACGCATGATGTCTGAATCCATGGATCTCTTTCGTGGCAACGAGTCGGGAGGCGAGCGAGGGGGCGGTGCAGTCGCCGGACGTTGCCGTTCCGCGAATCGCACGAAGCACGGCCGTCGGGACGACGATGCGGGCGCATTGTACCGTGCAGTCGCGCCGGTCCGCCGCCACGCCGCGCACGGCGGTGCCGCCGTCGCGCACCTCACGCATCGGCAATTTTAGCCCTACGAAAATTTTAGCTTGACCTCAATTTCACCGTGCTCTAGATTCTGTCGCACGCATCAAACAAAGTTAAGTGAGACAAAAATTTCCCCGAAAGCCTGCCGCTGGAACGGCGCCACGGCCCGGCTGCCCGCCGGGCCGCGCGTCGTCCGCGCGGGCAGCGTGCCGCGCGAGGCGTGCGCCATGCCGCGTGACGCCGCCGGCCGCCGACAACAATCCATAACGGGTATCCGATGATCGATCGACTGAAATACAGCTTCTCCGGCCTTCCCCCGTACGACGCGTCCGTCGCCGACACGCAGGCCGGCCTGTCGCGCCTGCTCGACGCCACCCGGCTCGACGCGGTCGTGGTCACGTCGCAGGACGAATACATCACCGAATACCTGCCGCGCCGCAACAACCCCCGCTACGCGCTGTCGGGTTTCGACGGCTCGGCCGGCTGCGGCATCTTCCTGAGCGCGGCGACCGCCGAGGCGCTCGGCGTGCCGCCGTTCGTGCTGTTCGTCGACGGCCGCTATCACCTGCAGGCCGAACAGCAGTGCGACCCGGCGCGCGTGCGCATCGAGAAGCTCGGCATGAACGTGACGATCTGGCAGGCGCTGGCCGACTGGCTGCTCGCGCACGCGAGCCGGCTCGCGCGGGTCGGCTACGACGCGCTGCGGATCAGCGTCGCGCAGCGCGACCGGCTGGTCGAGCAGACGCAGGCGGCATCGCTCGACTGGACGAGCCTCGTCGAGCGCGAGATCGACCGCGCGATCGCGCTGCCGGGCTGGGTGGTCGAGCGGCCGATCTTCGAGCTGCCGGACGCGATGACCGGCGCGAGCGTCGCGCAGAACCTCGACGCGCTGAACCGGCGGCTCGCCGCGCACACCGGCGCTGCGCCCGGCACGACCGCGTTCTTCACGTGCGCGTCGGACGACCTCGCGTACCTGCTGAACAGCCGCGGCTATCACATCCCGAATGCGTCGTCGCACCTGGGCTTCCTGTTCGCTATCGGCGAGCAGGTCGCGCTGTTCCTGCCGGAGGGCTGCGACCGCTGCCCGGTCGAACTGGCGTCGTATCCGGCGCTGCACGTGATCCGGCGCGACTTCGCCGAACTCGAGCGCTTCCTCGCGCGGTTCGCGGTCGAGCACGTGTGTTACGGCTTCGAGTCGGTCAACTGCGCGCTCGTCGAGTCGGTGCGCCGCGTGTGGCCGCACGCGCGGCACGCCGACTTCAATCCGGTCGAGGCGCTGCGCGCCGGCAAGACGCCGGCGGTGCTCGACCGGTTCCGCGACGCGTTCGCGCGCAGTTCGGCGGCGATCGCCGAAACGATGCGCTGGGCGAAGGCCGGCGAGCCGGGGCAGCGCCATACCGAGTACGACCTGGCCCGCACGATCAACGACGCGTACGGCGCCCGCTCGGCGGTCGCGCTGACCTTCCCGTCGATCGCGGCGAACGGCGCGAACAGCGCGTTCGCGCACTACACGGCGGCGAGCGCCGACGTCGAGCTGACCGAAGGCGAACTCGTGCTGCTCGACAGCGGCGCGTATTACGACGCCGGTTTCGCGACGGACTGCACGCGCGTCGTGCTGCGCCGCACGCGGCCGGAGACGGTCGCGCAGCCGTGGCAGCGCGAGATTTACACGGTCGCGCTGAAGGCATGCATCAAGGGGCTCGTCACGCGCTTCCCGAAGACGGCGACGGGCGGCGACGTCGACGCGGCGGTGCGCCAGGTGTGCCGCGACCACGGCTACGATTTCGGTCACGGCACCGGGCACGGTGTCGGGATCCACGTGCACGAGGGCGGCGTGCGGTTCGCGCCGGGCGCGCAGTACGGCCTGGTGCCGAATGCGGTGATTTCGGTCGAGCCGGGCATCTACGTGCCGGGCAAGGGCGGCGTGCGGATCGAGAACATCGTGATCGTGCGCGCGGACGACGACGCATCGGACACCGTCGCGTTCGAGAACATCGTCACGGTCGGCTACGACTGGGACCTGATCGACGTCGAACTGCTGAACGACGACGAGCGCGCGTACCTGCGCGACTACGAACGGCTTTGCGTGGAACGCGGCACGCAGGTCACTGCGTGTCCGCTGCTGTAAGGCGGGGAAGGGGCGCGCGGCCGCAGGCGGGCCGCGCGATGCAAGCGCGGCGCGTCGATGCGCCGGCGTGATCGGTCCGTCGGGAATCCGTACGTCGGAGAATCGGTACGTCAGTGAAACGGTACGTCAGAGAATCGGTGCGTCAGGGAATCGGTGCGTCAGGGAATCAGTACGTCGGAGAATCAGTACGTCGGAGAATCAGCGCATCAGCGCCGATACCCGCCCGTCGGGCCCGTAGACGCCGGCCGGCGCGGGCGCCGAGCGCAGCACCGCGAGCGCGCGCTCGTTGTAGTCCATCCGGATCCGGATCAGCATCCCGTTGGTCGCATTGGCCTGGCGCGCGCGTTCGGCGGCCTGCAGCAGCAACTGCCAGCGGCCGGCGAGGCGTGCGTCGCGCTCGGCGGCCTGGTCCATCCCTTTCTTGCCGGCCGGAAAGCCGAGCGCTGACAGCTGCGTGTCGCGCGTGCGCTCGAGCTGCGCGAGCCGGTCGATCAGCGCGCTCTTCTTCTCGACGATGCCGGGCAGCATTTCAAGCGGCTCCGGCGTCGTCAGCGCCTTTTCCTCGTAGGCGAGCAGGGACGCGAACGCTTCGACCGTCGCGTGTTCGTCGTTGACCGTGGCCAGCAGCTCTTCTCTCATCGCGTCATGCTCGTCGCGCCGGCACGCGGGGCCGCATGCCGGCAAACCAGGGGACCGGTCAGGGCGTGACGGGCCCCGGGCCGGCTCAGTTGCCCTGCGAGCGCTGCTGTTGCAGCAGGTCGCGGGCGGTATTCAATACGCCGTCGGCGATCTTGTTCACGTCGATCGTCAACGTGCCGTTGTTCAGCGCGTCCTTGATCGACTGGACGAGGGCCGTGTCGATGTCGGCGCTGCCGGAGGCCGACAGCGAACGCAGCTGGCCGGACAGACCCGACAGGTTCACGCTCGCGTCGCCGCTGGTCGATCCTGCGTCGGCCGCCTGCGCGGACGACGACGAAGCCGCGCCGGATTGCGCGCGGGCCGCGCCGTTGCCGGTCGACGCGAGTGGGCTCGGGTTCGGAGTGGAATCGATCTTCACGATGGGGTTTCCTGGACGGTATGACCCAGATAACGGCCGGGTCGGCCCGAACTTTAGCATCGTGAGCCCGAAATTCTCCGAATAAACAATTCTTTACAATCTTGCGGTGCGATCCGGCCCTACAGCGGAATTTCGACGGTCCCGGCATCCTTGACGATCGCCGTGACGATTTGCCCCGCGGCCATCCGGATCCGCACCGACTGTCCCGGCGCCGCATTCGCGAGCGCGCTGCCCTCGGCCGAGATCGTGAAGCCGGGCCCGGCCGCGACGACCCGCACCGTCTGGCCGGCGGACACCGACGCGGCGCTCTTCAACATGTCCTGGCGCAGCGGCAGCCCGGCCGAGATCCGCGCCAGCGCGGTCGCGCCGACCGCCTGCGCGGGATCGGTGATCACCGCGAGCGGAAGGACAGTCAGGTCGCCGTCGCGCGCGACGAGGTCGGCCGCGGTGAGCGGCTCGCCGGGCGCGATCTGGCGCGCGGCGACGTAATAGGTGGCCTGCACGGCAACCTTCGCCTGCAGGTAGACGGTCCACGGCCGCTCGCCCGCGCAGCGCACGCCGACCGTCGTGCGGCCCCACAGGCGCGCGCCGGTCGGCAGGAACGGCTCGAGCGTCGTGCACGCGGCGAGCCCGCGCGGAAACGCGGCCGCGACGGTCGCGGTCGTCTTGCCCGGCAGGCCCGCGACCTGCTGCTGCAGGAATGCGAGCGCCGTGCGCCGGATCGTGTCGGGGTCCTGCTGGCCGGGCGGTGTCGCCGGCTGGGGCGCGGCGGCTACCTGGGGCGGGTTGGCGGCAGCCGCCGGTGCGCGCGGGGCCGGCGCGGCTGAAGCGGCGCGGGCCGCGGTGAGGCGCGCGGCGATGGCCGGTCGCGCGGAATTCGATGCCGGGTCGGCCGCGCCGGCGACGACGGTCGCGACGGCGCCCGGATCGGCGGCGCGCCGGGCACCATAACCTGCGTTCGAGGCGTTCGAGGCGTTCGAGGCGTTCGAGGCGTTCGAGGCGTTCGAGGCGTTCGAGGCGTTCGCGGTGGTCGTGGCGTTCGTGCGCGCGGCGGCGTAGGCGGGGCGCGGCGTCGGCGTCGGCGCCGGCGCCGGCACGGCAGCCGGCGGCGGGACGTTCATCACGACCATCGAGCCAGCCGGCTGCGCCGCGTAGCCGGCCGCGGCCACGCCCGTCACGCCGGCAGCACCACCCGCACCACCCGTCATGGCCACGCCGGTACCCGAAGCCGTCCCCGAATTCCCGCCGAACTGACCGCCGCTCGCCGCGTTCGCCTGCGCGAGCGCGGTCTCGGCCGTTTCGCCGCGGCCGGGAATCACGATCATCCCGTCGTCCGCGTGCGCGGCCGGCACCGCGAGCCACAGCGCCGCGGCGAGCGCGAACGCACGCGACCTGCGCGTGCCGCGTCCGTGGTTGCCGCGAAGTGCGCTGCCTGTCATCGCCGTGTCCTCGAAGCCGTTGATCCGATTCGCATTCTAGGGAGCCGGGCCGTCGCGCAAACGATGAATAGAGGGGGCCTTTGCCGCGTTATTCGTCCGATTGCCGGTTGCGCCCGCCGCCTACCATCGCTGTCATGGAAAAAAGCCCCTTGGGTCGCCATCCGGCGCAACGGGCGTGCAGCGCTTCATACGGAGAGACGCACACATGCTGGACAAACTCGATGCCGAATTCGCGTTCGGCCGACAGGCGCTCGACGTGCGCGCCTATCGGCAGGAATTGCTGTCGTCGAACATCGCGAACGCCGACACACCCGGCTACCAGGCCCGCGACACCGATTTCGCGTCGACCCTCGCGCGCTCGCTGAAGCAGGCCGGCGGCGGCCTCGCGCCGAGCAACGCCGCGCAGCTGCCGATGGCGCAGCCGGCCGGCGTGGCGAGCGGGATGACGATGGTGTCGACGGCACCCGGCCACATGGCCGGCACCGCGAAGCTGATGCCGGCCGGCGGCCCGGCCGACGACTACGGCCGCGCGCAGTACCGGATGCCGCTGCAGCCGTCGCTCGACGGCAACACGGTCGATCTCGACGTCGAGCGCGTGCAGTTCGCGAACAACGCGCTGCACTACGAAACCGGGATGACCGTGATGACCCAGCAGATCAAGGCGATGATCGCCGCGATCTCGACGAACTCGTAAGCGCAACCGAACTCGAGCACAAGCACCAGGAGCCTCCATGCCCTCGTTGATGAACATCTTCGGCGTCGCCGGTTCGGCGCTGTCCGCGCAATCGCAGCGCCTGAACGTCACCGCGTCGAACCTCGCGAACGCCGACAGCGCGACCGGCCCCGACGGCAAGCCGTACAAGGCCAAGCAGGTCGTGTTCGCGACCGACCCGATGGGCGGCGCGCGCACCGCGTCCGGCCAGGGCGTGGGCGGCGTGCGCGTGACGAAGGTCGTCGACGATCCGTCGCCGATGAAGTCGACCTACGACCCGGCGAACCCGGCCGCCGACGCGAACGGCTACGTGCAGATGCCGAACGTCGATCCGGTGCAGGAGATGGTGAACATGATCTCGGCGTCGCGCTCGTACCAGGCCAACGTCGAGACGCTGAACACCGCGAAGACGCTGATGCTCAAGACGCTGACGATCGGCACGTAAGCCGCGCGCCGAGCGACCTTCCACACCCGGGCCCAGACCCGACCGTTTCGACACAAGGCTATCCAGGATGACTTCCTCCAGCACGACGATCGGCAGCAGCGGCACCAACGTGTCGACCCTGCCGACCGACACGATGAACACCAACAACGTGTCGACGACCGGCACCTCGGCGAGCGACCTGCAGGCGACGTTCCTGAAGCTGCTCGTCACGCAGCTGCAGAACCAGGATCCGACGAGCCCGGTCGACAGCTCGCAGATGACGTCGCAGCTCGCGCAGATCAACACGGTGAGCGGCATCGCGCAGCTGAATACGTCGCTCACGTCGCTGTCGACGCAACTTGCGGCCGGCCAGCAGACGCAGGCCGCGCTGCTGATCGGCACGAACGTGCTCGCGCCGGGAAACAGCGTCGCGGTGAAGAGCGGCGCGGCATCGCCGTTCGGCGTGTCGCTCACGAGCGACGTGTCGAACCTGACGATCACCGTGAAGAACAGCGCGGGCGTCGTCGTGAACACGATCAACGCGGGCCAGCAGTCGGCCGGCACGGTGCCGTTCAACTGGACGCCGACGGATACGGCCGGCAACGCGCTGCCGGACGGCAAGTACACCGTGAGCGCGCAGTACACGGGCAGCGACGGCAAGACGTACGCGCCGACCGTGCTCGCGGCCGCGCAGGTACAGAGCGTGATCAAGCAGGCCGACGGCACGGCGGGGCTCGTGCTGTCGAACGGCACGACGGTGGGCTTGACCCAGGTCGCGTCGATTTTCCCGAACACCGCGTCGTCGTCGTCCGGCGGCACGACCACCAGCAACTGATCCAGCTTTCTCGAAAACGGAGACCGAAATGGGTTATCAACAGGGTCTGAGCGGCCTCGCCGGCGCATCGAACGCGCTCGACGTGATCGGCAACAACATCGCGAACGCGAACACGGTCGGCTTCAAGTCGAGCACCGCGCAGTTCTCCGACATGTACGCGAACTCGCTCGCGACGTCGGTCAACACGCAGATCGGGATCGGCACGACGCTCGCGTCGGTGCAGCAGCAGTTCGGCCAGGGCACGATCAACACGACGAACTCGTCGCTCGACGTCGCGATCAACGGCAACGGCTTCTTCCAGATGTCGAACAACGGCGTGACGACATACTCGCGCGACGGCACGTTCCAGCGCGACAAGAACGGCTTCATCGTCAACTCGGCGGGCGCGAACCTGATGGGCTACGCGGCCGGCAAGAACGGCGTGCTGAACACCGCGCAGACCGTGGCGCTGCAGGCGCCGACGACCAACATCGCGCCGACCCCGACGACCAAGATCACCGGCCAGTTCAACCTGAACTCGCAGGACACGGTGCCGGCCAAGACGCCGTTCGACCCGACCGACACCACGACGTACAACTATTCGACGTCGATCCAGGTGTACGACTCGCTCGGCGGCTCGCAGGCGGTCAACATGTATTTCGTGAAGTCGGCGGCCGGCTCGTGGGAAGCCTACGCGGGCGTGCAGGGCGGCACCGCGACCGACCTCGGCACGGTCACGTTCGACACGTCGGGCGCGATCCAGAGCACGACGCTGCCGGGTTCCGCCACGCCGACCGCATCGCTCGGCCAGTTCCAGTTCACCGTACCGACCACCGACGGCTCGGCGACGCCGCAGAACCTCACGCTCGACCTGACCGGCACCACGCAGTACGGCGGCAAGGACGGCGTGAACAACCTCGCGCAGGACGGCTACGCGAGCGGCACGCTGACGACCTTCTCGATCGGCTCGGACGGCAAGCTGACCGGCAACTACTCGAACGGCCAGACGGCGGTGCTCGGCCAGATCGCGATCGCGAACTTCAACAACCCGAACGGGCTGACCAGCCTCGGCGGCAACCAGTACGCCGAGACGGCCGCGTCGGGCGTGCCGCAGATCTCCGCGCCGGGCAGCACGAACCACGGCACGCTGCAGGGCAGCGCGCTGGAGAACTCGAACGTCGACCTGACGTCGCAGCTCGTCAACCTGATCACCGCGCAGCGCAACTACCAGGCGAACGCGCAGACGATCAAGACGCAGCAGACCGTCGACCAGACGCTCATCAACCTGTAACGCGCGGATAACCGGCAGCCATGGACCGACTGATCTACACGGCGATGACGGGCGCGTCGCAGTCGCTCGACCAGCAGGCGATCGTCGCGAACAACCTCGCGAACGCGTCGACGACGGGTTTTCGCGCGCAGCTCGCGACCTACCGCGCGGTGCCGATGAATTTCGGCGACGGCAGCAACATCGACCCGACGACGACGCGCACCTACGTGCTCGCGTCGACGCCCGGCGCGGATTACGCGCCGGGTCCGATCACGCGCACCGGCAACCCGCTCGACGTCGCCGTGCAGGGCGCCGGCTGGCTGTCGGTGCAGACCGCCGACGGCAGCGAGGCGTACACGCGCGCCGGCAACCTGCACGTCGATGAAAACGGCCAGCTCGTCAACGCGAGCAACCTGCCGGTGCTCGGCAACGGCGGCCCGATCTCGGTGCCGCCGAACGCGGAAGTGACGATCGGCAAGGACGGCACGGTGTCCGCGCTGATGCCGGGCGACCCGCCGACTGCGGTCGCGATCGTCGACCAGATGAAGCTCGTGAACCCCGACCCGGCCACGCTCGCGCGCGGCAACGACGGGCTGTTCCGCACCGCCGACGGCAATCCGGCCGACGCCGACCCGACCGTGGTCGTCACGCCGAATTCGCTCGAAGGCAGCAACGTGAACCCGGTGACCGCGATGGTCGCGATGATCGACAACGCACGGGCGTTCCAGCTGCAGTCGAAGCTGATCCAGACGGCCGACCAGAACGAGCAGTCGGCGAACCAGCTGCTCAACTTCAGCTGAGCGGCCCGGCCCTCGCACCCAGGAGAAGATTCAACATGAACCGTTCGCTCTACATTGCCGCCACCGGCATGAATGCGCAGCAGGCGCAGATGGACGTGATCTCGAACAACCTCGCGAACACCAGCACGAACGGCTTCAAGGCGTCGCGCGCGGTGTTCGAGGATCTGCTGTACCAGACCATCCGCCAACCGGGCGCGAACTCGACGCAGCAGACCGAGCTGCCGTCGGGCCTGCAGCTCGGCACCGGCGTGCAGCAGGTCGCAACCGAGCGCCTGTATACGCAGGGCGGCCTCACGCAGACCGGCAACTCGAAGGACGTCGCGATCAACGGCGCGGGCTTCTTCCAGGTGCTGATGCCGGACGGCACGAACGCGTACACGCGCGACGGCTCGTTCCAGACCAACGCACAGGGCCAGCTCGTCACGTCGAGCGGCTACCAGATCCTGCCGGCGATCACGGTGCCGCAGAACGCGCAGTCGCTGACGATCGGCAAGGACGGCGTCGTGTCGGTCACGCAGCCGGGCTCGAGCAACGCGGTGCAGATCGGCTCGCTGCAGATCGCGACCTTCATCAACCCGGCCGGCCTCGAGGCGAAGGGCGAGAACCTGTTCGCCGAGACCACGTCGTCGGGCGCGCCGAACGTGTCCCAGCCGGGCCTGAACGGCGCGGGCGTGCTCAACCAGGGCTATGTCGAGGCGTCGAACGTGAACGTCGTGCAAGAGCTCGTCAACATGATCCAGACGCAGCGTGCCTACGAGATCAACAGCAAGGCCGTGACGACGTCCGACCAGATGCTGCAGACCGTCACGCAGATGAAGAGCTAACCGGAACGTCCCGTCGTCGCCATGAAGCAGGTTCGCCTCCTCCCGTCAGCCCCCGTTCGCGCCGCGTGCGCGGTCGCGGTGGCCGCGCTCGCCGGTTGCGCGCAGATTCCGCGCGACCCGATCATCCAGCAGCCGATGACGGCGCAGCCGCCGATGCCGATGTCGATGCAGGCGCCCGGCTCGATCTACAACCCCGGCTATGCGGGGCGGCCGCTGTTCGAGGATCAGCGGCCGCGCAACGTCGGCGACATCCTGACGATCATGATCGCGGAGAACATCAACGCGACCAAGTCGTCGGGCGCGAACACGAACCGCCAGGGCAACACCGACTTCAACGTGCCGACGGCCGGCTTCCTCGGCGGGCTGTTCGCGAAGGCGAACCTGTCGGCGGCCGGCACCAACAAGTTCGCGGCCACCGGCGGCGCGAGCGCGGCGAACACGTTCAACGGCACGATCACGGTGACCGTCACCAACGTGCTGCCGAACGGCAACCTCGTGGTCAGCGGCGAGAAGCAGATGCTGATCAACCAGGGCAACGAATTCGTGCGCTTCTCGGGGGTCGTCAACCCGAACACGATCTCGGGCGCGAACTCCGTCTATTCGACGCAGGTCGCCGACGCGAAGATCGAATACTCGTCGAAGGGCTACATCAACGAAGCCGAGACGATGGGCTGGCTGCAGCGCTTCTTCCTCAACATCGCACCGTGGTGATGACGATGCAGCAGCCTCTTTTCCACCGCCTGTCGTCCCGTGCGCGTGCCGTCGCGCGGATCGCCGCCGCGTTCGTGCTGGCGGCGTGCGCGCTCGGCGCGGCACCCGCGCACGCGGAGCGCCTGAAGGACCTCGCGCAGATCCAGGGCGTGCGCGACAACCCGCTGATCGGCTATGGCCTCGTCGTCGGCCTCGACGGCACGGGCGACCAGACGATGCAGACGCCGTTCACGACGCAGACGCTCGCGAACATGCTCGCGAACCTCGGCATCTCGATCAACAACGGCTCGGCCAACGGCGGGCCGTCGTCGCTGAACAACATGCAGCTGAAGAACGTCGCGGCCGTGATGGTGACCGCGACGCTGCCGCCGTTCGCGCGGCCGGGCGAGGCGCTCGACGTGACCGTGTCGTCGCTCGGCAACGCGAAGAGCCTGCGCGGCGGCACGCTGCTGCTCACGCCGCTGAAGGGCGCGGACGGGCAGGTGTACGCGCTCGCGCAGGGCAACATGGCGGTCGGCGGCGCGGGCGCGAGTGCGAACGGCAGCCGCGTGCAGGTGAACCAGCTCGCGGCCGGCCGGATCGTCGGCGGCGCGATCGTCGAGCGGGCGGTGCCGAACGCGATCGCGCAGATGAACGGCGTGCTGCAGCTGCAGCTGAACGACATGGACTACGGCACCGCGCAGCGGATCGTGTCCGCGGTCAATTCGAGCTTCGGCCCGGGCACCGCGACGGCGCTCGACGGCCGCACGATCCAGCTCGCCGCGCCGGCGGATTCCGCGCAGCAGGTCGCGTTCATGGCGCGCCTGCAGAACCTCGACGTGAGCCCGGACAAGGCCGCCGCGAAGGTGATCCTGAACGCGCGCACCGGCTCGATCGTGATGAACCAGATGGTCACGCTGCAAAGCTGCGCGGTCGCGCACGGCAACCTGTCGGTGGTCGTCAACACGCAGCCGGTGGTGTCGCAGCCGGGGCCGTTCTCGAACGGGCAGACGGTGGTCGCGCAGCAGTCGCAGATCCAGCTGAAGCAGGACAACGGCGCGCTCAAGATGGTGACGGCCGGCGCGAACCTGGCCGACGTCGTGAAGGCGCTGAACACGCTCGGCGCGACGCCGGCGGACCTGATGTCGATCCTGCAGGCGATGAAGGCGGCCGGCGCGCTGCGCGCAGACCTGGAGGTGATCTAAATGGCGGCGAATCTTCCGAACGCGAACGACCTGACGCAGCGCTTCGCCCTCGACGTGCAGGGCTTCGACGCGCTGCGCGCGCAGGCGAAGCAGTCGCCGCAGGCCGGTGCGAAGGCGGTCGCGGGCCAGTTCGACGCGATGTTCACGCAGATGATGCTCAAGAGCATGCGCGATGCGTCGCCCGACGGCGGGCTGCTCGATTCGCACACGTCGAAGATGTACACGTCGATGCTCGACCAGCAGCTCGCGCAGCAGATGTCGAAGCGCGGGATCGGCGTGGCCGACGCGCTGATGAAGCAGCTGCTGCGCAACGCGGGGCAGGGCACGGGCAGCGACACGGCGGCCGACGCGGGCGCGGCCGGGCTCGCTGCGGCGGGCCTGGGTGCGGCCGGCTCGGGCACGTCGGGCAACGAAGGCAGCCTCGCCGCGATGAACGCGATGGCGCGGGCCTACGCGAACGCGGCGAACAACGGCGGGCTCGCCGGCTCGCGCGGCTACACGGCCGGCAGCGCGCTGACGCCGCCGCTGAAGGGCGCGAGCGGCGTGCAGGACGCCGACGCGTTCGTCGACCGGCTCGCCGGCCCGGCGCAGGCGGCGAGCGCGACCACCGGCATCCCGGCGCGCTTCATCGTCGGCCAGGCCGCGCTCGAATCGGGCTGGGGCAAGCGCGAGATTCGCGCGAGCGACGGCTCGACGAGCTACAACGTGTTCGGCATCAAGGCGAACAAGGGCTGGACGGGCCGCACGGTGTCGGCGCTGACGACCGAATACGTGAACGGCACGCCGCGCCGCGTCGTCGCGAAATTCCGCGCGTACGACTCGTACGAGCACGCGATGACCGACTATGCGAACCTGCTGAAGAACAACCCGCGCTATGCAGGCGTGCTCAGCGCGAGCCGCAGCGTCGAGGGTTTCGCGCACGGAATGCAGAAGGCCGGTTACGCGACCGACCCGAATTACGCGAAGAAGCTGATCTCGATCATGCAGCAGATCGGCTGACGGGGCAGGGCCGCAACGGCCCCGCCTGCCGCCGTTTTTACAATCTTACGAACCGTGCCCGGCATCCCGCCGCGCGCGGTTTTCAACGTTTGCGCGAAAAATACCGGCGTTTCGATCTAAACTTTCGGTGAGCACTGCCGCTAAGTGTGAGAGACCTGTAACCGGGCCATGTTCTGGCCCGGTTTTACTGCGCACCGGTCGCCCGGGCGCCCTGAAAAGAAAACCGGCTAGCCATGAATATCGAAACGTCGACCGATCCGAGCCTGGATGCGGGCCATTCCGGGCCCGACTACGCCCGCCGCAATCCGCTGGAGATCGGCGTGCAGCTGCGCAACCTCGTGAACCGGGGCGACTTCCTGACCGTCCAGTACCCGGGCGGCCAGCTCGTCACGCGCCTGCTCGAGGTCGACGTCGGCGCGCGCACGTTCACGTTCGACTGGGGCGCGCTGTCCGAGCAGAACGCCGGCATCCTCGGCGCGTCGCATTGCACCTTCGCGGCCGCGCCGGAAGGCGTGCGCGTCGAATTCACCACGAACACGCCGCGCGAGACGCGCTACGAGGGGCTGCCCGCGTTCGTCGCCGATTTCCCCGACGTGCTGATGTGCATCCAGCGCCGCGAGTATTTCCGCGTCGATGCACCGATCGTCGATCCGTTCCTGTGCCGCGGCCGGTTGCCGGACGGCGAGGGCTTCATGTTCGAGGTGCATAACCTGTCGCTCGGCGGCGTCGGCCTGCGGACCGCCGACGAGCGCGTCGAGACGCTCGATGTCGGCACGCTGCTGCCGGGCGTGGAGCTCGAGCTGAACGGCCACGGCAAGCTGTCGCTCGACCTGCAGCTCGTGTCGCAGCGTTCGACCCAGATGCCGAACGGCTCGCGCCGCTACCAGCTCGGCTTTCGCTTCATGTCGCTGCCGGGCAGCGCGGAGAACACGCTGCAGCGCCTGATCACGCAGCTCGAGATGAAGCGCCGCTCGCTCGCGCGGGCCTGACGCATCCGCTCGCGGCCCGGTTCGGGGCCGCTCTCGCACCGGCGCCGGCAGCGTGCGCCGGGCCGCTCGCCGGACGACGCGCATGCGCGCGTCGCGCGCGCATTTTTCCCTCAATTTTTCCGATCCGCGGCCGTTATACCGGGAGTCACGCAACCCGGCGGCCGCAGCGCGGCCGGCTCATCAGGATCGCGCATGTCCAACTCACTCATGAACCTCGGTGTCAGCGGCCTCAATGCCGCGCTCTGGGGCCTCACGACGACCGGCCAGAACATCAGCAACGCCGCGACGCCCGGCTATTCGGTCGAGCGCCCGGTCTATGCCGAGGCGAGCGGTCAGTACACGGCGAGCGGCTACATGCCGCAGGGCGTGAATACCGTCACCGTGCAGCGGCAGTACAGCCAGTACCTGAGCGACCAGCTGAACAGCGCGCAGTCGCAGGGCGGCTCGCTGTCGACGTGGTATTCGCTCGTCGCGCAGCTGAACAATTACGTCGGCAGCCCGACGACCGGCATCTCGACCGGGATCACGGGCTATTTCACCGGGCTGCAGAACGTCGCGAACAACGCGTCCGATCCGTCGGTGCGGCAGACCGCGGTCAGCAACGCGCAGATCCTCGCGAACCAGCTCAACGCGGCCGGCCAGCAGTACGACGCGCTGCGCCAGAGCGTGAATACGCAGCTCACCGACACCGTGTCGCAGATCAACACGTACACCAAGCAGATCGCGCAGCTGAACCAGCAGATCTCGGCAGCGAGCAGCCAGGGGCAGCCGCCGAACCAGCTGATGGACCAGCGCGACCTCGCGGTGTCGAACCTGTCGAGTCTCGCCGGCGTGCAGGTGGTGCGCAACGACAGCGGCTACAGCGTGTTCCTCGCGGGCGGCCAGCCGCTCGTTCTTGCCGACAAGAGTTACCAGCTCGCGACCGTCACGTCGTCGTCCGATCCGAGCGAGCTGACCGTCGTGTCGCAGGGGATCGCCGGCGCGAACCCGCCGGGGCCGAACCAGGCGCTGCCCGATGCGTCGCTGTCGGGCGGCACGCTCGGCGGCCTGCTCGCGTTCCGCAGCCAGACGCTCGACCCCGCGCAGGCGCAGCTCGGCGCGCTCGCGACCAGCTTCGCCGCGCAGGTCAACGGGCAGAACGCGCTCGGCGTCGACCTGGCGGGCAATCCGGGCGGCAACCTGTTCACGGTGGCGAACCCGACCGTCTATTCGAACCAGGGCAATACCGGCAACGCGGCGCTGTCCGTCTCGTTCGCCAACGCGTCGCAGCCTACGACGAGCGACTACACGCTGTCGTTTGACGGCACGAACTACACGCTGACCGACCGCGCGAGCGGGTCGGTGGTCGACCAGAAGGCGGGGCCGATGCCGGTCTCGCTCGGCGGGCTGAACTTCTCGTTCTCGTCCGGCGCGATGAATGCCGGCGACCAGTTCACCGTGCTGCCGACGCGCGGCGCGCTGACGGGCTTCGGCCTCGCGACGACGAGCGGCTCGGCGATCGCGGCCGCGTCGCCGGCCGTCACGTCGGCGTCGAGCACCAACATCGGCACCGCCAAGATCGCGCTGAGCGGGGTGACCTCCGGCTATCAGGTGCCGTCGACCAAGCTGACCTACGACGCGGCGACGCAGTCGCTGTCGGGCTTCCCGGCCGGTACCACGGTGACGATCCCGGGCACGCCGCCGACGTCGGTGACGATCAGCAATCCGACCGACCCCGTGCCGTACGACCCGTCGACCGGCGCGGCGATGACGATGTCGGGCACGGCCGCCGGTGCGCTGAACGGCGTGACCGTCACGCTGTCGGGCACGCCGTCGGACGGCGATTCGTTCACGATCGGGCCGTACGCGGGCGGCACGAGCGACGGCAGCAACGCGCTCGCGCTGTCGCGGCTCGTCAACGCGAAGACCCTCGGCGGCGGCACGACGACGCTTACGGGCGCCTACGCGAACTATGTGAACAACATCGGCAACGCGGCGAGCCAGCTCAAGTCGTCGAGTACCGCACAGACGGCGCTGGTCGGCCAGATCACGTCCGCGCAGCAGTCGGTGTCGGGCGTGAACCAGAACGAGGAAGCCGCGAACCTGATGCAGTACCAGCAGCTCTACCAGGCGAACGCGAAGGTGATCCAGACGGCGGCTTCGCTGTTCCAGACCGTGCTGGGCCTGTTCAGCTGAGCGGATTCGAGAGGATAGAAACGATGCGGATTTCCACGACCCAGTTCTACCAGCTGAACGTCGGCCAGATGAACGATCAGCAGGCCCAGCTCGCGCAGCTCTACCAGCAGATCTCGAGCGGCGTGAGCCTGTCGACGCCGGCCGACAACCCGTTGGGCGCGGCGCAGGCCGTGCAGCTGTCGATGACGTCGGCCACGCTGTCGCAATACGCGGCGAACCAGAGCACGGCGCTCGCGTCGCTGCAGGCCGAGGACCAGGCGCTGCAGAGCGTCGGCAACGTACTCGGCAGCGTCCAGTCGTTGATCGTGCGCGCCGGCGACGGCTCGCTCGCCGACAATAACCGCGCGGCGCTCGCGGCGCAGCTCGAGGGCTACCGCGACCAGCTGGTGTCGCTCGCGAACTCGACCGACGGCGCGGGCAACTACCTGTTCGCCGGCTACCAGAATTCGACGGCGCCGTTCACGAAGGACGCCGCCGGCAGCATCAGCTATGTCGGCGATACGGGCACGCGCACCGTGCAGATCGACGATTCGCGCAGCGTGCCGCAGGGCGACTCGGGCCTGTCGGTGTTCATGTCGGTGCAGGCGCTGGGCAACTCGCCCGTCCAGGCGGCCGGCGCGGCCAACACCGGCACGGCCACCATCGGCAACGTCACGGTGACGGATCCGTCGGCTGCGACCAACGGCCATCAGTTCACGATCACCTTCGGCGGCACCGCGGCCGCGCCGACCTACACGGTGACCGACAACTCGATTTCACCCCCGACTCCCGGGCCCGCGCAGGCCTATACGTCGGGCACCGCGATCGCGCTCGGCAACGGGATGAAGGTCGCCGTGTCGGGCACGCCGTCGCCCACCGACACCTTTTCGGTCACGCCCGCGCCGCAGGCGAGCGGGGTCGACGTGTTCTCGACGCTCGATTCGATGATCACGGCGTTGAAGACGCCGATCAGCGGCAATCCGACGGCGACCGCCGCGCTGTCGAACACGCTGAGCACGGCCGCGACGAAGATCGGCAACTCGATGCGCAACGTCACGACCGTGCTGGCTTCGGTCGGCGGCCGCGAGCAGGAGGTCAAGGCGATGCAGACCGTCAACCAGACCGCGGCGCTGCAGACGACCAGCAACCTGTCGGACCTGACGAGCGCCAACATGGTCACGACCATCAGCCAGTACCTGCAGGTGCAGAACGCGCTGAGCGGCGCGCAGAAGGCCTACGCGCAACTGCAGAACATGTCGCTGTTCCAGTACATCAATCCGTGATCCGCGTGGCATCCGCTGCGATGTGAGCGCCCGCTTACATCGCGCGGTGCGCCGGCCGGCCGCCGCCGATGCGGTCGCGCAGCGCCGATTCTCCCGCCGATGCCCGCCGGGCAGCCACGGCCGCCGCCCCGGCGGTTCGCGCTTGCCAGCCCCATTTCCGCTCCGTAAACTCGCGCCAGATTCCAGACCGGCGCACTGTCCCGCAGCCGGCGTACGACAGGAGCCCTTTTCCCCATGTCCGATTCCTACTTCCCGCGCTGGCGGGTGCAACCGACCGGCGCGGTCTCGCGCGTGGTCGGCCCCGACGAACGCCTCGCGTGGCCGCAGATGGTCGCGATGGGCGTGCAGCACGTCGTCGCGATGTTCGGCTCGACCGTGCTCGCACCGCTGCTGATGGGCTTCGACCCGAACCTGTGCATCTTCATGTCGGGTATCGGCACGCTGCTGTTCTTCGTGCTGGTCGGCGGCCGCGTGCCGAGCTACCTCGGCTCGAGCTTCGCGTTCATCGGCCTCGTGATCGCGGTGACGGGCTACGGCGGCAGCGGCCCGAACCCGAACATCCCGGTCGCGCTCGGCGGGATCGTCGCGTGCGGCGTCGTGTACGTCGCGCTCGGCGCGCTGGTGCAGGCCATCGGCACGCGCTGGATCGAGACGCTGATGCCGCCCGTCGTCACCGGCGCGGTGGTCGCGGTGATCGGGCTGAACCTCGCGCCGATCGCGGTCAAGGGCGTGTCGGCATCGACCTTCGACTCGGTGATGGCGCTCGTCACGGTGCTGTGCGTCGGCGGCGTCGCGGTGTTCGCGCGCGGGATGATGCAGCGCCTGCTGATCCTCGTCGGGCTGGTGATCGCCTACGTGATCTATGCGATCGCGACCAACGGGATGGGCCTCGGCAAGCCGGTCGATTTCGCGATCGTCGCGCAGGCCGCGTGGTTCGGCGTGCCGAGCTTCCGCGCGCCGGTGTTCGATCCGCACGCGATGCTGATGCTCGCGCCGGTCGCG
The DNA here is from genome assembly GCF_003853795.1 of Burkholderia sp. Bp8991. Taxonomy (NCBI): domain Bacteria; kingdom Pseudomonadati; phylum Pseudomonadota; class Betaproteobacteria; order Burkholderiales; family Burkholderiaceae; genus Burkholderia; species Burkholderia sp. Bp8991. The sequence goes on along the minus strand of NZ_QTQJ01000014.1, from coordinate 19,213 downwards.
GTGATCCTGGTCGCGGAGAACCTCGGCCACATCAAGGCCGTCAGCGCGATGACGGGCACCAACCTCGACCGCTACGTCGGCCGTGCGTTCATCGGCGACGGGCTCGCGACGATCGTGTCGGGCAGCGTCGGCGGCACCGGCGTGACCACCTATGCGGAGAACATCGGCGTGATGGCCGTCACGCGGATCTATTCGACGCTCGTGTTCGCGGTCGCCGCGCTGATCGCGATCGGGCTGGGCTTCTCGCCGAAGTTCGGCGCGGTGATCCAGACGATTCCGGGCCCGGTGCTCGGCGGCGTGTCGATCGTCGTGTTCGGGCTGATCGCGGTGACGGGCGCGCGGATCTGGGTCGTCAACAAGGTCGACTTCTCCGACAACCGCAACCTGATCGTCGCGGCCGTCACGCTGGTGCTCGGCGCCGGCGACTTCTCGCTGAAGATCGGCGGCTTCGGGCTCGGCGGGATCGGCACCGCGACGTTCGGCGCGATCATCCTGTACGCGATCCTGCGCAAGGAAAAGGAGCCGGGGCCGGTGGTGTGAGCCGCGGCGCCGGCGGCAATGCCCGCGCGAACGGCGCGCATGGTCGTCGTAGCGCGCGGGCTGCGGATTTCGATTACCGGATCACGGTGTCGTGACGTCGTGTGCTGGCGTGGACCGTGTTGGCACAGCGGATCTCGACGGTGCGAAGTCGTGCCGTCGGCATCAGCGGATGCGCAACAGCAGCAGTGATGCAGGACAGCAACCGTGTGACGGCCGATATGAGTTTCGACATGATTTCCCCCGACCCGCTGGATGAATGTTTGTCACCTGCATCGGGTCGTTCGCCCGTGCAGGTTTCGTGGTCTGCACGGCTCCCTCAGCAAGCAACGGGCCAGCACGCGGACTTCCGCGCAAACGGGGGCTCGGCGGGGGCCGCGTGACGCCGGTGCAAGGCGGCGCACGCGAAAATGTTTCAGCGCTGAAACGCGCGGCGGCGGGCCGGTCGGCCGCATGCCAAGCCTGACGTCCGGTGGCGGGAGCGACGAGGAAACGCAGGGGCGCGCGACATCGATTCCGCAGGGGAATCGCGGGCGTTGCGCGCGGATCGGTTTCATTCCTGCAACGCGGACGGGGACGTGAGGTGGCACGCCGCGTCGTTTTGATCGGGTATCGGCGACGCGGCGCGCGTCATCCGTTCGCATTCCCCAGCGCTTCCAGCCACGCGCAGAACTGCGCGACCAGCGGATCGTCGGCCGGCGTGCCCGGCGCGATCCACCAGTAGCTGCGTGTCGCGATGCGCGGCCCGTCGAGCGGCATCACCAGACGCCCGCTCGCGAGCTCGTCGTCGATCAGCGGCAGCGGGCCGAGCGCGACGCCCAGCCCGTCGACGGCCGCCTGCAGCGCCAGGTAGAAGTGGTCGAACGACTGCCGCTTGCGCCCCTTCATCGTCACGCCGGCCGCCGCGAACCAGTCGCGCCAGCCTTCCGGCCGCGTGTCCGAATGCAGCAGCACGTGCCGCGCGAGATCGTCCGCGCGGGTGATCGGCGCGCGCTTGAGCAGCGCGGGGCTGCAGACCGGAATCACGCTTTCGTCGAGGAAGTGGCCGCTCGTGCAGTTCGGCCAGTGGCCGGGGCCGCGGCGGATCGCGACGTCGAAACCGTCGAGCGCATCGAGCGGCGCGTTCGACGTGGACAGCTTCAGCTCAACGTTCGGCACGTCGCGCTGGAACCGCGACAGGCGCGGCAGCAGCCATTTCATCGCGAAGGTCGGCAGCGCATTGATGCGCAGCACGCGCGCGGCCCCGGTGTTGCGCAGCTGCTCGGTGGCGAGCGCGATGCTGTCGAACGCGGCGCGGACGGTATCCAGATAGCGGCGGCCTTCGTCGGTGAGCTTCACGCGCTTGCCGTAGCGGTGGAACACCGGCTTGCCGAGCCACGCCTCGAACCCGGCGATCTGCCGGCTGATGGCACCATGAGTCACATGCAGCTCGTCGCCGGCGGCGCTGAAGCTTTCATGTCGCGCCGCTGCTTCAAAGGCCCGAAGCGCGGAAAAGGGCGGGAGATCGCGTGCCATGCTTGTGATTCTAGATCACAAGGACGCGCCGATAAAATCGTTTTGCCGGCGTGCCGCACGGCGGTAACCTCGGGGCATCGTTTGATGAGGAGCCCCATGCAATCCGTTTCTCCGTCGCCTGCCGCGCATCCACGCCGTGTCGGCCTCGCCGAGCTGTTCACCGGCTTCCTGTCGCTCGGCCTGATGTCGTTCGGCGGCGCGCTGCCGTTCGCGCGGCGCACGATCGTCGACGACCGCAAATGGCTCACCGCCGACGAATTCACCGATCTGCTCGGGCTGTGCCAGTTCCTGCCGGGCGGCAACGTGATCAACCTGTCGGTCGCCGTCGGCATGCGCTTTCGCGGCGTCGCGGGCGCGTTCGCCGGCATTCTCGGGCTGATCGCGGGCCCGACGCTCGTGGTCGTCGGGCTCGGTGTGCTGTATGCGAAGACGCAGGGCGATCCGCGCGTGCAGCACCTGTTCGGCGGGCTCGCCGCCGCGGCCGCCGGCCTGCTCGTCGCGATGGCCGTGAAGGTCGCGAAGCCGCTGCTGCACGCGCCGCGCACCGCGGCCGGCATCGCGGCCCTCGCATTCGCCGCGATCGCGGTGCTGCGCATCCCGCTCCTGAGCGCGATGCTGGTATTGACGCCCGTGAGCATCTGGCTCGCGTCGCGGCGCCGCGAGGCGTCGGCACCGCAGCGCGCCGCCGTGCGCGACGGAGGCCGGTCATGAACGACACGCTGATCGCGATCGCGACGATCTTCAGCCAGCTGTCGCTGCTCGCATTCGGCGGCGGCAACACGATCCTGCCGGAGATGCAGCGGCAGGTCGTCGACGTGCACCACTGGATGAGCGCGCACGCGTTCACCGCGCTGTTCGCGCTCGCGCAGGCCGCGCCGGGGCCGAACATGATGATCGTGCCGCTGGTCGGCTGGCATGTGGCCGGCTGGGCCGGGCTGCTGGTCGCATCGATCGCGAAGTTCGGGCCGTCGTCGATCGTCACGGTGCTCGCGCTGCACGCGTGGGAACGCTTTCGCGACCGGCCGTGGCGCCGCTACGTGCAACAGGGGCTGATGCCGGTCACGGCCGGGCTCGTCGCGGCCAGCGCGGTGCTGATCTCGGAAGCGTCGAACCGCACCGCGATCCAGTGGGGCATCACCGCCGCATGCGCGGTGCTCGCGTGGCGCACGCGCATCCATCCGCTGTGGCTGCTCGCGGCCGGCGCGCTGATCGGGCTCACCGGCATCGGCCAGTGAGCGGCGCACAACCGGCCTCCCGTGCGCGATACTGGCGCGACTCTTCACGGGAGGCCTGATGGATCTCGACGGCGCCAGCCGCAATCTCACCGTCGCCGCGCTGCTCACGCTGTCCGGCGGCTATCTCGACGCGTACACGTACGTCGGTCACGGCCACGTGTTCGCGAACACGATGACCGGCAACGTCGCGCTGCTCGGCATCAACGTGTCGGCCGGCGAATGGGCGGCCGCGCTGCATCACGTGCCGCCGCTCGGCGGTTTCGTGGTCGCGGTGTTCGTCGCGCACCTGCTCGGTCTCGCCGCGCAGCGCGGCTGGATGCGGCACACCGCGTTCGCGAGCCTGATCGTCGAGATCGCGTTTCTCGGCGTCGCCGCGAGCGGGCTCGTCGGCGCGTCGAGCGCGTGGCTGATTCCCGGAATCTCGTTCGTCGCGACGCTGCAGACACTGTCGTTTACTCATCTCGAGGAACTGTCGTACACGTCGGTGATGACGACCGGCAACCTGCGGCGCGCCGCGCAGAAGCTGTTCGTCGGGCTGATTCCCCGTTACGACGCGGGCGCGCTGCACGATTCGGCGCTGCTCGCGACGATCAGCTTCTGCTTCCTGGCCGGCGCGGTGGTCGGCGGCCTCGTGACGCGGCTCGTGCCGGACGTCGCGCTGTGGGGCGCCGTGTTGCTGCTCGCCGGTGCGTTCGCGGAGATCGTGCGCCGGGCGCGGCGGCGCGCGGGCGGTGGGCGTGACAGTGGCGATGGGGCGGCCGGCAACGGGGGCGCCGAAGTTCGCGGCAGCAACGGCAGCAACGGCAGCAACGGCAGCAACGGCAGCAACCCCGACGGCGGGACGCCGCGGCCGGCCTGACGCGCGCAGGGCCGCCGCCATGCGGCCCGCCGGTCCGCCGCGCGACCGAATCACCGGCTCATTGCGGCACCATCCGCCACGCTGCCCCAGCGCAAACCGGTTGCTCCGGCCGCGCCTTACAGCGCCAGCCTTCGTCCCGCCATCGCCGCGACCCGCATCCGTCGCGCGACAGGCAAGCCCGGCGCGGGAAACGTTGTTCCAGGGCGACAATCGCGCGCGACCGCGCGTTTCAATTTCTTTCGGCGTGCGCACTGGTCTTATGATTCAGCCCACATCGCGCGCGCCATGAGCGTCCGCGATCGCCACCCGGCTGCGCACGCGGCCGGCCATGAATGGAGACACCTACAAAAAGGAAAGCTCATGAAGCAGACCACCCGGCTCGCAGCCATCGCAGGGGGCGCGGTGCTGGCCTTCGCCAGCCAGTACGCAGCAGCACAAAGCTCGGTCACGCTGTGGGGCGTCGCCGACGTCAGCGTTCGCTACCTGACCAACGCGAACGCCAAGAACGACGGCCTGCTGTCGATGTCCAACGGCGCGATCACCAACAGCCGCTTCGGCATCTACGGCACGGAAGACCTCGGCAGCGGCCTGAAGGCCGTGTTCAAGCTCGAAAGCGGCGTGAACCTGCAGAACGGCGCATTCGCCGACAGCGGCCGCCTGTTCAACCGTGCGGCATACGTCGGCCTGGACAGCCCGTACGGCACGGTGACCCTCGGCCGCCAGAAGACGCCGCTGTTCGACCTGCTGTCGGACACCTACGATCCGCTGACGGTCGGCAACTACCTCGAAAATGCATGGCTGCCGGTCGCACTCGGCGGCGGCCTGTATGCGGACAACCAGATCAAGTACACGGGCACGTTCGCGGGCCTGACCGCGAAGGCGATGTACTCGACGGGCACCAACTACGAATCGACCGGCGCCGGCGGCTTCTCGGGCCAGATCCCGGGCTCGCTCGGCAAGGGCAACGCATGGGGCGTGTCGCTGTCGTACGTGACGGGCCCGCTCAGCATCGCGGCCGGCGCGCAGCAGAACAGCGACAACTCCGCACGCAAGCAGACGATCTACCACGCGAACGTCGTGTATGCGTTCAGCAAGGCGAAGATCTATGCGGGCTACCTGCGCTCGAAGGACGACACCGGTTTCGTCGACAGCCTGCTCGCGCAGCAGTCGATTCCGGTCGCGAAGGGCACGGGCCGGATCGACGACGGTCCGTTCGCGGGCGTGAGCTGGCAGGTCAGCACGCCGCTGACGCTGACGGGCGCGTTCTACTACGACCACATGCGCAACGCGATGACCGCCAACGGCACGCTCGCGAGCGGAAACCGCTACGCGATCGTCGGCATCGCCGAATACGCGCTCAGCAAGCGCACGGAAGTCTACGGCACGGTCGACTTCAACAAGACGAACGGCGCGGCGAACGTCGAGCTGCCGGGTCGCAGCAACCAGACCGGCATCGCGATCGGCCTGCGCAATATCTTCTGACGAAAATCGTCAACGCGTGCGCCGGCCCCGGTTCGGCGCGCATCGAAGAGGCTCCAGGAAGGAGCCTCTTTTTTTTCGCCACGCGCCTTCCTGCGCGCAGACGACCATTCAGCGATTGCTCCATCGGGAACACGCCGCCCGTAAGGGTTCCGTCGGCATTCCAGAACATACTTTGACAGTGCGCGCGAAGCGATTCCGCTACGCTGCGTGCAGGGTCCGCCGCGTGCCGCAACGCACGCGCGGGCGTCGTTCCGGCGCGCGTTTCGCGTGCGGCCGGCCTGGTGCGTAACTTGTGTATCCGGTGATGACAAACACGGTCCGCCGGTTTTTTTTCGTGGGACGATGCGCTCACGAATTTCTTGAAAGGGGATGACGATGGGTATCCTGAACACCGTGGGTGAAATCGCTGGCGCAGTGGCAGCCGTCGAGGCGGCGGAGAAGGTCGATCCGGATGCGGGCCTGCTGACCAAGGCGGCGGCGGCCGTCGCCGGCTTCAAGGGCGCCGAGGCGATCGAAGGCATGCTCGAGAAGAAGGAAGAGCAGCCGCAGCAGGCAGACGATACGCAGGCGACGGACGGCAGCGACACGTCGCAGGCCTGAGCAAGGCGGCTGGTCCCGCCGCGGGTGCGCCGTTCGCGCATCCGGGCGGACCGGTGCCGCGCGGCCGGCAGGCCGGGCATGTGGTCGATCGGTGACGCATGGCACACCCGGCAGCCGGTTTGACCGGCGAGAGGCAACGTCTCTCGCCGTTTTTTATGGCGCGCGCGTCCTGCGGCGCCACGTTCCGCACGAATTCCCGAATCTTGCTATCGTGCCGTCATCCGAACTGCGATGAGGGCTTGCGATGGATTTCGACTACGACCTGTTCGTCATCGGGGCCGGCTCCGGCGGCGTGAGGCTCGCCCGGATGGCGGCGTCATACGGCGCGCGCGTCGGCATAGCGGAACAGGAGCAGATCGGCGGCACCTGCGTGCTGCGCGGCTGCATCCCGAAGAAGCTGCTCGTCTACGCGTCGCACTATCCGCACGAACTCGACGATGCGAAGGGCTTCGGCTGGACCTTCGGCGCCGGCACGCTCGACTGGTCCGCGCTGATCGCCGCGAAGGATCGCGAGATCAACCGGCTCAGCGACATCTACATCGACCTGCTGCGGCAATCCGGCGTCGCGATGCACGCAGGACGCGCGACCCTCGTCGACGCGCATACGGTCGCGATCGGCGAGCGCCCCATCCGCGCGCGCCACATCGCGATCGCGACCGGCTCGCGGCCGGCGCTGCCGCACCGTCCCGGCATCGAGCATGCGATCACGTCGCGCGAGGCGCTGTCGCTCCCGGCGTGCCCCAAGCGCATCGCGGTGGTCGGCGGCGGCTATATTGCGGTCGAGTTCGCCGGCATCTTCAACGGCTTCGGCAGCCAGGTCGATCTGTTCTATCGCGGCGAGAAGATCCTGCGCGGCTTCGACGACGACGTGCGCCAGTTCCTCACCGACGAAATGACGAAGCAGGGCGTCGCGATCCACGCGCGCGCGGTGGTCGAATCGATCGCGCGCGCGGACGACGGCACGCTCTCCGTGCAGGTCGGCGACGCGCAGCACGGGCCGTACGACGCGGTGCTCTATGCGACCGGCCGCGTGCCGAACGTCGAAGGGCTCGGCCTCGAGCGCGCGGGCGTCATGCTCGACGCGCGCGGCGCGATCGCGGTCGATGCGTATTCGGCGACGTCGGTGCCTTCGATCCATGCGCTCGGCGACGTCACGTCGCGGCCGCAGCTCACGCCGGTGGCGACCCGCGACGGCGCGCTGCTCGCGCGCACGCTGTTCGGCGGCGCGCGCGTCGCGGCCGATCACGATTACGTCCCGTCGGCCGTGTTCAGCCAGCCGGAGGTCGCGACGGTCGGCCTGACCGAGGCCGATGCGCGTCGCGTGCACGGTGACGTCGACATCTACCGCACGTCCTTCAAGGCGCTGCGCCACACGCTGTCGGGCCGCAACGAGCGCACGCTGATGAAGCTGGTGGTCGCGCGCGACAGCCAGCGCGTGATCGGCGCGCACATGGTCGGCCGCGACGCGGGCGAGATCATCCAGGGCATCGCGATCGCGATTCGCGCGGGCGCGACGAAGGCGCAATTCGACGACACGATCGGCATTCACCCGACCGCGGCCGAGGAGTTCGTGACGATGCGGCAGAAGGTGGCCGACTGACCGCCAGCGGCGCGCCGGCTCGCGGGCCGGCGCGGGCGTCCCGCGCACGCTCCGCCGGCGTGTGACGTACCACGGATTCGCGGCGATTTGTAAAGATCGTCAATTCTTCTAAAGAAATCCCGTCTCGACAATCAGACTTGGTATGATCGGCCAAAATCATATACGGGGCCGATCATGCGCGATCAACAGCGCAGTAACCAGAATCACGCGGTAGCCGGCGCAAGCGGGGTCGTCGATCCATGCGCCGCGCGTTCGCGTCTCGCCGCAACATGTCCGTTGCGCGCACTTTCCCTTCGCATGCCGCCATCTCCATCGCCGTCCGGGCGATGAAGTCGCGCGCGCGCCGATGCGCGCCCCGGCCGCTTCGATCATCGCATCGACCGCCGGTTTGTCGGCAAGCCGGCGAGCCCGTTCCGGGCAATCTTTTCACGTAAGGAGACCCGCAGTGAACATTCAGACACGACGCACCGTTCTCGTGGCGGCGGCGCTCGTCGCGGCGCTGTCCGGCTGCGCGACCGAATCGTCGCGCACGCTCGACGTGCCGGCCGTGAGCAGCGCGCAGAAACCGTATGCGGGCAAGCCCGTCGCGATCGCGGTCGGCAAGTTCGACAACCGCTCGAGCTACATGCGCGGCATCTTCTCGGACGGCATCGACCGCCTCGGCGGACAGGCGAAGACGATCCTCGTCACGCGGCTGCAGCAGAGCCGCCGTTTCAACGTGCTCGATCGCGAGAACCTCGACGAGATCAAGCAGGAAGCCGGCTTCATGAAGAAGGCGCAGGCGGTGAAGGGCGCGAACTACGTCGTGACCGGCGACGTGACCGAGTTCGGCCGCAAGGACGTCGGCGATCACCAGCTGTTCGGCATTCTCGGCCGCGGCAAGACGCAGGTCGCGTATGCGAAGGTCAACCTGAACATCGTCGACACGACGACGTCGGAAGTCGTCGCGTCGAGCCAGGGCGCGGGCGAGTTCAGCCTGTCGAACCGCGAAGTGATCGGCTTCGGCGGCACGGCCGGTTACGACTCGACGCTCAACGGCAAGGTGCTGGACCTCGCGATCCAGGAAGCCGTGAATCATCTCGTCGACCAGGTCGACGCCGGCACGCTGAAGGCACCGCAATAGGCGCCGTGCGCAGTACGGGGCGACGAATCATTCACCAACCAGAAGAGACAAGACCATGAAACGGGGAATCTGGCTGCCGGCGACGGCGGCCGTCATGCTGCTCGCGGGCTGCGCGGCGCCGACCACGCCGCCGCTCTATCAATGGAACGGCTATCAGCCGCAGGTGTACGAATACTTCAAGGGGCAGAAGTCCCCGCAGGAGCAGATCGACGCGCTCGAAAAGGCGCTGCAGGAGATTCGCGCGAAGGGCAAGACGCCGCCGCCGGGCTTCCATGCACATCTCGGGATGCTCTACGCGAGCGTCGGCAGCGAACAGCAGGCCGGGCAGGAATTCCAGGCCGAGAAGGCGCTCTTTCCGGAATCCGCGTCGTTCATGGATTTCCTGATGAAGAAGAAAGCCGGCGACGCGAAGGCCGCGAAGGCCGCGAATCCGTCGGCCGCCGGCCAGACGATCGCCGGCCAGAAGAATGCCGATCCGACTCCCGCCAAACAGTGACGTGCCTGCCATGATCAAGACACTTTCATTCAAGCTGCTGTCCGTGCTGTCGATCGTCGCGCTGTTGAGCGCGTGCGCGCAGCCCGTCAAACGCCCCGACTACACGGCCTTCAAGAAGAGCCAGCCGCGCTCGATCCTCGTGCTGCCGCCGCTCAACGAGACGACCGATGTCGGCGCGACCTACGGTGTGCTGTCGCAGATGACGCAGCCGCTGGCCGAGTCGGGCTACTACGTGGTACCGGTCGCGGTGATGGACGAGACGTTCAAGCAGAACGGCCTCACGAACGCCGCGGAAATCCAGGGCACGTCGCCGGCGAAGCTGCGCGAAATCTTCGGCGCGGACGCCGCGCTGTACGCGAAGATCACGCAATACGGATCCGTCTACCAGGTGGTGGACAGCACGACGGTGGTCGCGGCGTCGGCGAAGCTCGTCGACCTGAAGACCGGCGACGTGCTGTGGCAGGGCGAGGGCCGTGCGACCGGCAAGGAAGTCGGCAACAACATGAGCGTCAACGCGTTCGGGGTCGTCGGGATGCTGGTGCAGGCGGCCGTCAAGCAGGTCGCGCATTCGCTGACCGACGAAGCGCACGATGTGGCCGGTTTGACGAGCAGCAGGCTGCTGTCCGCGGGGCCGCCGAACGGGCTGCTGTACGGGCCGCGTTCGCCGAAGTACGGGACCGACTGACCGGCGCGCGGACCTCGGCTTCGGCGCGTCGGGCAGGCAAGGTCGCCTGCATGCCGTGCCGAAGCCGCGAGATTCGATGAAACGGCCGCGCTTGCGCGGCCGTTTTGCGTGGCCGGTACGTCGCGTGCGTCGTGCCGTGCGCCGCCGCTCAATGCATGCCGAACGCGTCGAGCAGCCGGTACCAGCTCATCGCGAGCACCAGCGCCGGCGTGCGCAGCGTCGCGCCGCCGGGGAAGTCGCGATGCCGGATCTTGCCGAACAGGTCGAAGCGGCTCGCCTGGCCGTCGATCGCCTCGGCGATCAGCTTGCCCGCGAGCGCGGTCGTGTTCACGCCGTGCCCCGAGAAACCCTGCGCGAAATACAGCGTCGGCGCGACGCGCCCGAAGTGCGGCGCGCGGTTCATCGTGATGTCGACGAAGCCGCCCCATGCGTAGTCGATCTTCACGTCCGCGAGCTGCGGGAACGTCTTCAGCATGTCCGCGCGCATCGCGTCGGCGAGATTGCGCGGCGGCCGCGTCGAATAGCTGACCTTGCCGCCCCACACGAGCCGCGTGTCGGGCGCCGGCCGGAAATAGTCGAGCACGAAGCGGCTGTCGCAGATCGCCGCGCGCGCGGGCATCAGCGCGGCGGCGCGCGCCGCGCCGAGCGGCTCGGTCGCGATCACGTAGGTGCCGACCGGCATGATCTTCTTCGACAGCGCGGGCGCGAGCGTGCCGACGTACGTGTTGCACGCGAGCACCACGAAGCGCGCGCGCACCTGCCCCTGGCCGGTCTCGACGACGTGGCCGCCCGACACGTCGCGCACGCGCGTCACGCAGCTGTCCTCGTGGATCCGCACGCCCGCGTCGGCGGCCGCGCGCGCGAGCCCGAGCGTGTAGTTCAGCGGATGCAGGTGGCCGCTGTCGGGGTCGTACAGGCCGCCGCGATAGCGCGCCGATTGCACGTAGTCGCCGAGTTCGTCCGCTTCGACGAAATGAAAGCGGTCGTAACCGAAGCGCTTCGCGGCCTCGTCGCGCCAGCGCTTCAGCGCATCCGCGTCGCGCTCGGTGTTCGCGGCGGTCAGGTAGCCGGGCACGAGCGCGCAGTCGATGTCGTGCTTCGCGATGCGCGACTTCACGAGCGACAGCGTTTCGAGCCCCATGTCCCAGATCCGCTTCACGTCGCCTTCCGGCATGAAGTTGCCGAACGTGTCGATGTCGCATGCAAAGCCGCCGATCAACTGGCCGCCGTTGCGCCCGCTCGCTGCCCATCCGACCCGCGACGCCTCGAGCACGGTCACCGAATGGCCGCGCTCGGCGAGGTTGAGCGCGGCGGACAAGCCGGTGAAGCCCGCGCCGATCACGCACACGTCGGCGTCGGTCGCGCCGGCGAGCGGCGCATGGCGGGTCGTATCGTTGGCGGTCGCCGCGTAGTACGACGCGACGTGCGGCTGGTTGGCGAATGTCTGCATGTTCAGGAAAACGAATGAAGGGGGTTCAGAACAGCTCGCGCACGCGGTGGTACAGCATCCCGAGTTCGAGCGCGGGCTGCCGCCATGCGTCGCCGCCGGGAAAGCGCCGGTGGCGCAGCTGTGCGAACAGGTCGAACGCGCGCGTGTCGCCCGCGATCGCGCCGGCGATCGCACGTCCGGCGATGCCGGTCAGCGCGACGCCGTGCCCGCTGAAGCCCTGGACGTAGAAGAAGTTCGGATCGAGCGCGCCGAAGTCCGGCGCGCGGTTGCGCGTGACGTCGACGAAGCCGCCCCACGCGTGGTCGACGCGCACGTCGGCGAGCTGCGGGAACACGCCGACCATGCGCTGCCGGATCGTGTCGGCGAGCGTGTCGGGCGACGCGCCCGCGGAGTTCGCACGGCCGCCGAACAGCATCCGGTGGTCGGCCGACAGCCGGAAGTAGTCGAGGAAGAAGTTGTTGTCGCACACGGCTTCGCGCTGCGCGATCAGCGCGTCGGCGCGCGCGCGGCCGAGCGGTTCGGTTGCGATGATGTACGACGCGACCGGCGCGATGCGCGCGGCGGTCGCGGCCGGCAGGATGCCGCCGGGGCCCGCGTTGCAGCACGACACGACGAAGCGGCAGCGCACCTCGCCCGACGGCGTGCGCACCACCGGCCGGGCGCCGCGCACGACGTCGAGCGCGGGCGTGTGCGCGTGGAGCGCGACGCCTTCGCGGCGCGCGGCCTCGGCGAGGCCGAGGCAATACTTGAGCGGATGCAGGTGGCCCGACAGCGGATCGTAGACGCCCGCCAGATAGCGGGACGACGCGATGCGCGCGCGGATCGCGTCGGTGTCGAGCCACGACAGCGACGGATGGCCCCAGCGCGAACTCGCGGCATCCATCCAGGCGCGCAGGTCGCCGATGCGGCGCGGCTTCGTCGCGACCGTCAGGTAGCCGCGCGTGAAGTCGCAGTCGATTCCATGGCGCGCGATCCGCTCGGCGATCAGCGCGACGCCGTCGAGCGACAGCGACCACGCGGCACGCGCACCGGCGGCGCCGAGCTGCTTCTCGATCACCTCGTCTTTCGCGAAGCCCGTGATCGCCTGTCCGCCGTTGCGGCCCGATGCGCCCCAGCCGGGCCGATGCGCATCGATCACGGCGACCGACAGCCCGCGCGCACGGCAATCGAGCGCCGTCGACAGGCCCGCGAAGCCCGCGCCGATCACGCACACGTCGACGTCGATCGCTTCCTCGAGCACGGGGTCGTCGGCCACGGGGCGCGTGGCGGTTGCTTCGTAGTACGAGTCGCGCGCGAGCGCGTCGGCGCGGCGGGTGAAAGACTGCGTCATCAAACCGACTCCGTCGAAGACGGCCGGCGCCGGTGCGCGACGCACCGCGATCCGGCCGGGTGAAACGATGCGGGACGCCATGCGCGCGGCAGGGCGTCCCGCGCGGCCCGCATCAGAACGAATAGATGAACTGCGTCGCGAGCAGGTCGTTGGACTTGCCGTACGAACCGTCGTTGCGCAGGAACACCTTGTTGTTCGCCCAGTCGTGCCGGTATTCGACCTTCACGGTGATCTGCTGGGTCGGATAGAACAGCAGGTCGAGTGCGACGTCCTGGCGCACCGCGCCCTTGCACTCGAAGCCCAGGCCGCCGCCGGCCTTCGACTGCGCGAGACAGTCCGCGTCGACGCCGAAGCCGTTGCTCGGATCCATCCCGTTGCCGTTCAGCGCGATACCGCCGCCGCCGCCGCCGTTCTTCGAGTTGGCGAGCAGGTCGTAGCGCAGCGTCACGCCCATGCGGCCGACCACCGGCGCGTTGAACTTGCGGTGCGCGAGCAGCGACAGGCCGTACCACTGCGCGAGCCCGCCGTTGAACGCCGCATGCTGCTGCCGGCCGTAGTCGACTTCGGCGTTGTACTGAATGTCGGCGAGCGTGTAGGTCGCGTCGAGTTCGCCGAAGAAGAACGAACCGTAGGCGCTCGGTGCCGCGCCGCCCGGGCCGTAGTGGACGTTGCCCTGGTCGTCGATCGCGCTCGCCAGCGTCTGCCGCCCGATGTTGAACGAACCGCCGATGTCGAGCGCGCTCGACCACGTGTAGTCCGCGCGCGCGGTGAAGGTCGGCACCTTGTTGCTGGTGGAGATCGGGTCGCCGAGCGCGTTGGTGCCCGTCTGCGTGACCGAACCGTACGTGCGGTACTGCTCGTTGCCGAGGAAGAACTTCCACGCCCAGGCGCCCTTCGTGTAGTTCGCGCCGACACCGACGTAGCTGCCCGGATCCGAGAAATCGTACAGCAGGTTGTGCGTGAGCGTGAGCATCTGGTTCGACTGCTGCACCTCGTAGCCGCCGAAGCTCGGGATCAAGCCGGCGACCAGCGTCGTCTCGGCGGTGATCGGCACGTTGACGACCGCGGTGTTCAGCAGGTTGTCGGTGATCGAGCCGCGCGAGTTCTGCAGCAGCGTGATGCCGTTGCCGCGGTTCGGCATCAGCGTGATCTCCGCCGACGGCGCCATCGGGCCGACGCCGAAGGTCTTCTTGATGTCGAGGTAGAGATCGCCGAACGTGCTGTTGAAGTAGTTGTACGCGTTCTCGTGGTTCGCGAACAGGAACGACGACGTGCCGGCCGCGCGGTTGTAGATGTAGGTCGGGTCGATGTAGCCGGTGACCGACAGGCCCGCGAGCGGCCCGGTGTTGGCCGCGTCCGTCAGCGAGTCGACCTTCAGCTGCTGGTTCGCGATCTGCTGCTTCATTTCACTGACTTCGTCGTTGGTCAGCGTGGCTTGAGCCTTGCCGTAGTCCGGCGAGGACGGGTCGGCGGCCACGATCACCGGCTTAGCCGAGGTCGTCGCGCCGGCCTGCGCGACCGGGGTGCCGCCCGGCTTCGCGGCGAGTTGCGCCTGCATTGCCTTCATCTGCTTCTGCAGCGCGGCGACCTGCGCCTGCAGTGCCTTGATTTCGGCGGAGGTCGAGTCGGCCAGCGCGATGCCGGGCAACGCGCCGGCCACCAGCAGGCAGATCAGTTTCTTCTTCATTGCGGATTCTCCTTGTCGTGCGCTTGGTCAATCTGTGATCGGCCCGCGCGCCGCTTCTCGCGGCGCGCGGGTCTTGTTATCGATGAAAAGGGAAGCGGGGCATCAGGCCGCCGCGAACGCCGCCTTCATGTCGGCCACCCGGCGCCGTTCGCGCGCGATCATCATCTGGTTCACGACGATCACGCCGATCGTCACCGCGGTGATGAACAGCGTCGCCAGTGCGTTCATTTCCGGGTTCAGCCCGAGCCGCACGCGCGAGAACACCACCAGCGGCAGCGTGGTCGAGCCCGGCCCCGACAGGAACGCCGACAGCACCAGGTCGTCGATCGACAGCGTGAACGACAGCAGCCAGCCCGACAGCAGCGCCTGCGAGATCAGCGGCAACGTCACCACGAAGAACACCTTCAGCGGCGTCGCACCCAGGTCGAGCGCGGCTTCCTCCAGCGACTTGTTCATCTCCTTCACGCGCGACTGCACGATGATCGCCACGTACGACACGCACAGCATCACGTGGCCGATCCAGATCGTCACCATCCCGCGGCCCTTCGGCCAGCCGAACATCTGCTCCAGCGCCACGAACAGCAGCAGCAGCGAGATCCCCTGGATCACCTCCGGAATCACCAGCGGCGCGTTGATCATCCCCGTGTACAGCGTGAAGCCCTTGAAGCGGCCGAAGCGCGCGAGCACGAAGCCCGCCCACGTGCCGATCACGACCGACGCGGTGGCCGTCAGGAGGCCGATCTTCAGCGACAGCCACGCGGCGGTGAGCAGCTCGTCGTCTTGCCACAGCGCCGCGTACCACTTCAGTGAGAAGCCCGACCACACCGTCACCAGCTTCGACTCGTTGAACGAGTACACGACCAGGCTGATGATCGGGATGTACAGGAACAGGAAGCCGAAGGCGAGGACGCCCGTCGACAGCGGTTTGCTCGGCTTGATCATTTCGCGTCCTCCAGTTCCTTGACCTGGTAGTACTGGAACAGCGCCATCGGCACCAGCAACAGCAGCACCATCGCGACCGTCACCGCGGACGCCATCGGCCAGTCCATGTTGTTGAAGAATTCATCCCACATCACGCGGCCGATCATCAGCGTGTCGGCGCCGCCGAGCAGTTCCGGAATCACGTACTCGCCGACTGCCGGGATGAACACCAGCAGGCTGCCGGCGATGATCCCGTTCTTCGACAGCGGCAGCGTGATGCGCGTGAACGCGACCCACGGCTTCGCGCCGAGGTCGTAGGCGGCCTCGAGCAGCGTGAGGTCCATCTTCACGAGGTGCGCGTAGAGCGGCATCACCATGAACGGCAGGTACGAATAGACCATCCCGATGTAGACGCCCGCGTCGCTGTGATAGAGGCGCAGCGGGGTGTGGATGATGCCGAGCGCGATCAGCGTGTGGTTCAGGAGGCCGTCATCCTTCAGGATCCCGATCCATGCGTACACGCGGATCAGGAACGACGTCCAGAACGGCAGCATCACGGCCATCATCAGCACGTTGCGCCGGCCCGGCTCCGAGCGTGCGATGTAGTACGCCATCGGGAATCCGATCAGCAGGCACAGCAGCGTCGACACGGCGGCCATCTTCAGCGAGCTGAGATAGGTTGCGATGTACAGGTCGTCCTGCAGCAGGAACGCGTAGTGCGACAGCTGCAGCGCGAAGTGCACGACGCCGTCCTTGATCTCGACGAGCGACGTGTACGGCGGGATCCCCATCACCTGGTCGGCGAAGCTGATCTTGAACACCAGCACGAACGGCAGCGCGAAGAAGATCACGAGCCACAGGAACGGCACGCCGATCGCGACGCCGCGGCCGGACGGCAGGAAGCGCGACAGCGCGGCGAAGCGGCTGCGGCGCTTCGAAGCCTGTGTCGTTGCGGCGGCACCGGTCGAAACCGGCGCGGACGGAGTGGAGGCGGAAGTTCTCATCATGTCGTCCTCACTGCGTCAGCACGACGCCGCTGGCCGGCGACCACGACACGAACACGTCGTCGTTCCACGCCGGCGCGCTGTCGTGCATCAGGTGCGAACTCGACAGGTTCGACACGACCGTCTTGCCGCTCGGCAAACGCACGTGATACAGCGAGTAGGCGCCCATGTACGCGATGTCGGTCACCACGCCGCGCGCCCAGTTGTGATGCGAGCCCGGCTTCTCGCGCGATACGTGCACGCGCTCCGGCCGCACCGAGATGCCGACCGGCATCCCGAGCGGGCCGGTCACGCCGTGGCTCACGTACATGCGTGCCTCGAGGTCGTCGCTTTCGACGAAGATGTGATCGGGTTCGTCCTCGACCACGCGGCCTTCGAACAGGTTCGTCGAGCCGATGAACTCGGCCGAGAAGCGGCTGTTCGGGTATTCGTACACTTCGCCCGGCGTGCCGATCTGCACGATCTTGCCTTCGCTCATCACCGCGAGGCGGCTCGCCATCGTCATCGCCTCTTCCTGGTCGTGCGTGACCATCACGCAGGTCACGTCGACCTTCTCGATGATGTTCACCAGTTCGAGCTGGGTCTTCTGGCGGATCTTCTTGTCGAGCGCGGACATCGGCTCGTCGAGCAGCAGCAGCTTCGGGCGCTTCACCAGCGAGCGCGCGAGCGCGACGCGCTGCTGCTGGCCGCCGGACAGCTGGTGCGGCTTGCGCTTCGCGTACTTGCTCATCTGCACCAGCGCGAGCGCGTCGGCCACGCGTTCCTTGATCTCGTTTTTCGGCGTGCCTTCCTGCTTCAGCCCGAACGCGACGTTCGACTCGACCGACATGTGCGGGAACAGCGCATACGACTGGAACATCATGTTGACCGGGCGGCGGTACGGCGGCAGCGACGCGAGGTCCTCGCCGTCGACGAAGATCTTGCCGGAGGTCGCCGTCTCGAGCCCGGCGAGCATGCGCAACAGCGTCGACTTGCCGCAGCCGGAGCTGCCGAGCAGCGCGAACAGCTCGTTCTTCGCGATCGTCAGGTTCACGTTGTCGACGGCCGTGCTGTCGCCGAACTTCTTCACGACGTTTTCGATGCGCACGAACGCATCGTTCTTCGTGCGGGCCGCGGCGGCCGGTTGGGTGTGGCGTGCGGCAGCGGAAGAGGGTATCGATTGCATGGGAGTCACCATTCGTTCTTCACGGATTGCAGGCGTGAGCGTTCCCGCGCGAGGCGTACAACGCGACTCGCGGACAACGGCTCGTGCCGGATGGAACAGCGCGCGGTGCGCGCGGGCGGACGAAGCGTCCGCGGATCTCTGGCGGGCAGGCGTTCAGCCGATGCCTGCGCCGCCGTGATGGTTCGTGATCAGTGGCCCGTCTTCAGCTGCGCCCACAGACGGTTCTCGAGGCGCAGGATGTCGGCCGGCATCGGCTTCATCAGCACCATCTTCTTCAGCACGTCCTCGGGCGGATAGACGGTCGGATCCTGCGCGACGGCCGGCGTGACGAACGGGTGCGCGGCCTTGTTCGCGGTCGGGTAGAACACCGTGTTGGTGATCGCCGCATTGACCTTCGGGTCGGACACGTAGTTGATCCACTTCAGCGCGGCCTCGGGGTGCGGTGCATCCTTCGGGATCACCATCACGTCGAACCACAGCAGGCCGCCTTCCTTCGGGTTCGAGAACTTGATGTCGTACGGGCGCTTCGCCTCCGACGAGCGGCGGTGCGCGATGCCGACGTCGCCCGACCAGCCGAGCACGGCGCACACGTCGTTGTTCGCGAGGTCGTTGATGTAGCCGGACGAGTTGAACTGGGTGATGTACGGGCGGACTTTCTTCAGGACTTCGAACGCAGCCTGGTAGTCGCCGGGGTTCTTGCTGTTCGGATCCTTGCCCATGTACTGCAGCGTGGCCGCGAACACGTCGACGGCCTGGTCGAGGAACGACACGCCGCAGCTCTTCAGCTTTTCCATGTTGGCCGGGTCGAACACCAGCGCCCAGCTGTCGACGGGCGCCTTGTCGCCGAGCGCCTTCTTCACCGCCTGCGCGTTGTAGCCGATGCCGTCGGTGCCGTAGGCCCAGGGAACGCCGTACTGGTTGCCCGGATCGGCGTCCGAGATCATCTTCATCAGCAGCGGGTCGAGGTTCGCGAGGTTCGGGATCTTCGACTTGTCGAGCTTCTGGTACACGCCGGCCTGGATCTGCTTGGCCATGTAGTTCGAGGTCGGCACGACGATGTCGTAGCCCGAGCTGCCCGCCAGCAGCTTCGCCTGCAGCGTGTCGTCGCTGTCGTAGTTGTCGTACTTGACGTGGATGCCCGTCTGCTTCTGGAAGTTCGGGATCGTGTCGGGTGCGATGTAGTCGGACCAGTTGTAGACGTTCAGCTCGTCGGCATGCGCCGACGGGCTGGCGACCGACGTGAACGCGGCCACCGCGGCAAGGGCCGCGATGGAACAGGCTTGGCGAAGAAAGCAGGCACGCATGGTGGAATTCCCCTGGGTTATGGCGGCGCGCGGCACCCGCCGCACGCCTGTAGGCAAAGTCGTTACGAAAGGCCCAGTTGCTGGGCGGTCGCATCGACGGCCTTCTTCGCCTTCGATACGAGTTCATCGATTTCCTGACGCGAAATCACGAGCGGCGGCGACAGCAGCATCCGGTCGCCGGTCGCGCGCATGATCAGGTTGCCGTTGAAGCAGAAGTCGC
>NZ_QTQJ01000013.1:0-185768 GCF_003853795.1 Burkholderia sp. Bp8991 | reverse complement strand
GGCATCTCGGGTGCGATCCAGCATCTGGCCGGCATGAAGGATTCGAAGGTGATCGTCGCGATCAACAAGGATCCGGAAGCGCCGATCTTCAGCGTGGCCGACTACGGCCTCGTCGGCGATCTGTTCGAACGGGTTCCGGAGGTGGTCGATGCCGTCTGATGCCGCGATGCGCGCCGGCGGTGGCCGCGTGGCGCCGGCCCAGTCGTATCTGTTCGTGCCGGGGAGCAAGCCGGAGCGCTTCGACAAGGCGCTCGCAAGCGGCGCCGATGCGATCATCATCGACCTCGAGGATGCCGTCGAGCCGGAGGCGAAAGTGGCGGCGCGCGATGCGATAGCGGCGTGGGTTTCGCCCGAGCATCCGGTGCTCGTGCGGATCAACGCGCGGAACACGCGATGGTTCGAGGCCGATGCCGCGCTCGGCGCGTTGAAGGGCGTGGCCGGTATCGTGCTGCCGAAGGCCGAGCGTGCCGACGACGTGTGCGCTGCCGTTGCGCTCGCGCGTCGGCGTGTGCCGGTCTATCCGTTGATCGAAAGCGCACACGGCATGTGGAACGCGCTCGATGTCGCGAAAGCGCCGTACGTCGAGCGGTTGATGTTCGGCACGCTCGATTTCATCGCGGACATGGGCATGTCGGACGATGGCGTTTCGCTCAATCACTTCCGCTCGCAACTCGTGCTGATCTCGCGGGTGGCCGGGATCGAATCGCCGGTCGACGGCGTGACGCCGGATATCGATGACGGCGAGCGTATCGCGCGCGATGCATTCAACGGCATGCAGTTGGGATTCGGCGCGAAGCTGTGCATCCATCCGAAGCAGATCGGCTTCGTGCACCGATGCTTTCGACCGAGCGACGACGAAGCGCGCTGGGCCCGGCGGGTGCTCGATGCGATGCGCGATTCGAATGGCGGCGTGGTGACGGTCGACGGGAAGATGGTCGATCGGCCGGTGCTGTTGCGCGCCGAGCGGATCGCCGCGCTGGCTGCAGCCGTCAACGCCGGATCGAACGCCGCCGGCGAATGATCGGCGGCGTGAGTCGGGGTGGCCACGGCTGTCCGCTATCGTCGGATCAATGAACGGGTGCGTGCATGCCTCGGCGGCTTGCATCAGGCGGCGTTGCTTCTGTATTCGGTCGACCGAAGGAAGATGGTGGAGATGCAAAAGTCTGGGCGCCGGGAAGATGCTCGTCGACGACGGTGATCGGCGTGGTCTTCATCTGGTCGACTCGCCACGGCGAAAGCGTTTCGACGAACGAGGGCACGGCGGCATGGGGTGAGCCGCGATCACGGCGCGACAACGCACTTCGTCATCTGCCTCGTTGCGGTCGAAATAAGATGGACACCCGATCGACGATGCGCGTATGATGGTTTCGTTCGAGCCTCCGTTTGCTGTTCGACCGCTCGCCCTCCACCTGCCACCGTGTTGCGTCGCGCATTGCCTCGCGCGCAACGTTTGTCCCTTTCACCACGACCCGTCGCGCCATGCATCAGGCGATGCTGGCTGCCTACGCTCGTCCTTGCGAGTCGCCGAGAAGCGATCGTCAGGAGTTCATGATGAGCATGCATATCTACCGTGGATTCGAGATCTATCCACTGATTTACCCGCACGTGCCTGCGCTGGATGGCTTGCCGCACAACTACGAGGCCGGCTTCGATGCAGCGGTCAAGATTTGTCTTCGCGGCACCACCGACACGCTGACGCAGAGCCAGACTTTCAGGCTCGTCGGCGACGGCCCGTTCGACACGGCCGGTGACGCACGGCGTGCGTCGCTGCGCTATGCCGAGCGCGTCATTGACGACGATCGCGAAAAGCTGGCCTTCTTTTCGGACGCCCTCTGACACGACTCGCATGGCAGCGTGACTTGCCATCAATTTGGAGGGCGAAATGATCGTCGACGAGCTTCTCGATCTGGTCCAGCGGTGCAAGCTCACTCGGAGCGATGCTGTCCTGCCCGCTGGAATGACCCATTCTGCGCGGTGCCATCAACAAGAGCTGCAGATGTTCGCGGCGGTGCGCGCATTTTCGATCGGAGCCGGGTATTCGGAGTTCGAATCCGACGCGATAGCGAGCACCGTCATGACACGACTCGGCTAGTTTTATTCGAACGTTTTCCAACAGGCATTACATGACAACCATCACACTGAAGATCAACGAACCCATCGATGTCGCGCTGCGGCGCTTCCGGCGCGGTATCGAGAAGACCGGGCTGATTCGCGAGTTGCGCAGTCGCACCAGCTACGAAAAGCCCACGACGGAGCGCAAGCGGAAAAAAGCCAGTGCAGTTGCCCGGCAGCGCTTGCGGGCGAAGCGCATGTTGCCGCCCCGCAAGATGTACTAGAAGAACGGCGGGAACAGCGTGCCGGCCGAGGGGGGCTTACGTCGCCGTACCGATCCCCGGCATGCGGTACCGCGGCCGGACGACGCAGGCAGCATGCCGGTCGGCCGCCGCGCAGCGGCAGGAAGAAATGATCGGTACGCGCGTCGCGCCATGCAGCAACCAGGATGAAAATCATGATCGGAAGGCGGCAAACATGAGTTGGTACTGCGACGCGGAACGCGAGTTGGCCCATATCAGACGATCGGTCGGGCTGCTCGAGCAAGCGCAACACGCCTTCATCAACCGATCGTCCGTGAACGATCCCGCGTACTGGAGAGTCAAGCTCGACAAGCTCCGCACACGATCCGAGCGAAGCAAGGTCCTCGCACTGCAGGTGGACGAGCTTTTGGTCCGCCTCGAACGCATTCAGGATTCGCGCTGCCGAAAATAGGAAGCTGCTCCTTCGTTCTCGTCTTGTTCCGGGTGCACGCGCATGGCAGGGAGCAGCCCACGGGAGTCGCATTCGAATTTCGGAGCAACACATGATTGACGCTAACCCAGGCAACACGTTTCGACACCTTCCACTCTCGCCCGAGCAAGACGCGGAAATCCGGCACTATATAAAGAAGAAGGCGCAAAAGGGCGAACCATGGGACACCCCCGAGTTGGCCATGATGCTCGCAGACATGCTTTCCCCGCCGCCTGGCGACGACGAGCAGCCAGAGACTATCGTTGAAGAAGTGAAACTGGCCTGCGAATATGCATTGACTTCGATCGACGAAGCCATGGAATCCGTATCTGCGAGTGAAGAGCGGCTCGCCGCGATGGAAGCCGAGGAAATGAAGCATCCCAGGCGGTAACGCAGCCACGATGCCCGACGCTCGAGCCACAGCTGCGCCACCGCCTTCTTGCCTTCAGCCAAATTGAGCGGCCAGCCATCCCTGCGCCCATTGCGTCGCGTACGCAATCGCATCGTCGCGCGCATCGAAGCCGGCCAGATCGCCGCTGGAATGCACCTCTCTCTCACCTCCGTCCAGCAGCGTCGTGGTGATTCTCGCATGTGCGATGTACTCGCCATCGGCCCTGCGGGGCGTCGGATCGATCCGGAAGCGTGTCGTATTGAAGAGCATGGGCTCCTCCCTGTCTGGTTGTCGCGAGCGGGGCTGCCGTGCGGGGCCGCACGAGCAGAAGCGTCCGCCGTCAGGACGTGTCGCGATCCGGCCGGCTTCACCATCCGGCCGTGGCCGCGCACGCTTCGATCGGGTCGATAACTTCGTCTGCAATGCGAACCGTTGGACCTCGTCGCGATGAAAATGGAAGAAACAACTGTGCTCACGAGAATTGATCACCGTTCGGTACCCTGTTACCTGATCCTCCGCGGTGGCTGGTCGACCTGTGTGCTGAATGCGGACCGTGTCGTTCTGCGCCGTGAAGCCAGTCCGCTGTTGCGGGCCTTTGCGCGAACCCGCGGAGAATGGGCAAGTATCGACGGTGTCGCATGGAACACCTTCTCCGATGCTGAAGGCCTTTCTGCGATCGAGCGACGGGAGACGCGATGTTATGCGCTGGTCAAGGGAACGGAAACCGAACACCAGTTGCGATTGTTGATGACCCTCTGACGTCAAGGTGCGGGCGAGTCTCGTGCGGTCCGACGCACGGGAAAGCTGAAGTTCGGTGCCGTGTGCGGGATGGTCGTCGCGGTCTCAAGTATGCTCGTCGACAGTCGGGCAAATTCGCCTATAAACACCACGTTTCCGGTCGATTCATGGGCAATTCGTACTCCGTGAGTACCTTTGACTTTTGCGACTGCCATCCCCGCGGGATCGACTTGACCGGAGCGTGATTTCGCTGCGCTTCGTGCCAAATCGGCAACGTGTCGATGCTTTGACATTCAAGCGAAGTTCGGCGCATGGTAGCCAGCAAGCGACTTCGACTCATGGCGCTATCCATGACGACGATGCCGCGTGCCGTACAGCATCGTTGCAGCACATCGCGATATGCTGGCGGGATGGCGGGCTGGGTTCGCGCTGTGCCGAGGGCAGTACGATTCGGCCTGATGGGCGACGAAGTCAGCCTGCGAGGCCGCAGGAACGCGAATTGCACGGTGCTGGGCGTAGCCGAATTCGCGGCCGCGGATTCAAGCTGAAGCTGCGTCACTGGAGAAGTCGGTGAGCACCGAGAGAGAGCTTTTTGAACAATGGTGGTTCCGCGACACGCCGGTGGAATATCGCGCCGACCTGGCCTATCGCGTTCGGGACCAGGGCGGCTACGTCAGGGGAACACGTGCGGCGGCCGCCTGGGATGGATGGCAGGGGGCACGTCAGGGCCAGAACTGGATTCCGGCGGATCAGCACTGCCCGACGCGTCAGGATGCGGACTCGGCGTCTAATGTGTTGGCGTGGGATTCACGAGGATTTGCGGTCGTTGCTCGATTCGACGACGTCGCGCTGCTGCAGTCGGCGTACACGCACTGGATTCCTCTGCCGCCCGCGCCGAAGGATTAGCTGCGGCGTCACGACGCGAGGTCGCCGGTTACGGCGCAGCTTGCAGTCAAACCATGTCGGCGGCCCGGCCAAATCGCATGAGCAGCCTCATCGGTTTCCCGGCCGCGGGCCATGCCCCCCCGAGCCGATCCGCCGCGCCGCTCTCAGGCGAAATAAGGCTCCAGCACCCGCTCGATCCAGTCCATGAACGCCCGAACGCGCGGCGACAGATTGCGCCGATGGGCCACGACGAGCCACGCGGCCAGCGGCTCCGGGCGCAGATCGGGCAGCACCTCCACCAGCGCGCCGCTTTCGATGTGAGCCGCGACCCCTGAATACCCGGCCTGGATCAAGCCGATGCCGGCCAGCCCGGCAGCGTGATAGGTCTGCACGCTGTTGACCTGCATCGCGCTCGGCAACGGCAGCGACGCATAGCCGGTGCCGTCCGGGTACTCCCATCCCGGATGACGCGCGCCGAGTGTCAGCGTGTAGTGGACCATCCGGTGTCCCTGGCCGAGCAGATCGTCGAGCGTATGCGGTACGCCGTATCGCGCCAGGTAGCCGGGGCTCGCCGCATTGATCATGCGCAGCCGGCCCAGCGGTCGCGCGATCAGCGTCTCGTCCACGATCGGGCCCAGACGGATCACGCAATCGAAGCCTTCCTGGACGAGATCGACACGCCGATCAGTGCTCGACAGCTCCAGTTCCAGCTCCGGATGCGCGGCCATCAGTTGCGGGAGTGCGGGAACCACGACACTGCGGGCCAGTTCGGTCGGCATGTCGACGCGCAATCTTCCCCGCAGTCGCGTGCCGTTGCCGGAGAACATCGACTGCAATTCCTGGACTTCGGCCAGCAGGTCCCGTGCGCGCGAATAGAACGCGCGTCCGTCCTCGGTCAGCTGCACGCTCCGCGTCGTCCGATGCAACAGTGCAACGCCCACGTCGCGCTCGAGTCGACGGATCACCATCGAGACACGTCCCTTCTGGATGCCCAGGCTTTCGGCCGCCCGCGTGAAGCTCGTCATTTCGGCGACACGGGCAAAGATCAACAGCGCATCGAGGTTTTGCATTGTTCACTCGGCGAGTAACAGAACGTTCAATCGGCCGTCATTTATAACTCAATTGCGACTCAGTAGAGTGCTTTCCGATGTCGTCTCCCGACGACCACCTGAACGAAAGGGCGCAACCATGACACAACACATCGCACCGGTTAAGACGGCCGTCGTCTACCACTCCGGCTATGGGCATACCCGGCGTATGGCAACGGCTGTCGCCGAGGGCGCGGGCGCCGTCCTCGTCGCAATCGACGCCGACGGAAACATCGCACCGGACGCGTGGGACACGCTCGCGGGCGCCGACGCCATCCTGTTCGGCTCGCCGACCTACATGGGCGGCCCCAGCTGGCAGTTCAAGAAGTTCGCCGACGCATCGTCGACGGCCTGGTTCGACGGCCGGTGGCGCAACAAGATCTTCGGCGGCTTCACCAATAGCGCGAGCGTCAACGGCGACAAGCTCAATACGCTCGAATACTTCGTGCTACTCGCCGGGCAGCACGGCGGTGTCTGGGTGAGCATGGACATCAAGCCGGCGAACCTGAAGGCGTCGATGCGCGACGACCTGAATCGCATGGGCTCCTATCTCGCGCCGATGGCGCAGACGCCGGCCGACGCGTCGCCCGACGAGATGTCGCCAGGGGATCTCGAGACGGCACGCCGCTATGGCGCACGCGTCGCAACGATCGCCGGACAGTTTCGGGCAGGGCACGCGCGAATCAGCTGACATCCCGGCGTGCGGGGCGCCTGACCGGACGCCACCGCACGCTTTCCAGCCGACCATGAGGAAACGGCCATGAAATACAAGCAACTAGGCCGCACGGGCCTGTATGTCTCCGAGCTGTGTCTCGGCACGATGACGCTGGGCGGCAATGCCGATGCCGGCATGTGGGCGTCGATCGGCGCGGTCGGCCAGGACGACGCGACCCGGCTGATTTCCCGCGCACTGGCCGAGGGCATCAACTTCATCGATACCGCCGACATCTACTCGTTCGGTCAGTCGGAACGCCTCGTCGGACAGGCGCTCCGGGACCTCGGCGTGCCGCGCGGCGAGATCGTGCTGGCGACGAAGACGGCGGGCGTGATGGGCCCGAAGCCCAACGATCAGGGGGCGTCGCGCGGCCACATCATGGATTCCGTGCAGCGAAGCCTGGAACGGCTCCAGGTCGACCACATCGACCTCTACCAGATACACGCGAACGACCCCGTCACGCCGATCGAAGAGACGCTGCGGGCGCTCGACGATCTGACGCGGCAGGGGCTGGTTCGCCATGTCGGCGTCTCGAACTGGCGCGCCGGAAAGATCGGCAAGGCGCTCGGGCTCAGCCAGGCGCTCCATGCGACGCGCTTCGAGACGCTGCAGGCCTACTATTCGATCGCCGGACGGGACGTCGAGCACGAACTGGTACCGCTCGCGATCGACGAGCAGATGAGCCTGCTCGTCTGGTCGCCGCTCGCCGGGGGACTGCTTTCGGGGAAGTTCGGCCCCGGGGCGCCGGCCGAAGCAGGGTCGCGGCGCAGCCATTTCGATTTTCCGCCGGTCGATCTCGAGCGGGCCTGGCCGTGCGTTGCCGCGATGCGCGCCATCGCCGACGCGCGCGGTGTGTCGGTCGCGCGGATCGCGCTCGCGTGGTTGCTCGCCAAGCCGCATGTCACGAGCGTCATCATCGGCGCCAAACGGGTCGAACAGCTCGAAGACAATCTCGGCGCGGCCGAGGTCGCGCTGACCGCGGACGAACTCGCGCATCTTGATGCGGTCAGTGCGGTGCCTGCCGGTTATCCCGGCTGGATGATCGATCGCCAGGCGGCGGGCAGGCGGCCGCAGCCGTTCACGCGCGGCGCGTCGAAACAGGACCGGTGACGCCGCATCGCGCGGCGCGGCGTTCGGCCCGCGCGATGCGGTCGCCGCGGCGGTAACGGCTAGAATTGCGGTTTTAGCCCGGAACACGTCCATGTCTTTTGCCTCGCTTGGCCTGATCGATCCCTTGCTGCGTAATCTGCAGGACCTCAATTACCAGACACCGACGCCGGTGCAGGCCAAGGCGATTCCCGCGGTGCTCGGCGGCAAGGACGTCATGGCCGCGGCGCAGACCGGCACCGGCAAGACGGCGGGTTTCGCGCTGCCGCTGTTGCAGCGGCTGGTGCAACACGGGCCGGCGGTGTCCAGCAACCGTGCGCGTGTCCTGGTGCTGGTGCCCACGCGTGAGCTGGCCGAACAGGTGCTGCAGAGCTTCGTCGCATACGGCAAGGGTCTCGACCTGCGGTTCCTGGCCGCCTACGGCGGTGTGAGCATCAACCCGCAGATGATGAAGCTGCGCAAGGGCGTGGATGTGCTCGTTGCCACGCCGGGCCGTCTGCTGGACCTCAACCGGCAGAACGCGGTGCAGTTCGACCAGGTGCAGGCGCTGGTGCTGGACGAAGCCGACCGGATGCTCGATCTGGGTTTTGCGCGCGAACTCAACGCCGTCTTTGCTGCGTTGCCCGCCCGGCGCCAGACGCTGCTGTTCTCCGCCACGTTTACCGACGATATTCGCGCGATGGCGGCGACCATTCTGCACAGCCCGGTCGATATCAGCGTCAGCCCGCCCAACGTCACGGCCAGCAAGATCAAGCAGTGGGTGGTGCCGGTGGACAAGCGCAACAAGCCCGACCTCTTTATGCACCTGGTGGCCGAGAACAACTGGGACCACGCGCTGGTGTTCGTCAAGACCCGCAATGGCGTGGACTACCTGGCGGCGATGCTGGATGAAGCGGGCTATGCGGTCGACACCATCCACGGCGACAAGCCGCAGCCCGCGCGCCTGCGTGCGCTGGAGCGCTTCAAGACGCGCGAAGTGCAGATGCTGGTCGCGACCGATGTGGCGGCGCGCGGGCTGGATATCGACGACCTGCCGCTGGTGATCAACGTGGATCTGCCGATCGTCGCGCAAGACTATGTGCACCGTATCGGCCGTACCGGCCGCGCGGGCGCCAGCGGCGTGGCGGTGTCGCTGGTGTGTGCCGATGAAGCACCGCAGCTGGCCGCGATCGAAGCGCTGATCCGGCAGACGCTGCGCCGTGAAGAGGAGCCGGGTTTCGAAGCCGAACACCGCGTGCCGGAAACCAGCGCGACGGGGCAGATCATCAAGAAGCCCAAAAAGCCGAAGAAGCCCAAGGTGCCGCAAGGTGGGGCGGGGGCCATGCCGGCGACCGGCAAGAAGCCGAAGCCGCAAGGTGGGGACGGCAAGCGCAAGGCCGCGGGGCAGCGTGCCGGCGCCGCGGGCAAGAGCGCGAGCGTGTTGAGCGGCAGTCCGTTCAGCGTGCAAAAGCCGCGCGGCAAACCCGCCGGCAAGGCGGCTGCGGGTTCACGCAAGCCGGCCGGGAAACCCGCCGGTGGTCGCGGCAAACGTCAACCCTGATCGACGGGGATGAGGCGTGCCGGCCGCCGCCGCTCGGCCGGAGCTTCCCGATCGTCGTCACGCGTTCTGCAACCGTCGACGTTCAAGGCGGTTGCGCAACAGGCCCGCGATCAACGCGCCGATGATCAGGCACACGTAGAGGGTGACGAGATAGTGACGCCACGCGTCAAGGGCGAGCTGGTGTGAAACCAGTTTCGGATCGGGGGGCAGATACAGCGAGCCCTTCGCCTCGACGACGCGCATCATATGAACAAAGCCGCCTGCGGAGAGCAACGGCAGCAGGGCGACGAATGCCAGCAGCGCGGGTTTGGCGCGGCACGCCCGCGGATGATGGCGCAACCGGAACCACAGTCCGAGACATCCGTGTATCCAGCCGGGTGCGAGCAGGGCCAGTTGCAGGCCCTGCGTGCCGCTGGTGAGCAGCACGGTGACGACACGCTCGTAGTCCGGCTCGAAGCCGTAGAGCGAGGACGCGAGCCGGGTTGTCACCGCGTGGCGGATCAGCAGCAGCGGCAGGCTGAGGCCTGCCCAGAGGCGGAGCCATTCGGCGGGCGGCAGTGCCCAGTGGCGGCGCCCGTATATCGTGTGCAACGCCAACGCAAAATGAAGCGAAGCCGCACCGTACAGCACGAACGTCCCCGGTGCGCTGCGCCAGAGCCGCAAGGCCAGCATGAGACCGCGTCCGGCGAGTTCGAGTGACCAGATTCCGAGTGCATGATTGATCAGGTGCAGAAAGAGATAGGTCAGCAGCACCACGCCCGATCCGAGCTGGAGACCGCGCAGCACGGATTGCATCCGGACTTTCGATTCACGGTGCGGTGTGCGCACCGCGGGCGATTCCTGTTTGGTATCCGTTGCATGGGCCGTGTCGATGATGTCCATAGGGGTCACCCGGTTCGTGTTTCCTGCAATACCGTGAGCACACGACGGTTATTCCCGGATTCGACGGGACTGCCGGGAGAAGGCAATCCGAGGGGCGACCGCGCTCGACGCGCACGAGCACGTTGCAGCGGCGTTTGGTGAACGCTCAAACCGACGCATGAGCGGCGCTTTGCGAATGAGGCTCGACTTCCTCAGCCGCCATCGACGAATCTCGATCCGGCGGGATTTCTCGGCCTTGATCGAAAGGTATTCGCAAGGCATGGTTTTGATTTCGGTTAATCAGGGTATTTTTGATTTTTGACGTCCGCGATTTTTACTTCCTGCCAGTCGTCAAAAATATTCTTTCGGCCGATCGCGCGATCTGCTTCGATTTATTGCGGAACCATACCCTAAAAAATTCGGGCCATCCGATTTTGGTCATGTCGACCCGGTCGGTGTCTCCGCCGTCACTGCCGGTTTGACGCTCAGCCCCGCCAGACGGCGTAATGCGAAGGAAGAGACGAGAGATCTCTCGGAAAACCGCGCGGATTTTCAGGCACTGATCGGTGCATCAACGCCCGATGCCGTTGGCGTTTCGTCTGAGAAAATCAATGCTCAACGATATCCCGAATGACCGAGAATTTCCCTATTCAACATATGAAAGTTTCGCAATATGCACTGCGAACTGCGACCCCTTTACTATTTACCGCTCAAATGTAAAAAGACGTGACCCGTCAATCAGTTCCGGAATCCAGGTCAGAACAATTCCGCATACTCCGTATCAGCAGAAATTGCGCCCGGTCCGACCCTTCTCTCGGCGCATTCAGCGCTCGTTACGTCCTTTGCATTTCGTAACAACTCGGGTTGATTCGTCAGGGCTCGCTGTTTTAAATTTTGCCCGTCGCCCAGCAGCATCCGGCAGTCGGGCGACCTTTCAATCTGCAAGTCACGCATGCCGGATACCCGGATGGCCAGCCATCCGACACTACAAGTCTGCACGCCGTGCGGGCTTGATCAAGTGGTCGAACTCGCGATGGGTGTCGGTTCGACTGCATTCAGCCCGTTGCGACCGGACGCACCGGAATGGGCTCACCACGTTGTTCATGTCATGCCGAACTGGAGCCAGCTTGATAGCGGAATCCATGATCGAATTTTGATGTTTGCGTCGCAATCCTAAATATGTATCGACGGAATTCGCCCAGATTCACGACGGTACAACTTAACTTTGCGCACCGCGCCGATAAAGGACAGAAAATGGAATTCGTACGAATGGGAATCGTCTATGTTCATCTCATTGCCTGCTGTGTCGCGATTGGTCTCGTGCTGACCAGCGACATTGCGATGGTCAGGCAACTGCTGGATACAGACGCGCCTACCGATCCTGCCCAGGTTCATCTGGCCAGCCTGCAGCGCACCGTCACGTTGGCGCTGACGATTCTCTGGATCACCGGCATCGCGATCATTGCGTTCGACATGCGGACCCAGGGTCTCCGGTATCTCGGCAATCCCAAGCTGCAGGCCAAGATCGGCATCGTCGCGTTGCTGACCTTCAACGGTATCGCGCTGCACTCCGCGGTCCTGCCGGCATTGCGGAAAGCGGGATCCTTGCTGAAGCTTTCGTTCGAACGGCGCATGGTTGCCATTTTCGCGGGCGTGATTTCCGCCGTCTCGTGGTTCTATGCGGCAATGCTTGGCGTCGGGCGCCCGTTGAGCTGGAAGTATTCCCTGGTCCAGATCCTGGCCGCTTACCCGGCACTGATCGCCGGTGGCATCGCCACCATGTTGTTCATCACGGCAGTGGCGAAATCCAGGACGTCCGTGGAACGACGCAATACCGAAAAGGTGGCGGCCTACTGATCGCCGCCCTCCGGGGGATGCGCGCTGCTCGCGGCAGTGCGTATCCTCTCGTCACACATGTCTGCGTGCTGGCCAGCGTCCAATTCCAAACGTTCGGCTGCACGCGGGCACGCGCCAGGCGCGCGTTGTCCCCATCCCCCTCCTCGCGCAGAGCCGGATCGTACGTGATCCGAAGCGTTCGCCGCCGGAAGAACGAACCGGCGACGCGATCAATGAAAGAAGAGCGC
Organism: Burkholderia sp. Bp8991; assembly: GCF_003853795.1. Lineage (NCBI taxonomy): Bacteria > Pseudomonadati > Pseudomonadota > Betaproteobacteria > Burkholderiales > Burkholderiaceae > Burkholderia > Burkholderia sp. Bp8991. The sequence goes on along the minus strand of NZ_QTQJ01000013.1, from coordinate 173,575 downwards.
CCGCATGCCGAACGTGTGATGCGCTTCGGCCGCCATCAGCACCATGAGCACCAGCAGGCACAGCGGCGGTATCAGGATCGCGTACACCAGCGCCAGACGCTCCCACATCATGTGCATGAAGATCGACACGATCAGCCCGGCCTTGGCGATCATGAGCACGACGATCAGCACCCAGCGCACCACGCCTTGCACCTTGAAGTAGTCGACCAGGTACGACAACGTGCTCAGGACGAACAGCAGGCCCCAGATTTTCAGGTAGATGCCGATCGGGTGCTGCTGGCCGTGCGCGGCGTCGGGTCGATCGGCGGGATCGGTGTGGTCCATGGCCTGCCTCACCACAAATAGAACAGCGCGAAGATGAACACCCACACCAGGTCGACGAAGTGCCAGTACAGGCCGGCGATCTCGACGATCTGGAAGTTGCCGTGCTCGGTGAACCCCGGCTGCAGGATCTTGCGTGCGATCAGCAGCAGGTAGATCACGCCGCAGGTCACGTGAAAGCCGTGGAACCCGGTGATCATGAAGAAGCATGCGCCGAACTGCGTGGCGCCCAGCGGGTTGCCCCACGGGCGGATGCCTTCATGGACGATCAGCTTGGTCCATTCGAAGGCCTGCATCGACACGAAGGTCACGCCGAGCAGCGCGGTCGCCAGCAACAACGCGGCGGCGCGCCGGGCATTGCGCCGATAGCCGAAATTCACGGCCATCGCCATGGTGCCGCTGCTGGTGATCAGCGTGAACGTCATGATCGCGATCAGCAGCAAGGGCACCTCGACGCCGGCCACGGTGAGCCCGAACACCTTGGACGGGTCGGGCCACGGCGCGGTGGTCGACATGCGCACCGACATGTAGCCGATCAGGAAGCTGCTGAACACGAAGGTGTCCGACAGCAGGAAGATCCACATCATCGCCTTGCCCCACGGCACCTTGAAGGCTTCGCGGTCGGCCGACCAGTCCGTGACGATGCCGCGCCAGCCGTCGGGCCCGGCGTCGGCGGGCGGGGTGGTGGCGGATTCGGGCGGGAGCGGGGGCGAGGTCATGGCGCGGCTCCATACAGCGGTCCGCAGATGGCGGCGACAACCGCGGGGGTGAGCCACCACATTGCCGCCAGCAACACGAGCCAGACCGCCAGCAGGAAATGCCAGTAGAGCGCGCACAGCGAAATGGCGCGCTGGGCGCGGAACGGATCCGCACGCCGGCGCTGCGCGATCGTCACGGCCCAGGCCGCCAGCCCGCCCAGCACGTGCAGTCCGTGCAGGCCGGTGAGCAGGTAGAGGAAGCTGTTGGAAGGATTGGCGACGACGGTTTGCCCGGCCGCCGACAGCATGCGCCAGGCGATCAGTTGCCCGATCACGAACACGGCGGCCAGCAGGCCGCCGCCCACCAGCCACGCCACGCGATGCCCGGTCAGCTGCCGGGCACGCTGCATGGCGACGCTGGCCAGCGCGAGCGCGCCGGTGTTCCACCACAGCAGCGCCGGATGCGGGATCGGCTGCCAGTCGGGCTCGCGCATGCGCATGCCGTAGGCGAGCAGCAGCAATGAAAACAAGGCCGTCGCCACGGCCATGAACACGATCAGGCCGACGCGGCTCGCATTCGGCAAGACGGGCGGCGGCGTATCGGGAACGAAGGGGCGCGGCAGCGTGGTCATTTGCGTGCCTCGCCGGGTTGAACCGTCGGGCGGGCCGGTTCCGGCTCCGGCGCTGTTGCAGGCGGCTGGTTTTGCGGGACGAAGTCTTCCGCTTGTCCTGGCGGGCTGTATTCGTACGCCCAACGGTAGACGACCGGCAGCGCGGCGCCCCAGTTGCCGTGCACCGGCGGCGTTTGCGGCGTCTGCCATTCCAGCGTGGTGGCCCGCCACGGATTGCCGTCGGCACGCTTGCCGCGTACGAGGCTCCACGCCAGGTTGTACAGGAACAGCAACTGTCCGACCCCCACGATCAGCGCGGCGACGGTGATGAACGTGTTGAGCGTCTGCGCCGAATGCGGAATGAAGCTGTAGCCCTCGTACGCGTAATACCGCCGCGGCATGCCGAGGATGCCGAGATAGTGCATCGGGAAGTAGATCGCGTACGTGCCGAGGAAGGTGATCCAGAAGTGCGCGCGCCCGAGCCTGTCGTCGAGCATGCGGCCCGTCACCTTCGGATACCAGTGGTAGAGGCCGCCGAACACCACCAGGATCGGCGACACGGCCATCACCATATGGAAGTGCGCGACCACGAAGTACGTGTTCGACAGCGGAATGTCCACGCTCACGTTGCCGAGGTAGAGCCCGGTCAGCCCGCCCAGCACGAAGGTGCTGATGAAGCCGATGGCAAACAGCATCGGCACGGTCAGGTGGATATCGCCGCGCCACAGCGTCAGCACCCAGTTGTAGACCTTGAGGGCGGTCGGGATGGCGATGATGAGCGTGGTGGTGGCAAAGAAGAAACCGAAGTACGGATCCATGCCGGCGACGAACATGTGGTGCGCCCAGACCACGAAGCTCAGTGCGCCGATGACGACGATGGCCCACACCATCATCCGGTAGCCGAAGATGCTCTTGCGCGCGTGGGTGCTGATGAGGTCCGACGCGATGCCGAAGGCCGGCAGTGCGACGATGTAGACCTCCGGATGCCCGAAGAACCAGAACAGGTGCTGGAACAGCAGCGGGCTGCCGCCGGCATGCTTGAGCGACTGCCCCATCGACACCACGGCCGGTATGAAGAAACTGGTGCCGAGCGTCCGGTCGAGCAGCATCATCACGGCCGACACGAACAGCGCCGGAAACGCCAGCAGCGCCATGATGGTCGCGATGAAGATGCCCCACACCGTGAGCGGCATGCGCATCAGCGTCATGCCGCGCGTGCGCGCCTGCAGCGTGGTGGTGACGTAGTTCAGGCCGCCCATGGTTGCCGCGACGATGAAGATCGCCAGCGACACGAGCATCAGCACGATGCCCCATTCGACGCCCGGCGTGCCGGGCAGGATGGCCTGGGGCGGATACAGCGTCCAGCCCGCGCCGGTCGGCCCGCCCGGCACGAAGAAGCTCGCCACCAGCACCAGCACGGCCAGCAGGTAGACCCAGTAGCTCAGCATGTTGAGAAACGGGAACACCATGTCGCGCGCGCCCACCATCAGCGGGATCAGGTAGTTGCCGAAGCCGCCGAGGAACAGCGCGGTCAGCAGGTAGATCACCATGATCATCCCGTGCATGGTGACGAACTGGTAGTAGTGGTTGGCGTCGATGAAGCTGAACTTGCCGGGAAAGCCGAGCTGCAACCGCATCAGGTCCGACAGGACGAGGCCGACCAGGCCGATGGCGATGGCCGTCAGCGCATACTGCACGGCGATGACCTTGTGGTCCTGGCTCCAGACGTAGCGCGTCCAGAAGCTTTTCGGGGCGTGGTCGAGGTGCGCGTAGGGCATTGCGTCTGCTCCGCTAGGGCTGGCGGTTGGCCGTGCTGCCGGCAGCCGGGCCGCCTTGCGATTCGATGTAGGTCACCAGCGCGGTCAGCTCCTGATCGCTCAGGTCGAAATGCGGCATGATGGGCGAATAGCCCTTCACGACGCGGGCCGCCGGATCGCGGATGAAGGCGCGCAGATAGGCGTCGTCAACTTTCGCGGTGCTGCCGTCGGCCATCGTTTCGGTCTTGCCGTACAGGCCCTTCCAGGTCGGACCCACGCGCGGGCTGCCGTCCACGGTATGGCAGGCGAAACAGCCCTTGGCCGCGGCGAGCGCCTTGCCCTGGTCGGCAAGCGCCTGCGCGCTGCCGCCTGGCGTTGCCGCCGCGGCCTGAACCTTGGCCTGCTGCCGCTGCGCGAAGGTGGTCTGCTGCGCGAGCCAGCGCGAGAACGCTGCATCGTCTTCCACCACCACCACGCCGCGCATGCCCGCGTGCCCGACACCGCAAAGCTGCGCGCACAGGATGTCGTAACGGCCTGCCTTGGTCGGCGTGAACCAGAAGGTCGTCACCATGCCGGGCACCATGTTCATGCGCGCACGAAACGGCGGGACATAGAAGTCGTGCAGCACGTCGAGCGACCGTGTCAGGACCTGGATCGGCCGGTTCAGCGGCAGATGGACCTCGGGCGTCTCGATCAGGTAGTTGTCGCGGCCGTTGGGGTCGGCGGGGTTCAGGCCGAAGGGATTGTCGCTGCCGATATAGCGCACGTCCGTCGTGCCCAGCTTGCCGCCGGGGCCGGCGAAGCGGAAGCGCCATTGCCATTGGCGGCCGAGCACCTCCATCTGCAGCACGTTGCGCGGCGGCCGGATGTAGTCCGCATAGACGAACAGACCGGGGGCCAGCAACGCCGCGACACCGACGGCGGTCAGGCCGATCAGCCACCATTCCAGCCGCCTGTTGTGCGGCTCGTAGGCCGCGCGATGCCCGCCGCGGTGGCGGTAGCGCATCAGCGCGATCGCGATGAACAGGTTGATGGCGATGAAGAACGCGCCGGTGATGACGAGCGTGATCGTCAGCATGTCGTCCATGCGCACCCAGTTCGACGCGATCGGCGTGATCCACCAGGGACTGGCAAAGTGAAACCCCACCGCCAACGCGATGATCACGATCAGGGCAATCGCAAGCACCATGGGCCGCCTCGCCGCGCGTCACTCGCCGGAGCCGCCAACCGGCGCTCCGGGCATCGTCGTGCCGCCTTGCCGAATTTCGTACGATTGTTTGCCGGCAATCCACCAGGACCGATTCGCCAGGCGGCGTCGGCGGCTCTAAAGAAAAAGGTAGTCTGCTGCCTTGCATCGCGCAAGGCAGCGCAAGAGGAAGGAGGGAAGCACCCCATACCCGCGTCGCACCACGGACGGCGTCACCTGCCGCGACAACATGCAAAACGGCCGCCTCCGGCGTGAGTTGTCGAGGCAGCCGTCCCGCGCGGCGCGAAGCAACGGCATGTCAGTGCATCGCATTCTGCTTGCGCCGTTCGAGCATGCCGTAGACGACGGCGGTGACCACGCCGAACAGCAGGTTGGCCAGCAACGGTCCGGATCCCCGCTCCGAGATGAACCACGGGAACACGGCGGTCATCACGTAGAAGTTCCATACGTACGCGACGATCCCGAAAGCCAGCCCGATGACGGCTTCCATGCCGACGCTCGAATCGAAGCGGAACGGCGCCATGATCGCGGCGAGGATCATCCCCATGATGGCGCCGAGCACGTAGTGCAACAGCAGTGCCATTCCCACGATGCTGAAGCTGAACACCGACATCTGTTCGAGCGCGCCACGGCCCATCACCATCGCCGCGATCTTGTGGGTCGGCTGCCACGGACTTTCATCGAGCACCATGGTCGACCAGAAGAATTCGAGCACGATCACCAGGGCGCCCCCGGCAAGCCCGGCCACGGCCGCGGCGAGCCAGTCCGGCATGCGCCGTTGCCAATGGTGCGATTGAATGTGCAGTTCCATACGACCTCCTTGCTGACGGTTCGCGCGTCGAAAATACGTCGGCTATTCGATTCAGAATGGCAGATATGGGGGGCAACGCAAGGTGCAAAAACCCTGCGCGTCGCATGGCAGTACGGTGTTCCGTTCAGGATCGGCTTGCGGCGGGCGTCGGCGGCGCGACACGGGAGCGGAGTCCGTGACGTTGCGCGGTCACGCGCATCTCACCGGATGCAACGCCAAAAGGGCAGCGGGCCGTCACGGAATCGTCCTCGTGCCGGCGTGCCGGGGTAAATTAAGTACTCCGACAAATCGTCTGTGTGGACGGATGCCGGTTTCACCCTTGCCTGCTGCCGACCCGCCGATGCGGGGCGGCCCCAGGCGCCGTGCATGCCGGGTTCCGCGTGTCAGGGAAAAACCGGTGACGTAGGCTCGCCGCCCTCCAGATCCGCCTTCGGAAAATGCTGGGCGATCATCTGCTCGATTTCCTGCTCTCGCAATGCCGGCACGTCGGCCATGATCAGAATCTGGCCTTCCTTGATCGCCTCCCGAAATCGCTCGAGTCGCGCGTTCGGTTCGGCGATGCCGATCATCCCGGCCGTCCACGCCCCGAAGCCCGCACCCGCCACCGTCAATGCGACGACGGCGCCGCCCGCGATCACGAGCTCGGCAGGCGGGTAGACGAGCGCGACGAGGCCGATGAGCGCGCCCGTTGCGCCGCCGAGCGCGACGCCGCGCTCGAGCGCGTGCACGACATCGCTGCTTTGCAGCAAGGACGCTTCGGGTAACTCTTCGAGCGTGACGCTGTGATCCGCGAGGACATGGATATGGCGCCAGATGATGCGAGCGCGCAGCAAGTCATCCACGATCGCCTTCGCCATCTGCGTGTCGGGTACGAGGAAATAGAGGCGCCTCATGTCGGCCCCCTTTTTTGCTGACGAGAGTCCTTTTATTTTATGTCAGCATCGGCGACGCGCTACGTGCATGCGTAGGTGCTTTCCTGAACCCATGTCGCCCCATGTGCAGAGCAGGCGTCACGAGCAGCGTCGAGCTTGCCTCTTACTGCCGGACGGCGGACGCTGCAATGGATCAAGCCGGCCAGAATTTACAGTGGCAATCCCCAGTGTAATGACCTTTTGAAGTGCTTCTTCAGGTTTGTTCGTCACGTCTTTTCTTTCGAAAGGCCGACGTGGCGGCGGAACCTGTCGGCCCCGTTCGGCCCATGAATCCAGATAACCACTCCGTACCGGATCCGGCTTCAGCCGCTTCTGCTCGCCCTCAATGAACCGTCGCCTCGGCACACGTGTCCTCGCGAGCCTCCCGGCGTTCGGTCGTCAGATCAGCAGCCGGCACAGCTGCTCGAGGCGCCCGAAATACCGCGACCCTGCGAATCAGATACAGCGTGATGAAGCTGACCATCACCGCGACCCCTTTCGCGGCAACATTGCCGAGTGGCGCTGCGGCCAGATGCACGATGCCTCCGGTCAGCAGCGAGCCGAATCCGCAGCTCGCCGCGAACATCAGCGCTTCGCCGATCTGACGACGGCCGATCGTGACCGAGCGGAACACGAAGCGGCGCGAAAGTACGTAATTCACGACGCCTCCGATGAGGTAGGCCACCCACGCCGATATCCCGGCATCGATCTGCATGGCCGAGGTCAGGGCGAGGAAGAGCGACCAGTCGACGACGAGCGACAGGGCGCTCACGATCAGATAGCCGGCAAACATCATGTCCGCCCCCACTGAACAGTGCGGGTCGGAACCGCGCGCAACCCCGATGCGCCGGCTTGCGGTTCGCTGCCACTTTCGTGATATTCCGCGTCCTCGTTGACGGCCCAGACGTCGCGAAGCGTGTGCCCGACGATGATGTTCTCGACGGTCAACATTGCAGTCATCATCGCGTGATCCTGATTGTTGTACTTGTGCATCCCGTTACGACCGACGAGATGCAGGTTCGGATAGTGCTCGGCCAGATCCGCGCGGACTTCATCGACGATGTCGCGATAATCGTCGTCGTACACGGGATACGCTTTCGGCTGGCGAACGACGCGTGATCCGCGAACCTGGTCGTGCGTCGCAAGACCGATTTTCTCGAGTTCGCTGATCGCGAGTTCGGTGAGGTCGGCATCGCTGCTTTCCCACATCGAATCGCCGTCGAAACAAAAGTATTCGAGTCCGAGACAGCCGCCCGTCGCCGCGTCGGGCACCATCTCGGGCGACCACGAGGCGAAATTCTGGATGCGCCCGACCTTGACGGACGGGTCATGGATGTAGATCCAGTTGTCCGTGAATGTGGCGGGCCGATCCAGTATCAGCGCGACCGTGATGAAGTCTCGATACTGAAGCCTCGACGCGGCAGCCGCAGATGACGGACGGGGCGAAATCGCGTTGAGCGTTTCGCGCAGCGGCGCGGTACACACCACGTCACGCGCGCTGATGCGATGTGTCTGTCCGTCGCGGCCGACGGTTTCGACGAGCCAGCGCTGTGCGCGGCTGTCGTATTGCATTGCGCTGGCCGCTTGCCCCATCGTCAGCCGTCCGCCCTGAGCCTGGAATTTTCGGGCGGCGGCTTCCCACAACATGCCGGGGCCGCGGCGAGGGTAATGGAACGATTCGATCAGGGTCTTGACGTCGGTCTTGCGCGAGCGGATGCCGAGCGAGCGCTTCACTGCGCTGACGATGGCGGTAGACAGGCTCAGGCCCTTGATGCGCTGCGCGGCCCAGTCGGCCGAAATCTCATCGCAGGACATGCCCCAGACCTTTTCGGTGTAAGTCTTGAAGAAGATCGAGAAAAGTCGTTCTCCGAATTGATTGGCGACCCACTGATGAAAGGACTTCGGATTCGGGCAAGGCTTGACGCGGGCTGCGAGGTACGAGAGCACGCAACGACTACTTTCCACGATGCCGAGATTCAGCAACGCCTCGATTCCGTCGAGCGGATAGCGGTAGAACTTGTTCCGGTAGAAGATGCGCGAGCTGCGCGGCCGCTCGATGAAGTCGTCCGGGAGCAGTTCGTGCCACAGCGCGACAACGTCCGCGGACTTGGAGAAGAAGCGATGTCCGCCGATGTCGAAGCAATGGCCGTCGAACCGTTCGGTGCGACTGATGCCGCCGACGTAGTGAGGGTCTTTCTCGACGAGCGCGACCGACAAATCGGTCTGCTTGGTCAGCAGATAGGCGGCGGTAAGCCCACCCGGCCCCGCGCCGATGATGAGTACGTCAACGGATTGGTCCATGTTGTCACCCCGAGTCTCAAGTCGCTGGTCATTGCTGTCGTATCGGCCGCTCCAGCCAGACGGCAAACCGCCATGTCGAATCGATGATTGGTGTTTCCCCGTTCAAACGTCGTGCGCCTGCGCGTAGCGAGGCGGGAAGGCATCGCCCTGGGCGGCAGCCGGCCGTCGTGCGGGCACCGCTTTCGTGTTGTCGGCTTGCTGCGTGTGCCCGGGTGACGTGCGCTGAACTGCGGCAGTCGCCCTGATGCTGCGACAGTCGTACAGCCAGACCGTGCTTTGGGGGTCGGGCGACCATGCATGGAGGGTCGCCAACTCCGGGTAGTGGCGATGCGATACGATGAAATCCAGAACCGGGTCTGCGCAGATTTGCCGGATGCCTGTTCGGGTCAGCGGAACGTATTCCTGCTGGGACGTGAGTGTGGTCGACCTTGTGTCCGGAGCGTTGTCGCCGCGCGGCCGTGCGGCATGCGGGTCTTGCTTGATCAGTTCGACCCGCCGTACCGCCTCGAAGGTAGTCTGGCGGTGGAAGATCAGTCCCGCAGCCTGCATCGGCGAGTAATAGCTCGACGTCCTCATCATCAGCCACGGATAAACGAGTTCGTCCGCCGGCCCGTCCCAATAGACGATGTCGCCGCGCGCGACTGTACCTTCGAATGGCACACGGTCCGCGCGGTCGGCACCGGCTTCCATGATCCTGGCGGGTTTCGAGCGCTGGTCGATATTGACGAGTCCGTATGCGGTGAATGCCGCCAATATCACTGGCAGGCCGACGACCGCGATGCGTTTGCGCGAGAGATTGAGCGTGACGAGTAGCGCGACCAGGGCGACGGCCAGGCGCGTGTGAATCAGTGCTTCCAGCCAGGGGATGTCGAACGTCAGGCTGCCGATCGGATACGCGACGCGACCGACATGATATGCGCACTGGAAGATGATCCAGACTATCGCGGCAACCAGCGTCGTCCCGATCAACGTATAGCGAAGCGGTGGGGCGAGGTCGCGAAGCAGTACCGTCGGAGCGGCGGTCGACGGCCGACGGGCTGCCACGTGCAGCGCCGCAGAAGCTGTCAGTGCGATGATCCCGCCGCCGACGTCGAGCAGCAGCCAGCAGATCGCGAGCAGCCAGATCAGCGTCGGCCGCGCGTGGTGTTCGCGTCGCACGAGCAAAATGGCCGCAGGCCATTGCATCAGCGTCGGCAGCCACAGCGCGCGCCAAGGCTGCAGCTGTATCCAGAACGCGTCCTGTCCCGTCGAGTCCGCGATCATGGTCACTGCGACGCCGGCAACACCGATCAGCGTCAGATTCGACCACAGAGTACGGTGATCCTGCGCTTGCGGCACACACAGCGTCGCAGGAAGCGCGATAGCCCAGCACGCCTTGCTCCATGCGGTGAGCGACCACAAGGTCGGAAACAGGAATGGCTGGTTGTATCGCGCGATTGACCGCCATTCCGGATCGAACGGAGACAGGTGCAGTGCCTTGAACGGTGGCATCTGGACGACGGCGAAAGTCATCAGCGCGAGCGGCAATAGCCACCACCACTTCATGCGTGGTATCAGGCCGAGCATGACGAAGACGAACGAAGCGCCGCCGATCAGCGGGTGAACGGCGGTTGCGGCGATCGTCAGCGCGATGGCAACGCGATACCGGTGTTCGAGCATCGATGCAATCGCCCACAGGCCGAGTGCTTCGGCGGGAAGCCGGGCGGTGAGAAGGCCTTCGTCGTAGGAGAAGGCCAGACCGGCGCCGTACTCGGACGGCATACAGGCGATGAAGAGCAACGCGAGCCAGTGCCACGGTTCGGGCAGCAGCTTCTTCGTCAGGCGCCACATGCCGCTCCACCAGAGCGCCTGAGTTGCGATCAGGCAGACGAGATTGCTCGTGCGGAGTCCGAACGCGGAGATAAGCGTTGCGAAGATCCGGCCGTAAATCGTCCAGTGATCCTGGGAGCCATATTCGAAGAACAGATCGTGCGAAAAATTCTCGGGATGTGCGTTGTACAGCGCTTGCGCGGTGTATAGCAGCGCGTCGTGTCGAATGCCCGTGTACGGATGCGTCAGCAAGAGCAGAACGGCCAGCGAAAGCGCAAGCGCGATGACCGAACGAGGGCATTTCTCAGTCCGATTCATGATTGAATGGAAGCCTTTTATCGACGGTATTTCGTGAGCCCGCAATCCCTGTCCGGCGCAACGGACCGCGGGTTTCCGGTTTCGCTGACGGCGGCGCGCTGCACCCTGACGGCCCGAGCGCCTTTGGATGACGTGCCGGATGACGCTCAGAGCGTGCGTTTCGGCTTGCAGTCCGGAGTCAGCGGTACGCAGACGCTCATGCCGATCAAGTGACCGGTGGCATGGATGGGACCTGCGTGCGCAGGTGTGGCCACCGTTTTTGAGGCGCGCGGGTCCTTGCTGGAATGTCCGGCATCCACCCGGGACTGTTTCCGGTGCGATCGTTGCTGTGCCGCTGCTCATCCGACGACACCGCGATCGAGATCGAGATCGAGATATTGGTTTTCATTGTGTCCCCCGATGCGTCCCGCACCCAAAAGTGCCTTTACCGGTGCGTCGGACGCGGACTTTATCGAAATATTTTGATGAGCGCCGGGACGGCTGATCCAGCGCCTTCGGCGTGAACGCATGGAGCGTGCCACGCCCGTCCGGAACCCGCGTCCATCGCGGCGTTGCCGAGCGTCGGCCGCCGGCACTTACCGATCGGTTTCAATTCTGAATCAGTCGCACGCGAGAGCGAGGGGGGAGACCGTCCGGTACGAGGGATGCACCGGTATCGGGGCAGGCCACCAGCCGGTGCCAGTGGCCCATGTGGCGAGAATCAGCGGTCGGGGCGTAGAGCGTGCGTAGGGGGTGCGACCGGGCAACGGGAAGGCGCATTAGGTTGCAGATCTGAAACATGGCGGCAGGACGACCGGCACCGTGTTTCCAGTATCGAAGACCACGAGCGGCCTTTCGAAGCGCGTCCACCGAAGAACCCGCTTGGCAGCACGTTGTGGCCAGGGCCGGTGATCGTCGAGCGACCGAGCGCTCGCCGCGGCCGGAATTCCGTCACGCCGCCGTTCATGCTCGAGATACCCCCGGACTAGCCTCCGCTCCATCCGCGTCCTGCGTCCCCGGCGCGACTTCCTCCAGCGCCTGCCGCCCCGTTTCGACGCGCAGCAGCCCGATCGCGACACACAGCACGCCGAGCGTCGCGCTGACCATCGCGATCACGCCCGATACGCCGAACGCCTGGTAAAGCGCGAGCGCCAGCGCAGGCGTGCCGATCGACGACATCCGTCCGCACATTCCCGCGACACCGGTGCCGCGCAGCCGCACTTCGGTCGGGAACAGTTCGGGAATGTAGCCGAACAGCCCGAGCGTCGTGATCGTGTAGATCGCGCTGACGAGACAGAAGCCGACCACGATGATCGCGGTGGTATCGCGTAGCGACACATACAGCCAGCCGAGCGCGATGCTGAGAATCGACGCGATCACGATGCCCTTGGCCCGCCCGATCCGATCCGCGATCAGATAGCCGATCAACCCGCCGACCGGCGAGCCGATCGACATCAGGAACACGAACCCGAGCGACTTGACGACGGACAACCCTTCCGTGACGAAGAACGTTGGCAGCCACGCAATGAAGCCGTAGAGCCCGACGTTCACACCGATCGCGGTCAACGCCGCGACGATCGTCCGGCCACGCATCCCCTTCGAAAACAGCACGCCGAGCGGCACCTTGCCGACATGCAGGTCGACGGTGCGTCGCACGGGCGGCAGCGTGCCGACCTGCCGGCCGACCTCCTGCTCGATCGCGGCAAGCGTCGCCTCGGCCTCGTCGAGCCGCCCGACCGATTCGAGCCAGCGCGGCGACTCCGGCATCCGTTTGCGCATGAACCAGACGACCAGCGCGCCGGCGCCCGCCAGCGCGAACATGTACCGCCAGCCGAGATAAGGAATGATCCAGTACCCCGCGGCGAGCGCCGCGAAGAGCCCGCTGTTGGTGATGATCGCGAGCAGCGACACCCACTTGCCGCGCGTCTCGGGCGGCACGAACTCGGCGAGCGTCCCGGCCGCGACGACCAGTTCGGCGCCCAGCCCGATCCCCATGATGAAACGCAACACGATCAGCCACGCGATATCGGGCGCGAAACACGCGGCGATCGAAGCCAGCCCGAACACGGCCAGATTGAGCTGATACGAATAGCGCCGCCCGAGCCGATCGCCGACGTAACCCGCGACGAACGCCCCGATCATCATCCCGACGAACGTCGACGACACGAACATCGCGCCATGCCGCAGGTCGGTGAATCCCTCCTTGACCATCGCCGCGACCGAGCCGTTGGCGAGATAGATATCGAACGCGTCGAGGAACGCGCCGCCGGCGATCAGGCCGAGTATCTTCCAGTGAAACCTTGAAATCGGCAGCCGGTCGAGCCGGCCGGCGGCATTGACGGTGTTCGCCATGATGTCTCCAGTCATGTGGCGCTCTCGCGTCCGTGACCGGACGCGGAGACGCTTCGAAACATGGGTGAGGGGCGCGCTTCGATCAGCGCGGCAAGGCCCGGTCAGACGGCACCGGATGCGTGCAACGTGTGAATCTGTTCGTCGGCATAGCCGAGCTCGCGCAGCACGGCATCGGTATGCTGGCCGAGCGCCGGCACCGGGTCCATGCGCGGATCGTCGCCCGGCGCGACGCCGGGCGGCAGCAGGGCAGGAATCTCGCCGGCGGGCGTGTCGACCCGCGTCCAGCGATGCCGCGCGGCGAGTTGCGCATGCGTCCAGACGCCGTGCATGTCGTTCATCCGCGCGTTCGCGATGCCGGCCTGCTCGAGCCGGTCGATCACGTCGGCGGACGTCAGCGTCGAGAACGCATCGACGATGATGGCCGCGAGTGCGTCGCGATTCGCGACGCGGCGGCTGTTCGACCCGAAGCGCTCGTCGGCCGCCAGCTCGGGCATGCCGATCACGGTCTCGCAAAAGCGCTTCCATTCGCGCTCATTCTGCAGGCCCAGCATCACGGTGTTGCCGTCGCCGGCCCTGAACGGGCCGTACGGAAAGATCGTCGCGTGCGACGCGCCGGCCTGCCGCGGCGGCGACTGGCCGTCGATCGCGTAGTAGAGCGGATAGCTCATCCACTCGACCATGCTTTCGAGCATCGACACGTCGATGTGCCGGCCGCGCCCGGTGCGCCCGCGCTCGATCAGCGCGGCGAGGATGTTCGTATACGCATACATGCCGGCGGCGATATCGGCGATCGAGCAGCCGGCCTTGGCCGGCTCGCCGTTCGATCCGGTAATGCTCAGGAATCCGGATTCACTTTGAATCAACAGGTCGTACGCCTTCTTGTCGCGGAACGGACCGTCGAGCCCGTAGCCGGAAATGTCGCAGACGATCAGCCGCGGATAGCGCTCGCGCAGCGCATCGTAATCGAGCCCCAGGCGCTGGGTCGCGCCGGGTGCGAGGTTCTGCACGAACACGTCGGCATCCGCGAGCAGCTTGTGCACGACGTCGAGCGCCGCGGGCTGCTTGACGTCGAGCGTGAGGCTTTCCTTCGAGCGGTTGGTCCACACGAAGTGCGACGCGAGCCCCGACACGCGTTCGTCGTAGCCGCGCGCGAAATCGCCGACGCCCGGCCGTTCGACCTTGATCACGCGCGCGCCGAGATCGGCGAGCTGGCGCGTGCAGAACGGCGCGGCGATCGCATGCTCGAACGTGACGACCTTGATGCCTTCCAGTGGGCGCATGCTCGTCACTCCCGTCAGAACGAACGCGGCAGGCCGAGGATGTGCTCGGCGACGTACGACAGGATCAGGTTCGTCGAGATCGGCGCGACCTGGTACAGGCGCGTTTCACGGAACTTGCGTTCGACGTCGTATTCGCATGCGAAGCCGAAGCCGCCGTGGAACTGCAGGCACGCGTTCGCGGCTTCCCACGACGCATCGGCCGCGAGCAGCTTCGCCATGTTCGCCTGCGCGCCGCACGGCTCGTGCGCGTCGAACCGGCGCGCGGCCTCGAAGCGCATCAGGCTCGCGGCCTCGACGTTGACGAACGAGCGGGCGATCGGAAACTGCACGCCCTGGTTCTGGCCGATCGGCCGGCCGAACACGACACGATCCTTCACGTACTGCGACACCTTGTCGACGAACCAGTAGCCGTCGCCGATGCATTCGGCCGCGATCAGCGTGCGCTCGGCGTTCAGCCCGTCGAGGATGTACTTGAAGCCGCGACCTTCCTCGCCGATCAGGTTCTCGGCGGGAATCTCGAGGTTGTCGAAGAACAGCTCGTTGGTCTCGTGGTTCACCATGTTCGGGATCGGGCGCACCGTCATCCCGTTGCCGATCGCGTGATGCAGGTCGACGATGAAGATCGACATCCCTTCGGACTTCTTCTGTACGTCCGACAGCGGCGTGGTGCGCGCGAGCAGGATCATCAGGTCGGAGTGCTGCACGCGCGAGATCCACACCTTCTGGCCGTTGATCACGTAGCGATCGCCCTTGCGTACCGCCGTCGTCTTGATTTTGGTCGTGTCGGTGCCGGTGGTCGGTTCGGTCACGCCCATCGACTGCAGGCGCAACTCGCCGCTCGCGATCTTCGGCAGATAGCGCTGCTTCTGCTCGGCCGAGCCGTGGCGCAGCAGCGTGCCCATGTTGTACATCTGGCCGTGACACGCGCCGGAGTTGCCGCCCGCGCGATTGATTTCCTCCATGATCACCGATGCCTCGGTCAGGCCGAGGCCCGAGCCGCCGTATTCCTGCGGAATCAGCGCGGCGAGCCAGCCGGCTTTCGTCAGCGCGTCGACGAACGCTTCGGGATAGCCGCGTTCCTCGTCGATCTTGCGGAAATACTCGGCGGAAAATTCGCCGCACAGGTCGCGAACGGCTTCGCGAATGTCTTGGTACGCGTCGGTCGGATTCATGTTTCGTATCGGGGAATGCTTGGAATGGGCCCTATGCGAGGGTCGCGGTTGCGGACATGGTCAGCCAGCCGTCGTGATCTTTTGCCCAGAGCTCGATGGTCTTGCCGTCGTCGGCGAGGCGGCCGCACACGCTGAAGGTGTTGCCGAGGAAGGTCGGCCGTACCGCGCGATACGCGTATTCGACGATCGTCGCGCCGGGCAGCGAGCGCGTCACGAGGTCGAGCAGCAGCGTCGAGATCAGCGGGCCGTGCACGACGAGGTCCGGATAGCCTTCGACGTCGCGCACGTAGGTGCGGTCGTAGTGAATGCGATGGCCGTTGAAGGTCAGCGCGGAATAGCGGAACAGCATGACTTCGTCCGGCGTGATGTCGCGCTGCCATTGCGCGGCGTCGGGCGCGGCCTTCGGCGGGGGCGTGGCGGCGCCGGGCGCGGCCGCGCCGCGATAGACGATGTCGTGTTCCTCGCGGATCGCGACTTCACCCGCGGATTCGATCACGTGCTCGACGGTCACGAAGCCGAGCGTGCCGGTGCGGCCTTCCTTGCGTTCGACGGACAGGATGCGCGACGTGCGCGTCGCGATCGCGCCGATCGTCAGCGGGCGTTCGAACGTCAGCCGGCCGCCGGCCCACATGCGGCGCGGCAGCCCGAGGTCCGGCAGGAAGCCGCCCTTGCGCGGATGGCCGTCCGGGCCGAGCTCGGCCTGCTGCGCGATCGACCAGAAATACAGCCAGTGCCAGGCGGGCAGCAACGCGTCGCCCACGGCGGGAACGACCGGATGGTCGAGCGTGGCCGCGAAGGCGATCGCACGTTCGGCGCTGATCAGGTCGGTCGCGACCTGTTGGACATCGTCGCTGGCATGCGACCGGGGAGCGTTCACTGTCACCTCCATCGCCGGGCGGGCCGGCTGTTCTGACTTGGCATGAAGTGACTTTAGGTGAAGCGCAGGCGCGGCGGAAATACCGTTTGGATGTGCCGGTCATAGGGGTATCCTATGGCTTTCGCATCGAACGAACCGCCATGGACATCCGCCAGCTCCGTTACTTCGTCAGCATCGTGGAATACGGGAGCCTCGGGAAGGCGGCCGAAAAGCTGTTCGTCGCGCAGCCGTCGCTGAGCCAGCAGATCGCGAAGCTCGAGGGCGACGTCGGCGTCACGCTGCTGGTACGCAGCCCGCAGGGCGTGAAGCCGACCGCGGCCGGGCAGGCGCTGTACCGCCACGCGCGGCTCGTGCTCCGGCAGATGGAGCAGCTGCGCCAGGAAGTGCGGGAAGGCGCGGGCAGCGAGTCGGGCACGGTCGCGGTGGGTTTCCCGACCACGATGACGTCGATCCTCGCGGTGCCGCTGTTCGAGCGCGTGAGAGCGCGTTATCCGGGCATCCGGCTGCAGTACCTCGAGAGCATGAGCGGCTTCATCAACGAGCTGCTGGCGAACGGGCGGCTCGACCTCGCGATCCTGTTCCGCGAATCCAACACGACCGGCATCACCGCGATGCCGCTGTTCGACGAGGTGCTGTATCTGCTCGGCGAGCCGGGCGGCGCGGTGCCGTCGCGCGCGCGAACCTGCCCGCTCGCGTCGCTCGCCGGCGTGCCGCTCGTCGCGCCGGGCGTGCAGAACGGGCTGCGCCTGCTGCTCGAACGCACGTTCGCGCGCGAGGAGGTGCCGCTCAACATCATCGCGGATATCGACTCGCTGCCGACCATGATCTCGCTCGCGCAGTCGGGCCTCGCGTGCACGATCCTGCCGGCGTCCGCGCTGGCGTCGCGCGAGCCGTCCAGCCGGCCGAAGATGCGCCGGATCGTCGAGCCGGAGATCCGCCGGCCCGCGAGCCTGTGCTGGTCGAACACGTCTCCCGTCAATTCCGCCGCGCTCGCCGTGCGGCAGACGATCGTCGAGCTGATCGGCGAACTGGCCGCAAGCGGCGCGTGGACGGGTATCACGCTGCGCGAGGGCGAATCCGCGCCGTCGTGACGGGCGGGACGGGCGTGACGGGCGTGACGGGCGTGACGGGCGTGACGGGCGTGATGCGCGTGATGAGCGTGATGAGCGTGATGAGCGTGACGAGCGTGACGAGCGTGACGAGCGGGATGAGCGGGATGAGCGGGATGAGCGGGATGAGCGGGATGAGCGGGATGCGCGGGATGCGCGGGATGCGCGGGATGCGCGGGATGCGCGGGATGCGCGGGATGCGCGTGACGCGCGTGACGCGCGTGACGCGCGGGCTCAGCCCGCGAGCCGGTGCGCGGACGGCCCATCGCCGCGCACGCCCCCCGCGCGCGACCGCCTCGACCGCCGCTCGCGAAGTCCCTGCGCGTGCCGCGTGAACGATACGCATTCTCCAATGCCGCGCCCGGCCATTCGTTCGTGATGCTGATTGCGGACGATTCGATGAAGGTGCGTGACATGACACATTCGCCATTGCGCCCGGGCATGCCCGGGTCGCTCGATCCGCCCGCGCACCGACGGCCGGGCGGTCGCGCGCAAACATCGGCCGTCCTCAGGTTGTACGAATCTCCATATTGAAACTACACTGGTTATCGGCCGGCGCCGTGACACGCGGCTCTCCATTCAACACGCATCACAGTACTAATTAAACGCGTGCCAACAATCGCCATCGAGGATGGTTGTCTTGTTCCTCAACATCCAGCGGGGGGGAAGTGGCGATGAACATCGGGGCTGCGCATCATCCGTCAACGGTTCGCTAGCCGGGCGGCGCGCGCATGAGCACGACCGGAGGCATTGGCGCGACGTCACTCGGGCTGCACGGCTCGAGCCCGGCGATGACCGACCTGCGCCGCTATCTGGCGAAGGTCGCGCGCACCGATACGACGGTGCTCGTGACCGGCGAAACCGGCACCGGCAAGGAGCGCGTCGCCAGCGCCGTCCATCGCCTCAGCACCCGGACCGACAAGCCGTTCATCGCGGTGAACTGCGCCGCGGTGCCCGACAGCCTGTTCGAATCCGAGATGTTCGGCCACGAGCGCGGCGCGTTCACCAGCGCCCAGCACGCGTTTCCCGGCCGCTTCGTCGAGGCCGACGGCGGCACGCTGTTCCTCGATGAAATCAGCGAGATGCCGCTCGCCGTCCAGGCGAAGCTGCTGCGCCTGCTCGAGGACCGCACGGTGATGCCGGTCGGCTCGCAGCGCCGGCGCCCGGTCGACGTCCGGATCGTGGCGGCGAGCAACGAACGCCTGGAGGACCTGGTCGAGGAACGCCGTTTCCGTGCCGACCTGTTCTATCGCCTGAACGTCGCGCGGATCGAGATACCGCCGCTGCGCGAACGGCCGGAGGACATCGCGCCGATCGTCGATCACTTCGTCGCCGAACACAACCTGCAGCGGGCGATGCGGGTGGGGCGGCCCGATCCCGCCCTGCTCGAGTGCATGCGGCATTACCGGTGGCCGGGCAACGTGCGTGAGTTGCGCAACCTGGTCGAGGCGTTGTTCATCGATGCACCCGAAGGGCGCCCGTTCGGGCTGGGCGACCTGCCGCCGGCGTTTCGCCGGCTGTTCCTGCAGGACTTTTCGGCCGGCGAGCATGAGCGCGAGCGGCTCGTCTCGGTACTGCGCCAGACCAACTGGAACAAGATGGAAGCCGCGCGCCAGATGAACTGGTCGCGCATGACGCTCTACCGCAAGCTGGCCAAGTACAACCT
Organism: Burkholderia sp. Bp8991; assembly: GCF_003853795.1. Taxonomy (NCBI): domain Bacteria; kingdom Pseudomonadati; phylum Pseudomonadota; class Betaproteobacteria; order Burkholderiales; family Burkholderiaceae; genus Burkholderia; species Burkholderia sp. Bp8991. The sequence goes on along the minus strand of NZ_QTQJ01000013.1, from coordinate 154,396 downwards.
GGACGCCGGCAACACTGCATCGGTGTGACAGCCGGGCTGTCACATGGTACAGCCCGGCAGCGTTCCCGAATCCCGCTCCGGCCGGGAAATTCCACGGCAAATCATGCGCTTGCGCCGGCGCACCCGCGTTGGCCCGCTCCTTGCGAAGCAGAACGGACAGACCGCCCGTCGCCATGCAAGGAGGCCGTCGTGCACGTCATCGAGCCAAGCCAGGACGCCCCGCCGGATCCGGCCCAGCCGGCCGGCCAGCCACGGCCGCTGCTCGCCAGTTATGCGAACTATTTCGAGGTCGGGCACAACGCGTTCGAGTTCCTGATCGATGCCGGGCAGGTCGAGCCGCAATCCGGCAACGTCCAGTTGATGAGCCGCGTCGCGATCAGCCCGGTGCACGCGAAGCTGCTCGCCCAACTGCTGGCGCGCGCGATCGCCCAGTTCGAAGCGACGCACCACGAAATCCCCGACATCGGCGACCCGGAACCGGATCTGGAGATGCTTTCCCCGCAGGAATTCGAACGGCGCGCGATCGATGCGCGCAGCAAGCCGATGCTCGGCGGCCGTCACGACGAGCCCGATCAAAACCAGAGCTGAGGACACGACATGGCAGCGCAACTCCATCCCAACCGCATGGTCCTGACCGACCGTTTCCCGATGCTGGGCTTCACGATTCGCGTCGGCCACGCGCCGTGCGTCGCGGAACTGGTGATCGCCACCGATCCCGCGCTGTTCACGCGCAAGGACGGGCGCACGTCGTCGACGTTCTATACCAGCCGCGAGGACGGCCTGCTGGCGATCCCGCGCGGCGAAGCGGTGTTCATGGTGCCGCCTGCCGTGCTGGCGCGCTTCGCGGGCGCGAGCCGGCTGTGGTTCGGCCTCGCCACCGCGGCGTCGCCCGCTGCCGATGCGTGGACGGTCGATGTCCTGCCGAATGCCGACAGTCCGTACGTGTCGCTGTCGGGGCTCAGCGACCGGGGATTGCGCCGGGTTCGCGTGTTCCCGACGCGCGGCGCTGCCGCCGTCCGGAGTCCGCTGTTGAACTGGGCGGGGGACGCCACGCGGCCGGGCGCGACCGCCGTGCCGGCGCCGGCCGCACCGGGCGCCGCCACCGCCACGCCGCAGCCGGCCGCCGAGGCCGCTGCGCCGCACCACGACGTCCATTACGACGACGGCTTCGGTCCGCTTCCGCCGCTCAATGCCGCAACGCCGGGCGCCGCGACGCCCGCCGCGCCGGCCCCGGCGTCGACCCCGGGCGGGCGCCCGGCATCCGCCGTCGCATCGGCACCCGCCGTCGCACCGGCACCCGCCATCGCACCGGCACCCACCATCGCATCAGCACCCGCCATCGCACCGGCACCCGTGTCGCAGGGGATGAGCGACGATGCCGGGTTCCGCCTCGCGGGCGAACGCCGCGGCTTCACCTGGCCGCGGCCGCGCAAGCTCTCGACCGTCGAGCGGGCTGCGCTGCGCGCGATACTGAGCGCGAATCCGGCCACCGCGTCGCTGATGCTCCTGCTGCCGGTCGCGATGCGCAACGGCCTGTCGGTCTCGATCGGCGCGGGTGCGGGCGCCGGGCTGGAATCCGGGGGCGCGGGCGCGGTCGGCCTCATCTTCGACGCCAATGGCGACGACATCGGCGTCTTCGTGTCGGGCGAGCTCGACTTCGGCTACATCGTGTCGGCGAGCCTCACCGGTCAGATCAGCCTGCTGCGCGGCCATATCGACGATTTCGCGGGCACCGGCACGACGGTCGGCGTGATGGTCGGCGAAGCCCCGGCCGGCGGCATCTCGGCGCTGTTCAACGCCCGCGGCGAATTCGTCGGCGTCACGCTGTCGGCCGGCGTCAGCGTCGGCAGCCCGGTGAGCGTGTTCGTCGGCGTCTCGCGCGCCGCGGCGGGCACGATCGCCACCTCGTCGTCGTCGTCGCTCGCGTGGTCGCGCGGCCTGAGCGCCGACCCGGAGGCCTACGGCATCGATACGCCGCCGTACAGCGACGACGATGCGGCCGCCGAGCCGTCCGCGACGGCCAGTGCGCTGGCGCTAGGCGCGCGCGAGAACAGTCTCGTCACGCGTACCGCGGCCAGCCCGAATTTCGACGAGGGGCGCGGCAGCAAGACGATCGACCGCATCATCATCCACATCGCCGACGTACCGACCGTCCAGCAGGTGGTGAATACCTTCACCAATGCGTCGTCGAAGGTGAGTTCGCATTACCTGGTCGGGCAGGAGGGCGAAGTCGTCCAGTTCGTCTCCGAGGCCGACACGGCGTGGCACTGCAAGGGCTCGAACCAGCGCAGCATCGGCATCGAACACATCGCGGTGAAGCGCGGCGGCGCCGACTACCCGCGTCGCAACGGCACCGTCCAGCATTTCGATGCGCTGGCGCCGACCCAGCTCCAGTACGAAACCTCGGCGGCGCTGGTCGCGTCGCTGTGCGACAAGTATCAGCTGCCGATCAACCGCACGACGATCATGGGCCATCGCGAGGCCGACACCTCGACCGGCCATACCGCATGCCCCGACGGCAACTGGGACTGGGACTACTTCATGCGGCTGGTCACCAGTCGCACCTGCCAGCCGCAGTCGGCCGGCCAGGCGCTGGGCCTCGCCGCGCGCGGCCTCGGCGACGACATTCCGCTCGATCCCGGCGTCGGCGGCCTGTCGATCGGCACCGACGCGCTGGAGATCGGCGACATCATTCTCAGCACCACCGGCAATCCCGGCTCCGGCGTCATTCGTGCCGGCTCGGGTGCGGAGGTCAGCCACGCGATGCTCTATGTCGGCCAGGGCGGGCAGGTGATCGAGGCGATTCCCGGCGGGGTCCAGTTGCGCCCGCTCGCGGACGCGCTGGCCGACGCGCGCCTCGCGGTCGCGTTCCGGGTGCCGGGCCTGACCGATACGCAGCGGCAGCAGGTTGCCGATGCCGCCGCGCGCTACCTCGATCGCGGTTTCAACTACGTCGGGCTGGTCCGCTGCGGCAGCTACCTGATCGACCGCCACGCGTGCGACCTGCTGTCGGGCGACGCGGCGGAGCGCTGCCGCCGCTTCGTCGGCCGCATCGAGCTCGGCGAAGGCGCCGACACCGACAACTTCTTCTGCTCGCAACTGGTCGCCCAATCCTTCCAGGACGCGGGCAGGCCGATCGTCAGCGTGCCGCCGCACTGGGTGCCGCCGGGCGATCTCGCCAGCCTGTCGACCGGCACGATGGCCCCCGGAACGCTCGCGTATGTCGGCCATCTGAAGGCGCCGATCCCGAGCCGCGGCTTCTTCGGCACGAGCCAGGCGCTGTCGGTCGCCGCGGGCGCCGCGCGCACGCTGGGCGCCGACGACTGGTCGGTGAACTGGGACGAGGTGCAACTGACCCCGCAGCCCACCGACATGGGCTGCTGGGCGACGGCCGCGTCGATGGTGATCGGCTGGCGCGACAACCAGAGCGTCGACCCGACGCTGCTCGCGCGCTGCATCAGCCTCGAGCGCCAGATGCGCGATGGCCTGGCGCCGGCCGAGGTGGCGGGGTTCGCCGGGGTGTCGACGCTCACGGTCGAACCCAATGCGTGCTTCGCGCCCGAAGGCTTTCGGCGGCTGCTGGAGGCGAACGGGCCGATCTGGGTCGCCGAAGTCGTGCGCGCGCCGGTCAACTTCTTCCATGCGGTGGTGGTGACGGGCATGTATCGCAGCGGCGACGCGTATTTCGTGCGGATCACCGATCCGCTGGACCGCGTGGTCGGCACGCCGGGCCATCCCGGTGCGCGGACCGTGCCGCCGACCCACTCGACCGGCAGCCGCTACATCATGACCTACGAGGATTTCGTGTCGGAATACGAGGCGGCGGCCGGCATCGGCGTGATCCAGCTGATGCATTCGGGCGGCACGTTCGGCCACACGATCAATCGCGGCAGCGCGGCGGGTGCGGGCTACGCGCTCGGCGTCGAGCCGCCGGCCGCGGGCGGCGAGTTCGGCTTCGGCGTGAGCCTGACCCGGCGCACCGAGAGCCGCGACGGGCGCAGCTACGATCTTGCGCAGCTCGCCGGGCTGGTCCAGCCGGCCAATGCGCTGGCGGGCGGCGCGGGGCAGCCGCGCATGGCCGGCCAGCGCATCACCCTCGACGACTGGCCGTACATCGACGGGCCGAGCGGCCGCACGTCGGCCCCGGTGTCGATCGACTGGGCGTGGCAGGGCGGCGCGGTCGGCGACGTGACGATTGCCGCGGACCACGGCCAGATGCTCGACGGCTGGAGCGCGTTCGTGCGCGCGGATATCGGCCGCGGTTCCGGCACCCCCGAACGGGCGAGCGTCAAGCTGCGCATCACCACCACGTTCCGGCATGCCGGCGAGGAGGACCAGGTTGGCGTGACGGAGGTGACGCTGAACGGCGACGGCCGCTTCCAGACCGTGCACGGCGTCGACGGCGCGCCGCCGCTTCCGGCAAGCGGCACGCAGCCGGCGCCGCGCGAACTGCAACCCGCCTGACCCCGAGGGACACGCGCGATGGCCCGCCACATTCCCCCTCCGCCACCCCGCGGCGCGATCACGCCCGCGGTGGCCCTTGCTCGCGACGCGTTCGGCCGCGAGATCGTCGACGGGTCCGGATCGGGCGACCCGGGCAGGCAGGACGGCGCATTGCCGCAAGCAATGCCGGCCGGCGGCGCGGCGCCCGCGGCCCCGGGCGGGTCGGCGCCCGCCAAGGAGAAGGCGACGGACGCCATCGGCCGGCGTGCGGCGGCGCTGGCCGATGCGATCGACTTTCCGACCTTCGTCGCGAGCCTCGTGCATGGCACCTACGACGCGATCGTCGACAGCTCGATCAAGCAGGTCGAGAGTTTCGCCGACCTGGTCGGCGCGGTGGCCAAGCCGCTGGACCAGTTCACGCAGGAGAACGTGACCGACGGGCAAGCGCGCGCGTGGCTGGTCGAGCAGTATCCGCACGACGTGACGCTGACGCAGGACGGCGGCGATTACCGCCTCGCGCCGGTGGCACGGCCCGGCGACGACGATGCGGCCCCCGCGCCCGCGTGGCTCGCCGATTTCGGTGCGGCCGACAGCGCGTTCGATACCCAGACGCTCGAATCGGTGGTGCTGCCCCGCGCCCGCGAGCGCGTCGCGCAGCACCGGTTGTCGACGCTGTCGACGATGGTGCTGCTGGGCATGCAGCGGGTCGTGGTCAAGGACGGGACGATCGCGGCGAGCCTCAATTTCCAGGCCAAGGCGCGCGATCGCGCCGCCGTGCAGTATGCGACGTCGAACGACCCGTCGTCGGGGCAGACGACCTGGGGCGGACGGGGAACGTCGGGCGATGTCGTCACCACGGTCTCGACCGTCGCGGTCAATGCGCAAACCGACACCGATCTCAAGGCGACGCTGACCGGGAAGGTGAGCATCAATTTCGCATCGGAGACGCTGCCGCTCGACCGTTTCGTCGACGAGGCGTCGCGCAATCTGCTGGAGCGGCACAGCCGGCCGGCGGCGCGGATCGCGCCGCCGGCGGCGCCGGTGGCGGCGCCCGTTCCCGCCGCGACGCAGGCGCCCGCCGCCGCGCCTGCGCTGCCGGCCGCGTCCGCCGCCCCGTCGGCCCCGTCGGCTTCGTCGGCTTCGTCGGCGCCGGCGGCACCCGCACCCGCATCCGCACGAGGAGAACCCACATGATCGCGCCGCGGCCGCTGGGCGAGACGCTGGGCGCGTTCGCCGACGTTGCCGGACAGCTGGCCGCGGGCGCGGCGCAAGGGCTGCGGGTGCGCTCGATGGCGATGGAACTGCCGCTCGACCTGCGCATTGCATGGGGCGCCGACGGCATCGAGCTGGTCGGCGACCTGCCGCAGTTCCTGACCCGCACGGCCTTCGACGCGGAGCCGGCGCGGCTCGCGATCGTCCTCGAAGCCGTGCCGGTCGACGGAGTGGTGCGATGAACAGCAACGCCAGCCTGCGCCTCGAGGATTTCATCCAGGCCGTGCAGAGCCAGCTCGACAACGCGCAGGCGGCGATGGCGATCAAGGCGCGCAACCTCAACCTGCCGCTGACCTTCGCGATCAAGGACGTCAACCTCGATCTGCGCGCCCATGTCGAATTCGTCGAAAGCGAGGTGTGGATTCGTCCCGCCGGCCCGGGCGACACCGACAGCAGCACGTTCCATCTCGTCTTCACGACCATCACGCGGCCGGCGATCGAGGAGAACGCGATCGCGCTGTCCGAGGACAGCAAGGACCAGCCGCTCGACGCGCTGGGCGACGAGCTCTCGGCCGAGGACCGCAAGCGTCTGGAATGGGCCGGCGTGCGCACGGTCCGGCAATTTCGGCAGGCCGAGCAGCGCGACATGGTGCATGCGATCGGCCGCGTCACCAACCTGTCCGTGGACCGGCTGCGCCGGGCGCTCGACCGGGCGTCTGCGCCGAGCGTCGAGCGGATCGAACCGGTGGCGCCCGCTACCGACGCGCAGCCCGATGCGGCGCCGCTGCTGCGCGTGATCGGGCGCAATCTCGTCAACGGCACGCACGCGCCGCTGGTGCGGATCGGCAATCGCCCGGTCGCGGTGCTGCAATCGGCGGACGACGAGCTGCTGCTCGCACCCGGCCGCGACCAGTGGGCCGGCGAACTCGCCGTCTCGCCGACGAGCCGCCACGCCGCCGCGCTGGCGTTCGACCTGAGCGCATTCGCGCCGCCGCCGGCGCCCGCGGCCAGGCCCATGACCCTGGCTGCCGTGCCCGGCCAGGAGGAGGCGCGGCCATGACGATCCATGCACTCGGCACGCCGTGGGCATCGCCCGGCGAGCGTCAGTTCAGCCTGCCGACCAGCCTGCTCGTCAAGCTGGCGCTCGGCGAAGCGCCCGAGCACGTGCCGTCGATCCGCGACGTGACGCGCGGCGCGCTGGCCGCCGCGCAATGCATCGACGGCGGCCCGGTCGACCGCATCGTGGTTGCGTTCGCCGGCCGCTTTCTCGCGGTGCGCCCGTTCAGCGCGGCGGCCGGGCGCTGGGTGCCCGGGCACGCGCACCTCGGCTACGACGCGATCGAACAGACGACCGGCATGGCCCGCACGCTGCTGCTGCGCGTGCCGGCGGGCACGCCGATCGGTGCGCTGTGCGACTCGCTCGCCCAGCTCGCGACCGTGGAAAGCGTGACGCCCAACTACGTGGCGACGGTCCCGATGGACGCGCCCGGCCGCTTGGCGCCCGTGCCGCCGGCCGCGCGGGTTGCGCAGGATGCGCGCGCGCTGGTGCGCATGGCCGACGCGCACGCGATCGAGCCGGGCGACAGCGGCGTCACGGTCGGTCTGATCGACAGCGGCATCGCGCGCCAGCATCCCGAATTCGCGCATGCCTTCCGCGCGGGCGCCGATACGGTGCGGCTCGAGCCCGGCGACTTGTCGCCCGGCGTGCAGCTGCTGAGCGGTCACGGTCATCGCGGCGATTTTCCCGAGGACCGCTTCGTCGGTCACGGCATGGGCTGCGCGGGCATCATCGCCGCCGAAGGTGTGGCGATGCCGCGCGGGCTCGGCGGCGATTGCCGCATCCTGCCGATGCGCGCGCTGGCGGCCGCCCGCCTGCCGGGCAAGGCGCATGCGATCGGACTCGGCGCGATCGCCGACCTCGATCGCGCGCTCAAGCTCGCGGTCGACCTTGGCTCGAAGGTGATCAACATGAGCTTCGGCACCGACGACGCGACGATCGCCGCCAACCGCCCGAAACCGCATGCCGACACGGTCGCGTATGCCGCCGCGCGCGGCTGCATCCTCGTGGCCGCGAGCGGCAACAACGGCACCGTGACCCGCTACTGGCCCGCCGCCTATCCGCAGGTGATCGCGGTCGGCGCCGTGGGCGACGACGGCCGGCCGACCCCGTTCTCGACGCGCGGCCCGCACGTCGCGCTGTGCGCCCCGGGCGAACGGGTGCTGACGAGCGCGATCGAGGCCTATCAGCTCGCGACCGGCACCAGTTTTGCCGCGCCGTTCGTCGCAGGCGCCGCGGCGCTGCTCGTCGCGTACGCGCAGCGCCGCGCCTATCCGCTCGACGGCGCGACGGTACGCGACCTGGTCGTCGCCACCGCGCGCCCGTTCGCGCCCGGCGCGGCCGACGGCTGCGGCGCCGGCATTCTCGACGCGGCGGCGGCGCTGCAGGCGCTGTCCGGCCGCATCGACGCGTACGAAGCGGCGGGCGACGACGGTTGCACGGGCAAGGACGGCCGTGCCGACGACGGCTGACTGGCGCACGGGATCCCGCTCACTCCCCCGAACCGACCGGATTTCAAGGAGAAGTTAAATGTTTCATGTCAACAATCAAGTCCGCTTCCTCGACCTCGTCGACCTCGAGACCCGGGCACGCGACGGGCTGGTCGATATCGTCAACCGGCTCGAGTCGCTGAAGCGGCCGCCGGTCGCCGCCGAGCGGGAGCAGCTCGCGCTGTGCAAGGCCATCCTCGCGGTCGTCTACGACACGAAGCCGTCCGACGGCGTGCCGCAGGTGTGCGATCCGCTGTTCGTCGCCACCCGCGAACTGCTCGCCAGCAAGTCGCTGGTGAATCCGCCGTTGCTGTCCGAGGTCAATGGCCAGCTCGTGTTCGACGCGGGCGACGTGAGCGGCGCCAATGGTGCCAATGCCGCCAATGGCGCGAACGGCTCGGACCCGGAGGCCGTGTCGATCACGCTCGTCGCGCTGGTGCTGGGCATCCTCGCGGTGGACGGGGCCACGCCGCCGCCCGTGAAGGTCGACGGCGGCAAGACCGTGCCGGACGGCGACAACGTGCTGATGAACGCCTTTACCCGCCAGTTCTTCGCGGCGGTGGGCGAGGCCAATTCGTACGGTGGGCTCGCGCAGCGGGTGCTGGCGCTGCTGTGCATCGAGGGCGATCCCGACGGCCGCGGCGGCGAGCAGCCGGGCGTGGTCACCACCGAATTCGCGCGCGTGATGCGCGGCCTGCAGGCCCGCAAGATCCAGGCCGACGAGCCGCAATTGCGCCGCCGCATCAACGAGGAGCTGAACACAGTCCAGAACATCGGCGGCGAGGACGCGATCGCCGATCTCGGCATCGACCTGCCGAACCTCGAGGATCTGGAAGACGCGAACATCGTCGCCGACAACGTGCGCGTGATGGGCCCGATGATCGTCGCCGCGATGTTCGACGAACTCAAGGTGTTCCAGGTGGTCGACCGCATCGTCGAGCAGTTCCAGCACGGCACGCTGCCGATCGGCCCGGGCAATGCCGGCAAGCTGCTCTATCGCTACTGGCGCGAAACGCCGAACCGCATCTCCGAGCAGGAGCGCAAGAACTTCGCGGCCATCACGCTCGGCGTGCCGGGCGGCGATCCGAACACGGCCGGCAATCGCGAGTTCAACGACCTGTGGATCCGCTTCGTGTCGTCGGTGTCGTCGTTCGTGCGCCAGACCGAAGTCGACTCGCTGCTGCGCGCGAGCGTGCCGAACCCGATCAACCACCAGCAGGTGCGCAAGGCCGCCCGCGATCTCGCCGGCAACCTGTCGCTGCACGGCTACGGCATGGCGCATTACGCGGCGCGCGAGATCCAGTCGCAGGTCAAGTTCATGATCGACCTGCTGCAGGACCCCGAGATCCGCGGCTGCTACGGCGCGAAGGACATGTGGCAGGTGATCGACCAGGTCGCGACCTACGACCTGGGCGGCGCGCGCACCAGCTCGCGCTATCGCACGCTCGCGACCTGCGGCACGATCATCACCGCGTGGCTGGCCAACAACGTCGATCGCGTCAACAAGGCGACCGGCCCGCTGCTCAGCATCGACCAGATCGCCAATCCGGACGTCTCGTCGAACCACAAGTCGACCGTCGACCCCACCGACTACGACCTGGTCAATGCGTGCGAGCTGTGGCTGGCCGATACCGCGACCACCGATACGCAGATCGAGCAGTTCTCGCAGCCGCGCGAGGCGCCGCAGATGACCTCGAAGCCGGTGCCGATCCCGGCGATGGCGCGCGAGATGCTGGATGGCGTCGGCGACATCGGCGCCGGCATCGGCCTCGGCGCGGGCGTGCCGGTGAAGGCGGGCTACGGTGTCGGCACGCACAACGGCGCGAGCTACTACTCGAACCGTCCGCACTGAAGCGGCGTCGCGTGTGCCGCGCCATTTTCGAACCCTGCCGGAGCCGAGCCATGCCCCTGACCTCAATCCGCGAACCGGTCGTCGCCCGGGTCGAACGCCGCCTGAAAAGCGCCGCGCGAAGCCTCGGCACCGCCGATCCATTCGCGCCGTCGCGCGACCTGTTCCTGCGCACCTTCGGCGACGGCGCCGACGATCTGCGGTTCCGCGACAACGCGCTGATGCCGATGGCGGTGCCGTTCGAGCCCAGCTTCTCGGAAAGCCAGCCGGGCAAGCTGCGCTTCACGATCGAGCCGTTGCCGCCGGAGGCGTCGGCGATCGACCGGCGCGACGAGTCGACCCGTGAAATGCGCAAGCTGATCCGCGACTTCATCGGCCGCGAGGCGCTGCACTGGTTCGACCAGGCGAGCGAGCCGTTCCGGGGCTTCGCGCGGCCGGGCGGCAACCTCGACTACGGCGCGTTCTTCGGCTCCAGCTACGACCGCGACGGGCTCTATGCGTCCAAGGTGTACTACGAGCTGCCCGGCGACGCCGGCACGATCGAGAACCTGCCCCGCGACCTGGCCGGCATCGTCCAGGCCGCGCTGCAGATGGTGCCGGGGCTCAAGCCGCTCTTCACCACGATGGCGGCCCAGCGCGATCTCGGCGGCCAGCGGCTCACGTTCGCGTGCACCCGTGCGCTGCGGCTCGCCGATCTGCAGCCGGTCATGGATGCGCTCGGCATCGGCCATCGGCTTCCCGGCATCATGCAGCTCCTGGGGCTGGTGCTCGGCGGCCGCTTCGACCTGCCGCCGCACGGCGCGCTGCTCGCGTTCGGGCTCGGCCCGGACGGGCCGGATTTCGAGCTCTACGTGCTGCTGTCGGCGATCCCCGACGTGCCGCCCGCGTTCCTCAGCCTGCTGACGATGGGGCTCGCCGAGCGTCCGCGCGGATTGCAGGCGCTCGAGCGCTGGATGGGCGCGTTTACGCCGGAGGACGCGCACTGGCCGGGCCGCTTCTCGATCATCAGCCTGCGCACGGACGCGGCCTGCCCGGCACGCGTGAGTCTCTACCTGCGCCCCATCGAGTTCGAACTGCCTGTGGACGCGCCCGCCCAGGCCAACTGAATCCGAATCGCTTCGTCACGCGTTTCCCGCGAGGTCGCCATGTTCCCGCAAGCTGCCCGTTCCACGCCGATCGCGCCGCCGCCGCCGCGCGCCGCGGCGGCCGCTCCGCGGCACACGCCGCCGGTGCCCGCCGACGAAGTGCGCCACGGCGTCGCGCAGATGTTGACCCGGTCGCAGGCGTTCAACGCGATGCCCGACGCCGATCGCCGCGACATCGCGCGCAACACCGCGTTGATCGCCGATTACCTCGCGCGGCCCGAAGGGTTCGCCGGCCACGAGATTCCGGGCGGGGTGGGCACCGCGCCGGCGCGCGCGCTCGACGACAACACGGATCATTCCGCGCACGAGGCGGATTTCTCGACGCACAACCAGGCCGTCGACAGCATAGGCAAGTCCAAGTTCACCGCGGCGGCCGCGCACGAGGGCGCGGCGGTCGCGGGCGAGCTGCTGAACCAGGTCAAGTTCCCGACCTTCGTCGCGAGCCTGATCAGCGGCGTGTTCCAGTCGATCACGCACAGCTCGATCGAGCAGATGAAGGCGTATCAGGAAATGATCGCGCAGGTGGCGAAATCGCTCGGCCAGTTCGCCGACGAACATGTGACGGAGAACCAGGCGCGCGATCATATGGTCGGCCAGTTTCCCGACCTGTTCGAGATCGGCATGGACGACAGCGGCGACACGCCGAGCCCGCGCGTGCAGGTGCGCGACGGGGTCGACCCGGACGAAGCGTCGAAGACCGTGCGCGCGCGCCTGCAGATGGGCGACGGCGATACCTTCGACCTGTCGGACGAGGCCTCCGAGCTGGCGATCGTCAACCGCTTCAAGATGCAGCTCGCCAAGCAGCGCCAGCAGATGCTGGCGTCGATCGTGCTGATGGGCATCAACCGCATCGTCGTCACCGACGGCAAGATCTCCGCGAAGATCATCTACGACGTGCGCGCGCAGGACACGCTTTCGAAGCAACGCAGCGCCACCGCGGTCGACCTCGCCCGCGACAAGGACGGCAACGTCCAGTCGACCTACGCCGGCAAGGGCACCTACGATCGCGGCGGCAAGTACGACTCCAGCAACGACAAGGACAACGGCCGCCAGTACAGCGCCGACTACTACGCGAAGGGCGACTACGAATACGAGAACAAGCCGATCATCACCGCGTCGACGGCCGCGTCGGAAACCAGCAACGCGGCGATGCAGACGAAGATCCAGCTGTCCGGCGCGGTCGACGTCAATTTCAAGAGCGACTACCTGCCGCTCGACAAGATGGCGACGCCGCAGATGATCGCCACCATCACCGGCAACGCGACGCCTGCCGACCCGAACGTGCTGCCCAGCCCGAAAACGCCGCCGGCAGCGTCCGCCCCCGCTGCGGCTTCAGCCCCGGCGGCGGCGCCGGCCGCCGCGCCGGCACCGGCTGCGGCCAGGGGAAACTGAGCCATGCGCCTGCCCGCTCCCCCCGACGCGCTCCACCCGGTGCGGCCGCCCACGAGCGCCGCCGCGTTCGACGCGACGCGGCCCGAGGTGCGCCGCCTGCTGACCGCGATTCCGTCATTCCTCGACCTGCCCGACGACGAGCGCCGCCGCATCGCCGCCGATACGGTGCGGGTGCTCGCCTACCTGGCCGACCCGAACGGCGTGCATGCCGAGATTGCCGAGCGCGAGGCGAACGGCGAACTGCCGCCCACCGGCCTCGCGCACCCGCTCGCGCAGCCGGGTCCGGCGCCGGCCGCCGCGGCGCTGGCCGACGATCCCGTCACCGCGACCAAGCGCCAGCTCGCGCAGGATCCCGGCTTCGCCGGCAAGGACTTCCAGGCCGGCGCGGTGAAGCAGGGCGTCGAGCAGTTCGGCCAGATGGTGCAGAAGGTCGATTTCCCGAAATTCGTAGGAGGCCTGATCAAGAACGTGTTCCAGGCGATCGTCGAAAGCTCGATCGAGCAGATGCGCGCGTATGGCGAGCTGATCGCCAATGTCGCCAAGACCACCGCCCAGTTCATGAGCGACAACATCAGCGAGGGCGCCGGCCGCGACTATCTCGCCGATTCGTTCCCCGACGTGCTGTCGGTGCAGGCGCAGGACGGCGCCGACGCGTTCGACGCGGACAGCGCCGGCGCGGCCGCGGCGGCGGCCCCGACGCGGCTGGTGGCGCAGGGCGACAACGCGCAGCAGCGGCTGGCCGAGATCAGCCGGAACTACAACCTCGATCCGCCCGTGACCGACCTGTCCGACGACAAGTCGGAACTGCGCCTCGTCACCGCGGCGCGGCTGCAGATGGCGAAGCAGCGCCAGCAGCTGCTGTCGTCGATGGTCATGCTCGGCATCAACCGCATCGTCGTCACCGACGGGTCGATCAACGCCAAGGTGGTATTCGACATGCGCGCCAGCGACACGGCGAAACGCACCTACACCGCGTCGATGCACGACCGCGAGAGCCAGAAATACAAGGAATCGCTCAATGCCCATTACGGCAGCTGGTACACGCCGTATTCGGCCGACGCCGCGTTCGAGGGGCAGCAGGAACACGTGGCCACCGTCGGGTCGGCGCTCGACGACACGAGCGAATCGAAGGCCGAGGTGAAGGCGAAGCTGTCGGGCGAGGTCCGCGTCAACTTCAAGAGCGACTACCTGCCGCTCGACAAGATGGCGACGCCCGAGATGATGTCGGTGATCCAGGGCAACTCGACGCCGTACAACCCCAACAAGCCGGCCCCTGCCGCCGGCGTGCCGGCCGGGCAGCACTGAATCATGGCGCGCATGCTCATCGTCCCGCCGGCGGATGCCGGGCTCGCGGCGGCCATCCGGTCGGGGGAGCGGCTCGTCGAGCGCGCGACCGCGCACGGCCTCGCGTTCGCGCTCGACGAGCTCGGCGACATCGCGATTCCCGATCCCGTGGCCGCGCGCGTCGACAAGGCGCAGCTGCGGGCGCTCGCGTCGCTCTATCTGGCGGCTGACCTCGAGCCCGCGGGCGTGATCCCCGCGGTCGAGGCGCTCGCCGGCCTGTCGGCGAGCGGCGCCGTCGGCGTCGATCTCGGCGGCGCGGAGCCGCTGGTCGCCAACTGGTGGCGTCACCGCGCCGAGAAGCTCGCGGCCGGCGAGCGCGCGGCGTTCTATGCACGGTTGTTCGGCACCGCGTACGGCCCGGCGGCCGCGGATGCCGAGCGCAACGTCCAGTTCGAGGAATGCATGCTGGTGCTTTGCGAGGCGCTCTACAAGCTCGACGAGACGCCCGGTGCCGACCCGGGCGGGGATCCCGGGCGCCAGGCGCGAGTCCGCAACGCCGCGCGCGCGCTCGCGCAGAATCTCGGCGCCGCCTGTACCGGCGTGACCGCATTCATGGCCGGCGAGATCGTCGGCATGCTCAGGGACGCGTTCGCGATCCTCGGCCATGCCGACCTGCGTCACGGCTTCGCCGCGCGCGACATCTGGGGCGTGGTGGCCGGCATCGGCCGGCTTTCGCGGCAGCCGCCGGCCCAGCCTGCCGCCTATGTCCGGCGCGGCAAAGCCGGGATGACCGTGATCGCATGGCTGGCGGACGTCGCGGATGCGCTGGACGGCGCGTCGCCGCTGCTGCGCACCGACAATCCGGTGATCGCCTCCGCCGCCGACTGGATCGAGGCGACGCTCAGCCTCGGCGAGAAACCCGACGGCCAGGTGTCTTCCGTCCCGGACGACGGCCGCGCCGTGCCGCCGGCCGCGCGCCCGGCCGCGCCGTCGAACCCGTGGGCGGCGCTCGGAAGCTGACATGGAACCGCGTCGCTCAGGCCGTCGCGAGACGGGCGGCAGAACCCGGGTGCCGACGGCGGCGGACGTGCCGTCGCCCGTCCGGCCGTGCTGCATGTGTTGCGGGACGCGGAATGCGCGATGCGCGGCGGAGCCGCCGAGATGACGGCAACCGCCCACCTTGCGCGTTCGCCGGTGCCGCGGCCCGACGTTCGCCACCGTCTCCGCGAACTGCTGTCGGCGCAGCAGGGCTTCGGCGCACTCGATCCGGCCATGCGCCGCGATCTCGCGTCCGGACTGGCACGGATCGGCTCGCTCGCGGTCGATCATGACGAGCTCGCGGCGCGTCCCGGCACCGCACTGGCCGTCGCGCAGGACGCGGGCTCGGCGTATTCGGGCACCGCCATCGACCGGATGGCCGGCACCACCCGGGCCGTGCTCAACGCGGTGTCGTTCCCGCGCTTCGTGACCGAGCTGATCACGGGCGTCTTCAAGGCGATGAACGATTCGAACCAGCAGCAGCTGACCGCGTTCGTCGACCTGATCCGCAATGTCGCGCAGACCACCGAAGGCTTCGCGGACAGCAACGTCGGCATCGCCGGCGCGCGGCAGTGGCTGGCCGAGCATTTCCCCACCGCCTACGAGGTCACCGGCGACGACGAGGCAGCCGACGACGCCGACGAACTGGCGGGCCTGCCGCCGGACGAGCGCCGCCAGCGCCAGCAGGAACTGCAGGCCGAGCGCGATGCGTCGACCCGGCTGGCGTTGCGCGCGGGCGCGACCCCGCCGGCGGAAGCGGCGCTGCGCACCGCGCTGGGATTGGGGCCGGCCGACGCGGTGACGGCCGCCGATCCCGAGCGCCTGGTGCCGCTCGCCCAGCAGGTGCTGGCCCGCAACCGCCAGCAGTTGCTCGCGACGATGGTGCAGATGGGTTTGCAGCGCATCGTCATCGAGAGCGGGCGGCTCAACGCCGCGATGAATTTCCATATCGACGCGAGCAGCGTCGCCGCCAACGACCGCGGTTCGCAGTTCGACACGCGCAACACGGTGGGCGTGAGCGGGGGCGCGCGCTTCGGGCCCTGGGGTGCGGAGGCCAATGTGCAGAGCACGATCGGCTACGTGTCGACCGACCGGACCCAGACAACCGAGAGTTCGCACGCCGATCTCAACCTGAGCAGCGGCGTCGAACTGGTGTTTCGTACGGATTACGTGCCGTTGAACCGGCTGGCGGGCGTGGGCGACGTCGAACGCATCCGCGTCAACACGATCAATCCGGAGGCCGAAGCGGCGCGCCTGTCCGCCGATCGCGCCGCCCAGCGTAGTGCCGAACAGGCCGACATGGCCGCTCGTAGGACCGCGCTGGACAGCGGGCTGCGTGCGCCGCCGGCTGTTGGTCCGGTGGGTTCGGGCGGGGCGGGTTCGGGGGCAGCGGGTTCGGGAGCGGTGGGTTCAGGGGCAGTGGGTTCAGGGGCAGTGGGTTCGGGGTCAGCAGGTTCGGGGTCGGCGGCGTCGGGATCAGCGGGCTCAGGACCAGCAGCTTCTGGATCAGCGGCGTCAGGCTCGGCAGGGAGTGCCCACACGAGCCAACCCGCCTCGTCGCCGCCGAATCCGGCGCCTGCTTCCGCTTCCGCGCCGCAGCCGCCTGCCGGGCCGGGCGCCGCGGCGTCCCCGTCGCCCGCGCACCCCGCGACGGCAGCACCTCGATCGCCCGCCGGCGCAACAGCAGCGGGACATCGCGCCGCATCATGAACGTGCGCACCGGCAGTCGTTCGCAAAACACCGTGCCGCGCCGAATTCCGCCGATGACGACGTTCAGCCACGCGAGCGAAGTGTCGAGCGCCAGGTGGCGCCGGGTTGTCGACGGCCCGCGCCGACCTGGCACGACGGCGTCGTCGGAAACACTTGACGGGTGTGCGAATCAGGCCAGCGGTGCGACCGACGCCCCGACGATGCCATGCCGCCGCAGTGACTCCGCGACGAAGCCCGACGCCTTCATTGCCTCGACGAATGCGCCGAGCACCGTCGCGGCCGCTTCGCCGCGGCTCTTCGGCACGCCCATCGCCTGGCGGATCACCATGAAACGCTCGCCGAGCAGGCGCAGGCCCGGCGTCTTCGCGGCATCGGCCTCGAGCTGCTGCTTCACGCCGGCCGCGACTTCGAGCTGCTGCTCGACAAAGGTCGGCACGACGGCCTGCGACGTCGGCGCACGCACGATCTGCGCGGCCTTCAGCTCACGCGTAAGGAACAGGTCGTACGCGCTGCCCTTGCCGACCGCCACGCGGTTGTGCGGCTGGTCGACGTCTGCGTTGCCGCGAATCGGCGAAGCGTCGCGCACGAGATAGAAGCCTTCGATCAGCACATAGGGCTCGGTGAACGCGACCGTTTCGCCGCGCAGCGGATCGACCGCGAAGAAGCCGAAATCGGCGCGCTCCTCGGTCAGCGCCTGCACCGACTTGGCGGCCGTATCGAACACGACGAGTTCGAGCTCGGCCGACAGCCGCTCGGCGAACGCGCGCGCGAGGTCGATCGACACGCCGAACGGCTCGCCCGTCGCCGGGTTGCGGTTCGCGAGGATCGGGTTGCCGAGATTGATCGACGCGCGCAGCTTGCCGGTCGGCGTGAACGCGGAGAGGACGGAAGGGTCGACGGTCATGAAAGGGCTCGTTGGGAAGGCGGGTGCGCTGGCGCGGCGGACGGTCAGGGCGCCAACGCAGCGTCATCCGCGATGGATCGGTTGGCTCGTTGCGGCGGTTGCTTCACCGCGCTTACTTCACCGCAACTTCCGTATGCACGACTTGCGGCGGGCTCTTGAAGAACGGGCCCGCCAGCTGCCGCCACGCCTGGAAGTCGTCCGATTGCCGGAAATGCACCATGTGGTCGTCGACACTGTCCCACTTGACGACGAGCAGGTAGCCGCCGCTGCGCTCGATCACGCGATGCAGCTCGGCGCCGCCGCAGCCGCGCGCGCGGGCGAACAGCGGGAGGGCCTGGCGAACCGCCGCCTCGAACGGCTCGGCCTGCGACGGATCGATTTCGAGCGATGCCATTTCCAGAATCATGAATGCTCCTGTGGGGTGAATGAGGCGAACGGATCGCGATGCGACGGGGCGCCGCGATCCACGCGTCCCGCAACGATACCGGAAGTCGGCATCACGCGCTCCGGATGACCGGCTCGCGCGCTGCCGGTCGTGCGTCGCATGCCGCTTCGGTTCATACGAATCAGCGTTTTCCCCAATACGGAATACGCGGCACGCGCCGATGTCACAGAGGTGGTGAAGATAAACAATCCGAGGCCTGCCATGACGACATCCGCGACAAACGGAACGAACGTTACACCACCCGAGTCGATCGCCGACGCCGCATCCGACACCCCCGCCGCCGCCCCGTCGATCCTGCTGGTCGATGACGAGCCGAGCGTGCTGTCCGCGCTGCGGCGCGTGCTGCGGCCCGCGCACTACGAGGTCCTGACCGCCGAAAGCGGCGAAGCCGCGCTCGAGATCCTTGCGTCGACCGAAGTCGACCTGATCGTGTCCGACATGCGCATGCCGACCATGAGCGGCGCGGCGTTTCTCGCCCGCGCCCGCGCGCTGTATCCGGACACGATGCGCATCCTGCTGACCGGTTATTCCGACATCGCATCGATCGTGGCGGCCGTCAACGAAGGCGGCGTGTATCGCTACCTGAACAAGCCGTGGGACGATCACGACTTGCTGATGACTCTCGAGCAGGCGCTCGAGCAGCGGCGCCTGCGCGGCGAAGCAGCGCGACTGGCAGCACTGACCGAAGCGCAGAACGAAGTGCTGCGCCGCTTCAATACGGAACTCGAAACGCAGGTGCGCGCGCGCACCGAGGAACTCGGCCAAACGGTGCTGTTTCTCGAAGCCGCACAGCACGACCTGAAAAGCAGTTTCACCGCGATGGTCCAGGTGTGCGCGAGCATGATCGAGATGCGCTGCGGATCGGCGAGCGGCCATGCGATGCGCGTGGGTGAGATCGCGCGCCGTCTCGCGCTGTCGGCCGGGATGAGCAGCCTGCACGCGCAGGACGTGTATTACGCGGGACTGCTGCACGGCATCGGCAAGCTGTCGCTGCCCGACGAGCTGCTGCACAAGCCGCTCGTCAAGATGACGACCGACGAACACAGCCTGTTCCAGCAGCATCCGCTGCGCGCGCAGATGGTGCTCACGCCGGTCGCGCAGCTGCACAAGGTCGCGTCGATCGTGCTGCACCAGTACGAGCGCTTCAACGGCCGCGGCACGCCCGACGGGCTGGCGGGCGACGCGATCCCGCTCGGCTCGCGGATCGTCGCGATCGCGCGCGATTTCGAGGGGTTGCGCAACGGCGAGATCGGTTCCCCGCATTCGGTCGAACAAGCGATCGACGTGCTGCATTCGCAGGCCGGCGTGCGTTACGACCCGCTGCTCGTCGCGCGCTTCATCGAGCTGGTGCGGGATCCGGCGAACCTGCGCATCGCCGCGTCCGTCGCGGAGATCCGGTCCGAACAACTGCGCGAAGGGATGCAGCTCGCCGACGATCTGCGCACGCATCGCGGCGTGCTGCTGATGACGAAGGGCAGCGTGATGTCGGCGCACCAGATCGAGCTCGTGCGGCGCTTCGAAGCACGCGAGGGCACGTCGTTCGACATTCTCGTGCAGACCGGCGCGGCCGCGTCGACGCAGGCGAGCGCCGCCGCGCCGCCCGCGTGACGCTGCACGGAGCCGCACCGCCGCAGCACCGCGTTCATTTCGACCGGGATGCCGATCATGCATGGCACCTATAACCTGCTGCTGGTCCTGCTGTCGCTCGTCATCGCGACACTGGCCTCCTATACGGCGCTCGACCTGGCCGCGTTCATTTCGCTGCTCGACGACCCGCGGCTCAAGCGCGCGTGGCTGGCCGGCGGCGCGGCCGCGATGGGCACCGGAATCTGGTCGATGCACTTCGTCGGGATGCTGGCGCTGTCGCTGCCGATTCCGCTCGGTTATGCGCTGCCGGATACCGGCGCGTCGCTCGCGATCGCGGTGCTCGTGTCGTATTTCGCGCTGAACGTCGTCACGCGTGCGCGGCTGAGCCGCCGGCACCTGCTCGCGGGCGGCGCGCTGATGGGCGCCGGGATCGTCGGGATGCATTACACGGGCATGGCCGCGATGCGCATGGTGCCGGGCATTCGCTACGAACCCGCGCTGTTCGCGGCATCGATCGGCGTGGCCGTGATCGCATCGACCGCCGCGCTCTGGATGGCGCAGACGTTGCGCGCGCAACAGGCGCGCCATGCGACCGCGCAACGCATCGGCGCCGCGCTGATCATGGGCATCGCGATCACGGGCATGCACTACACGGCGATGGCGGCCGCGCATTTCGCGCCGGACGCGCGCTGCGGCGCCGCGAACGGCATCGACGGGCCGTGGCTCGCGACGACCATCGCGCTGTTCACGACGGCGACGCTGATCGTCACGCTGCTCGTCTGCCGCTTCGATGCGCGCACGACCTTTCTGCGCGGCATGACGGACACGCTCGAACGGCTGGTGCGATTGCGTACGGCCGAACTCGAAACGGCGTTGCGGCGCTACGAGCAGACGACGGCGATGCTGCAACGCACGCGCGAGAACATGGCGAGCGAGATCGACGAGCGCCGCGCGGCGCAGAGTCGGCTCGAACAGGAGAAGGACGAACAGCGGCGCCTGCTGCGCGCGCTCGAGGAAACCCACGTGCAGTTGCTTCAATCGGAAAAACTCGCATCGATCGGCCAGCTCGCGGCCGGCGTCGCGCACGAGATCAACAATCCGATCGGCTTCATCAGCGCGAACCTCAATACGCTGAGGACGTGGGTGCGCAGCCTGCTGGACGTGATCGCCGCGCACGAAGCCGTGCTGCCGCAGCTCGAACCCGCGGCGCGCGACGCGCTGACGGCGCTGCGCGGCGCGGCCGATCTCGACTACGTGCGCGACGAGATCGTGACGCTGATCGACGAATCGATCGACGGCGCGGTGCGCGTGCGCCGGATCGTGCAGGACTTGCGCGATTTCTCGCGGCCGGGCAGCGGCGAGTGGAGCGTGGCCGATATCCACGCGGGCCTCGAGAGCACGCTCAACGTCGTCCACAACGAACTCAAGTACAAGGCCGACATCGTGCGCGAGTACGGCGACCTGCCGCTGGTCGAATGTCTTCCGTCGCAGCTGAACCAGGTGTTCATGAACCTGCTCGTCAACGCGGCACACGCGATGCCGACGCGCGGCGTGATCACGATCCGCACGTCGAGCGACGGCGAGCAGGTGTCGATCGCGATCAGCGATACCGGAACCGGCATGACGCCCGATATCGTCCGGCGGATCTTCGATCCGTTCTTCACGACGAAGCCGGTCGGGCAGGGAACGGGGCTCGGGTTGTCGGTGTCGCACGGGATCGTCGAGCGTCATCGCGGCACAATCGACGTGACGAGCGAGCCGGGGCGCGGCACGACGTTCCGCGTTCGACTGCCGATCCGGCGCGCGCAGGGCCACGCGGGCGCGGCGGCGGCAGTCGGGCAACGCGTGTGAGCACGACGTGCGGGGGGTGTCGTCGCGACTGCGTGCGCCGCCGCCTTTGCAGGCAGGTGCGGAACATCGCGGCCGCGTCGCGCCGCGCCGCGCCGCGCGTTGCGGCGGTCAATCGTGCCTGATCGCGATGGTCTTGAGGGCGGTGAAGCCGAGCAACGCTTCAAAACCCTTCTCGCGACCGTATCCGCTGGCCTTCACGCCGCCGAACGGCAGTTCCACCCCGCCGCCGGCGCCATAGTTGTTGATGAACACCTGGCCGGCCTGCAACTTGCGCGCGAGCCGCAACCCGCGTGCGCCGTCCCGGGTCCACACGCCCGCGACGAGCCCGTACTGCGTGCCGTTCGCGAGCGCGACGGCCTCGGCTTCGTCCTCGAACGGCATGGCCGCGAGCACGGGGCCGAATACCTCTTCCTGCGCGAGTTGGCTGTCGGGCGGGACGTCGCGGAACAGGACCGCTTCCTGGTAGTAGCCGGCACGCGATGCGCCGGCCGCGATCGTGCCGCGCGCCGCCACGCGAATGCCGTCGGCTTCCGCGTGCGAGACGATGGACCGAACCCGCGCATGCTGCTTCGCGTTGACGAGCGGCCCCATCTCGAGGTTCATCGACGGCGGCCCCGAACGCAGCGACGCAAACTGCTCGCCGAGACGATCCAGCACACGTTCGTAGATGCTGCGCTGGACGAGCAGGCGGCTGCCGGCCGAGCAGGTCTGGCCGGCATTCTGCACGATCGCGTTGACGATCACGGGCAGCGCCTGCTCGAGATCGGCATCCTCGAACAGCAGTTGAGGCGACTTGCCGCCCAGCTCGAGTACCGCGGGGCAGTGGCGTTCGGCGGCGGCGCGGCCGACCAGCGCGCCGGTTCCGCTCGATCCGGTAAACGAGATGTGGCGAATGCCGGCATGGGCCGACAGGGCCGCGCCCGCTTCGGCGCCCAGTCCCGTGACGACGTTGACGGTGCCGGCCGGCAGCCCGGCTTCGGCCGCGATCTCCGCCAGGCGGAGGATCGACAGGCTCGCGTCCTCCGCCGGCTTGACCACGCACGCGTTGCCGGCAGCGAGCGACGCGCCGACGCTGCGGCCGTAGATCTGCATCGGGTAGTTCCACGGAATGATGTGCCCGGTCACGCCGATGGGCTCGCGCACCGTCAATACCGTGAACCCCGCGGTGTACGGCAGGGTGTCGCCATGCAGCTTGTCCACGCATCCGGCGTAGTACTGCAGATAGCGGGCCAGCACGGCGGCATCGGTGCGGGCCGTATTGAGCGCCTTGCCGGTGTCGCGTGCCTCGAGTTGTGCGAGTTCGTCCCCGTGCTTCAGGACGGCCGCGGCGTACGCGAACAGCAGGTTGCTGCGCTCGACCGGCGACAGCCTGGCCCACGGACCGTCGAGGGTCTCGCCCATCGCCCGCCGGGCAGCGGCAACGGCCTGCTGCACGTCCGTCGCGTCGCCGCGCGCGATCGTCGCGAACGGTTCGGCGGTGCTCGGATCGATGACGTCGAGGTATGCACCGCTGTTCGGCGCGACACGGGTGTTGTCGATGTAGTGTCCGGATTGCATGTCTCATTCCTCGATTGATGCGGGATTGGCGATGGTTTCGGCTATCGCGGCGCCCAGTTCCACGGTGGTCGCCGTGCCGCCCATGTCGGGGGTACGCGGGCCGGAAACGAGAACGGCTTCGATCGCGGTGACGATTTCGGCGGCCGCCGCCTCGTAGCGCGCGTCTCCGCGGCCGAGGTGCTGGAGCAGCAGCGCGGCCGACCAAATTTGCCCGATCGGATTGGCGATGCCGCGGCCGGCGATGTCGGGCGCCGAGCCATGCACCGGCTCGAACAGCGACGGAAACCGGCGCTCCGGATTCAGGTTGGCCGACGGCGCGATGCCGATCGTGCCGGTGCAGGCGGGCCCCAGGTCGGAGAGGATGTCGCCGAACAGGTTCGAGGCGACCACGACGTCGAAGCGATCCGGGTTCTGGACGAAGTGCGCACAGAGAATGTCGATGTGATATTTGCGCGTTTCGATGTCCGGGAAGTGCGCGGCCATCTCGGCGAGGCGCTCGTCCCAGAACGGCATGGTGATCGAGATGCCGTTGGATTTCGTCGCGGCCGTCAACTGCTTGCGCGGGCGCGAGCGGGCCAGCTCGAACGCGAACTTCAGCACGCGGTCGACGCCGACGCGCGAGAACACCGACTCCTGCACGGCGATCTCGCGCTCGGTGCCGGCGAACATCCGGCCGCCCACCGACGAATACTCGCCTTCGGTGTTCTCCCGAACCACGATGAAGTCGATGTCGCCGGGGTGGCGTCCGGCGAGCGGGGCGGGCACGCCCGGCATCAGGCGGACCGGGCGCAGGTTGACGTACTGGTCGAACTCGCGCCGGATCCTGATCAGCGATTCCCACACGGCGACGTGGTCCTGCACGATATCCGGCGCGCCGACCGCACCGAAGAAGATCGCGTCGTGCGTGCCGATCTGCCGCGCCCAGTCGGCCGGCATCATCGTGCCGTGGCGAACGTAGTGATCGGTGCACCAGTCGCCGAACTCGTCGAATGCCAACGGAATGTCGAAGCGATGCGCGGCCGCGCGCAGCACGCGCATGCCTTCGGGCATCACCTCCTTGCCGATGCCGTCGCCGGCGATGACGGCGATGCGATGTGGGTTCTTCATGTGCGGGAAGCCTCCGTGACGAAGATGGCGCGCCGCAGGGAAGGAGGCATGCAGGAGGCGGACGGGTACGCGCCCGGCAGCACGCGCGGCGCGGCGACCCGGCCGCACGCGTGGCGCGATGCTTCGTACGCGACGCGCCACCTGACCGGAGCGAATGGCGCCGGCGTGTCTCCTGCGTCTCTTCCGTTGCGGTAACGGGCGGACGGTTGAATCTGTCCGCCGAATCTACCGTGTCGCAAACGCAGGAAGGAAGTGCGGATTCGTGAACGGGACCTTCGAAAATCTGCAAGATGCCGGTGCACCGGGCGCACCCGGTGCGTGCGGCGGCGTCAGTCGTTCGACGGCTCGGCATCGCCCGCGACGAGCGAAGCCGGCGCGAAGGACGCCAGGAACTCGAACAGCTTGCGCGTCGGCTGCGGCACGGCACCCGTGCGGATGCCGACCGACATGACCCGGTTCGCCCACGGATCGTTGAGGCGGATGAAGCGCAGGCGCATGGGTTCGCGAAAGAGCGCGACGGCGCGCTCGGGCAGGATGCCGATGCCCTGTCCCGCGGCAATCAGCCGGCACATGGCTTCGAAGCTCTGCACCTGGACGCGGAAGCGGACCGCCTTCCCGAGCAGCGCGGCTTCCCTGACGAGCGAACGCGTGAGCTCCGAGCGGTCGTCCAGCGCGACCAGGTCGTGCTCGAGCAACGCGCTGAAGTCGATCGATTCGCCGGTCAGGCCGTAGTCTTCGGGCACGACCACGCTCGCCCGGTCCATGCAGTAGGGCGCGAGGTGAATCCCTTCGGTCGCGGTCCGGGACGTGACGATCCCGACGTCCGCCCGGCCTTCACGCAGCGCCTGCAGGATGTCGGCGCTTCTCAGTTCGCTGATCTGCAGCTTGATGTCGCGGTAGCGCTGCGAGAATTCGCGCAATTGATCGGGAAGGTCCTGGCTGATCGCCGAGATGTTCGCAAAGACCCGGACCCGGCCGATGGAGCCTTTCGTGTAGTCGGACAACTCGCTGTAGATCGCATCCGTGCGCAGCAACAGGTCGGTCGCATGGCGCAACAGCGCCTCGCCGGCGGGGGTCGGCTCCACGCCGGCCACCGTGCGGTTCAGGAGCACCACGCGAAAGTGATGCTCGAGCAGCGCGATCCGGCGGCTGGCGGTGGACAGTGACATGTGAGACTGCTGTGCGGCGCGGGACAGGCTGCCCAGCTCGGATGCACGGACGAACAGGGCGAGTGACGTGAGATCGAACAAGCGCGGACTCCCATTGAAGCTGGGGGAAGTATGTCACTCCTCCAGGCCCGCCACGGCATCCGGCGCTTTGGGGCTAACCCTGACCGGCAGCCGATGCTGCGCCGCACACCGCGATGCGCGTGTCATGCCGGAACGAAAACGTCGGGCGCGCCGGCGGCGGCTAGAATGCTGCGTTTCGATGCTTGTGCATCGCACCGTGCCCGGGCCGGACGACGCGTGCATTCGAGATATTCGAAGTGCCGCTTGAAGGATTTCGCATATCGGCCGAATCCGGCAGCCGGTAGATTCGAACGGTCCCCTCTCGCACCCATCCATTTCAACAGCGAGCGCACGCGCCGCGACGCGAGCATGCAGCGCCGACGAGCGGGGCCAGCCATGAACATTCGGAGACAAACGTGGAAATCGACGCGACCTGCAATCCGGGCGGCATCGCTGCACCGGCATCGGTTCACAGCCCGGCGCACGAGGACCGGCTGTTTCGTCGGCTGGCGCTGCAAATCCTGCCGATCCTGATGTTCGCCTATGTCACTTCGTACATCGATCGCGTCAACGTGAGCTTCGCGAAACTGCAGATGAGCCAGCATCTGGGTTTCTCCGACGCCGTGTTCGGCTTCGGTGCCGGGATCTTCTTTCTCGGCTACGTGATCTTCGAGGTGCCCGGCAACATGCTGCTGGTGCGGGTCGGACCACGGCGCTGGATCACGCGGATCGTCGTGTCCTGGGGCATCGTGTCGGGGCTGACCGCTTTCGTCGCCACGCCGCTGCAGTTCTATGTAATGCGTTTCCTGCTCGGCGTCGCCGAGGCCGGCTTCATCCCGGCCATCGTCCTTTACATGACCCGCTCGTTCCCGCGCCATCGCCGCGCGCGAATCCTGTCGCTGTTCTATGCCGCCCTCGCGCTGGCCGGATTGATCGGATCGCCGCTGACCGGCTTCATTCTTCAGTATTTCGACGGCGCGCTGCAGATTCCGGGCTGGAAGTGGATCTTCATTCTCGAGTCGCTGCCGGCATTCGTGGCCGCCCTTTACGTGTGGAACGGGCTCGACGACGACGTGACGCTCAGCGACCGCTATTCCCAGTCAGACCGCGCGATCCTGGCACGCGTGCTGTCGGACGACCGTGCGGCGACCGCGGCGGCGAGTCACACGGGCCTCTTCTCGAACTGGCTGGTCTGGGCGTTCTGCGTGATCTACTTTCTCGATGTCTTCGCCATTTACGGTTACACGTTCTGGGCGCCCACGATGATCAAGCAGATGGGCATCGGAAGCGACTTCGTCATCGGCCTGCTGGCCGCGCTGCCCAATGCCGTGGCCGTGCTCGTGATGGTGCTGTTCGGCCGCAGCGCGGACCGTCGCGGCCACCGGCGCCTGCACGTTGCGGCGCTCCTCCTGATGGGCGCAACCGGGCTCGCGCTGTCGGTCATCTGGCGCGACCACCTGTGGCTCGGCATGTTCGCGCTCTGCATCGCGAACGCCGGACTCATCTCGTTTCCGCCGCTGTTCTGGAGCATGCCCACCACCGCACTCGGTACCGCATCGGTGTCGATGGGCATCGCCGTGATCAGTTCGTTCGGCAACCTCGGCGGCTTCTTCGGACCCTATGCGGTCGGCTATCTGAAGCAGGTGTCGGGCGGTCTTGCCGCGCCGCTGTTCCTGATGGTCGGCTGCCTGTTGCTCGGCCTGATGCTCACGATGTTCCTGCCGGCACGCCTGGTCGATCGATAAGGGCGGTCCATTTTGCCGCGGCCGCTGCGCCGCGGTGCCATTCCTTTTTGACGGAAATCACATGAAACAGCAGATTGGCCTGATCGGCGTCGGCTTGATGGGGCACGGCATCGCGCGCAACGTGCTGAAACACGGTTATCCGCTCACGGTCGTCGAGCATCCCGGCAATCAGCCGCTCGACGAGCTGCTGCGCGGCGGCGTACGGACCGTGAGGACGGCGCGCGAGTTGGCGCTGGAAGCGGACATCGTGATCCTCTGCGTGACGGGTTCGCCGGAGGTGGAGGCGGTCCTCACCGGTGAGCAGGGGGTGTTGGCCGGGTTGAAGGACAACGCGATCGTCATCGATTGCTCGACTGCCGTGCCGGATTCGACCGTCAGGATGGCGCGGCTCGTCGAAGCAGCCGGCGGCAGGCTCGTCGACGCGCCGATGACGCGGGGCGCGAAAGAAGCGCACGAGGGGCGGCTCAATCTGCTGGTCGGCGCGACGCCCGAGTTGTTCGCCGAGGTGCGTCCGGTGCTCGCGTGTTTCGCGGAAAACATCACGCGCGTCGGCGATCTCGGTGCCGGTCACAGCATGAAGCTGCTGCACAACTATGTGTCGCTCGGGACCATTGCATTGCTGTCGGAGGCCGTCGCCTGTGCGAAGCGATCGGGCGTGGACACGGCGGTGCTCGCCGACGTGCTCGCAAACGGCGGCGGTGGCGGGGCGGCATTGAACCGACTGCTGCCATTCCTGCAGACCGGCGACACGTCGAGCCTGCCGTTTCATATGGCGAACGCGTTCAAGGATCTGTCCTACTACTCGGCGATGGCGGAGGGCGTCGACGCGGCACATGCCATTGCGAGCGCGATCACGGACACCTACCGGGACGCCGTTGCCAGCGCCGGTGCGCATTGTCCGGTTCTCAAACTGTCCGACGTGCTCGCGGCGACGGACGCGCACGAGGAGGGCGGTGCGCGGTAGCGGGGCGTCAGCCGGGTTGATGCAACGGTTGGAGCGTGCGCTCGAGCGTGGTTGTCGTCGCGGTTCGGCCAGGTGATGTGGCGCACGTTGGCTGGGCATCGGCGAGGGCATTTGTCTTCTCGTTCGCATCGATGATGCCCATCGGCATCGGCATCGGCATCGGCATCGGCATCGGCATCGGCATCGATGCACCAAAGCGTGTCGCGCAGAGGGGCGCGTCGAATGCGCATCTCCGCTACCGCTTGCGCCGCCGCCTTCGAAAGAAATTCCAGAACATCGCGGTCGCGTCCGGCCCGGTCGCGGAGTGGAATGCTTCGCGCGGATCGCCGCCGCTCCACGCGTGCGCCAGGCGGCGCACGATGCAGACCCGCACGATCAGCGTGCCGCCGCGCAGATAGTCGGTGTAATCCGCATCGTCGTGCGCGTACGTATGTTGCTCGCCGACGCGCAGCTCACCCTGTGCGTCGACGAGCCGATTGATCCGCGCGAACGCGACTCCCAGCTGCAGCGCATTCTGCTCGGCGACGACCGTATCGAGCCCGCCGTGCACGACGAGTGCCGGCATGCCCGGATAAGCGCGCCCGTCGACGCAGGCATCGACGACGCGTACCGGATCGTCGCGCAGACCGCGGCGCATCAGGCTCATCGCGGCCATCGTCGACAACGGCGGCGCGATGGCCGGCCCGGAGTGCAGGCCGACGGCCGCGAAGCGCTCGGGAAAGTCGAGCGCCAGACGCGCGGCCAGCCCGGCACCGGCCGAGATGCCGGCCAGATAGACACGGTCGCGATCGAACCCGCGCTCCCGCACGATCGCGTCGACGAGCGATGCGATCGCCGGGGCCTCCGACTGCGACGCATCGCCATGCCAGTTCCAGCAGCGATGAGCGTGGGCGGTCTTCGCCTGTTCGGGAAACAGCACGGCAAATCCGGCGCGCTCGGCGACACGGCAAATACGGGTGCCAGCGGCGAACGACTCGGCGGTCTGCTTGCAGCCGTGCAGCATGACGACGACGGGCAGGCCGTCGGTCGTCGCCGGTGCGGCGGGCAGGTACAGCGCGTACGCAAGATGGTTGACGAGCTGGCCGGCGGCGGGGCGCGCGGAATGAAACGAGCGCAGCCACGTGCCGGGTGCCTGGCGCGGCGACGTGCGGGCGGCGGGCGCCGGTGCGCGGGCGGGACGCGTGGTTCGTGCGGTGGCGGGGCGTTTCGCCGATGGCGCCGGCTTGGCGGTCTTCCTTTTGGGCCGCGCGCGCGTCGCGGCGGTCAACAGGTCGAAAGGCCGTAGCCAGAGGCTGGATTTTTTCCTGGGCATGGACGGATCTCGTGCCGGCGGCGCGCGCGACAGCATGCGGCGAAGCCGGCCGTCGGGTGGAAGGCGAATGATGGCGGCGCACGATGCGTGCCGCGGGAAAGCGTCCGCGTCGACGTGCCGCGGCATGACCGGCACGGAGGCGACGGCGCGACCCGCGCCGCGCGACATGTTGCCGGCAGCCTCGCGATTCGGACAGGCCACGCGCCATGCTAGCAGGCATCGCGCGTCTCGGGTGCGATGGTTCCGTGACGGATCGATGAATGCTTCGACCCTACCGCGGGCCGTCCCGAACGCGATGCTCGACATCGTCCATGTGCATTCGGCGACCGGCTTCGCGATGAACCGGGCCTGCTCCCCGACGACGCAATCCGATGCGGATGCGTTCGTCGCGATGCGTGGAATGGCTCGGCGATGCCACGACGCCATGCCGCCGGCCGCGCCGGCGGACCTTGTATCGATTGCTTGTATGCCATCGCCGGAATCGCATGTCGCGATGCCGGCGTGCCAAGGATTCACCGATAAGTCCACACCCGGTGCAGCACGAACATCGTCGGCGGGATCAGCAGCGCGATTGCGACGATGGCCCAGCCGCGCGGTACGTCGAGCAGTTCGGCGGCGCGCGCGAGCGCCATCGTTTCGGCGAAGCCGGCCAGCGCAACGGTCAGATAGCGCACCAGGTTGCGCGAGTGCACCCTCGACGAGAAGCTCCACAGCGTATTCGCGAGATACGAGAACGCCGTCGCGCCGACGAACGCGACGGCGTTCGCGATCACTTGCGTCGCATCGAACAGCGCGTACAGCGCGGACGCGATCAGCACGTGCAGCGCGGTCGAGCAGAGCCCGGACAGGCCGAAGCGCGCCAGCCGCACGCGCTCGGCGTAGAGCAGTGCGAACATCGCCGGCTGCACCGATTCAGCGGGCGCCGACCCGCATGCGGGCCGGCTGGACGCGGCGGCGTGCGGCCGCGCGGCGCGTATCGCGCGCGACCGGCAGCTCGACCACCTTGCCTTGCGTCTGGTAGCGGCGGCGGATCAGATAGACGGGACGCTGCTTCGATTCGTCGTAGATGCGCCCGATATATTCGCCGACCACGCCGATGCCGATGAGCTCGATGCCGCCGATGAACAGCACGACCGACAGCAGCGACGCGTAGCCGTGCACCGGATTGCCGAACAGCAGCGTGCGCCCCACGATGAACGCGCCGTACAGGAACGCGAGCGCGGCGATGCCGACGCCGATATAGGTCCAGCTGCGCAGCGGCACGGTGCTGAAGCTCGTGATCCCTTCGATCGCGAAATTCCACAGCTTCCATCCGGAGAACTTCGAATGCCCGGCGCTGCGCGCGTCGCGCTGGTACTCGACGATCACTGTCCGGTAGCCGACCCATGCGAACAGCCCCTTCATGAAGCGATGGCGCTCGGGCAGGCTGCGCAGCGCGTTCACGACCTTGCGGTCCATCAGCCGGAAGTCGCCGACGTTCTCCGGCAGCTTCACGTCCGACAGCACGTTGTGCACGCGATAGTAGATCGCGGCGGCGGTGCGCTTCGCGAACGAGTCGCACGCGCGGTTGCTGCGCTTCGCGGCGACGACTTCCGCGCCGTCGCGCCAGTGCTCGAGCATCACCGGAATCAGGCTCGGCGGATCCTGCAGGTCGGCGTCGAGCGGGATCACCGCGTCGCCGGCCGCTTCGTCGAGGCCGGCGGTCAGCGCCGCTTCCTTGCCGAAGTTGCGCGTGAGATCGATCACGCGCACGCGGCGGTCGCCCATGCTGACCCGGATCAGGCGCTCGAGCGTGTCGTCGCGGCTGCCGTCGTTCACGCAGACGATCTCGAAGCGGATCGCGTCGAGGCTGGCCATCAGCGGGATCACGACGTCGAAGAAGCGTTCGACGGCTTCGCCTTCGTTGTAGAACGGTACGACCAGCGAGACGAGCGGTGTGTAGAGCGGTTCGCGCATGATGGGTCCCCTGTGATGACGTGTCAGCGGCCGACGCCGAAGGTCGGGCGGCCGCTGCGGCGCAGTCCGTGCGCCGGGCGGTGGTGTGGGCGGACCGGATGCGGGAAGCCGGTCTCGGTCGAGTTGTCGCGTGCGTCGGGCATCGACGGCACGTCGTGCCTTTCTTGTGCAATCCGGCTGACGAGCAGTGCCAGCGAAGCCAGCGTGACCAGCGGCATGAACTGGAACGACAGATGCGGCACCAGCACGAGGCCGGCGAGTGGCATCACCCACATCAGCAGCAGCCATTCGCGATCGAAGCGCCGCCAGCCGTGCGTCCACGCATAGCGTGCGTACCATGCGATCACGAGCCCGTACCAGGTCAGGTCGTAGTCGTACAGATAGGGGCTGACGATCAGGCACGCGCAGGCGAGCGTCGCGGCACGCAGCGCGTACGAACACGCGCCGCGCCATGCGTACACCACGGCGATCGCGGCGGCCGCGGCCGACAGCAGCTGCAGGCCGCGCGCGACGTAGGCGGGCCAGCCGGCGAGGGTGGCGAGAGCGAAGACGGTCGGCATGCGCGCGAGCCGTGCGTGGCCGGCGCCGACGAGCTGCGCTGCGTCGTGAATTCCGTGTGCGAATGCGAACCACGCGCCGAGGCCGAACGCGAGCGTCGACAGCGCGAAGCCGCCGGCGATCGTTACCGCCCACGCTGCCAGCGCGCGCCATTGAGCGGCGCACAGCAGCGCGAGCGGGAACAGGATCGCCATTTGCGGCTTCATCGTCAGCAATCCGAAGCAGATGCCGGCGATGACGGGACGACGATTCAGCATCAGAAGCCCGCAACCGGCGAGCGTCGCGCTCAGGAGGCTCGTCTGCCCGACGATCACCGTGAGAAACGCGCCGGGGAAGGCGAGCGCGCAGAGCAGCGCCGCATCGCGCTGCACGGTCGCGCGGATCGTCACCGCGAACAGCGCGTAGGTGACGCCGATCCACAGGACGAGCGCGAACATGTACGGCAGCCAGCCGAGCGGCAGCACGAACAGCAGCATGGTGGGCGGGTAGAGCCACGGCAGCGAGCCGTCCGCGGCATTCATCGTCGGAATCGCGAGTTTCTCGATCGCGAAGAGCGACGGGAAATGCCACGCGTCGATCGCATGACCGTGCGCGGCGAGCCGTGCAGCGCTCCAGATCGGCGCGAGATCCTGCGCGAGCGGCCCGGGCACGGACGTATGCGACCCGTGCACGCGTGCGAGGTAGACGCAGAGGAACAGCAACTCGGTCAGCAGTACCGCTGCCGCATAGAGGCGTACCCGATCGCGATTGAGCCAATGCGGGAACCGGCGCGGGCCGGCGATCGGCAGTTCCGGGTGTGCGTCGAGCACCGAATCGCCGTGCAGAAGGGAGCGCGGCGATCTCATCACGCATTCCCCGATGCAAGGGTCGAGCGCCGCACGACGACGAACAGGACGGCGAGCAGCACGACCGGGCCGATCTGCGGCAGCTTCGTGATCCGGTTGAATATCTCGAATATGGGCAGCAGCCACGCGAGCACGATCACGATCTGGTCGCCCGGCAGCCAGCCTTCGTCGAGCCCGTGGGCGATCACGCAGATGAACGCGATGCCGAGCCACGCGAGTTCGTAATGCCAAAGATAGGGGGTCGTCAACAGCGTGGCGATCACCAGCGCCGCGCCGCGCAGCCGAATGTCGGCCGTGCGACGCCACACCTGGACGGCGGCGGCGATTGCGAGCAGCCCGACGGCGGCCTGGGCGGCGAGCGAGACCGGAATCGATGCGCCCGCAAGCCGCAGCGCCGCGAACGTCGTGGGCGAAACGAACCAGTAGGCGGGAAGGGTGAAATGCATGCCGCGCACGATCGACATCGCCTGAGCCAGGCCGTGCAGGGAGCTGGTGCCGGTCAGCGCAATGCCGGCCAGGGTGAACAGCACCGTGGTGATCGCTGCCGACGCGAAGGTGCGCCACGAGCGGGTCGCGACCAGCACGAACGGAAACACCACCGCCAGCTGCGGCTTGATGGCGAGCAGCCCGATCAGCACGCCGGCGACGATCGGGCGTCGGCCGAGGAAATGCAGCGCGAATGCGGCGATGCCGGCGGTCAGGATGCTGTTCTGCCCGTACAGGACGGACGCGAACACGCCCGAGTAGGCGAGCACGACGAGCGCGGCGGCGCGCGGAGCGGGCAGGTGCGCACGCAGACCCGACAGTCGCAGGACTGCGTACGCATAGCATAAAAGACTGCCCGCAAAAAAGAGGAAATACGCGGGCAGGAAAGGCACGAGGGCGACCGGCGCGATGAACAGCAGCATCGTCGGCGGATAAAGCCAGGGCAGCGACTGGTGGCCAATGTAGGCACCGAATTGCGCGACCTCGGCATGGGAGAAGAGGACCGGATCGTAGATCGCGGCGGCATGGCCTTGCAGCACGAGCTGCGACGCGGTCCAGAAGACGGAGAAGTCGACACCCGGCCGTGCGGTGGTCTGTGACGTGAAGGCATCCGTCACGAAGCCCCAGGTGATCAGGAATCCAACACACAGCATCAGCATGATGCAGCTGTACGGAATGATCCGGTCGGCTGTCAGCCATTGAGCACAGCGTTTGGCGCGATAGCGCACTCCACGATTGGCTGTGTACATGATGCCCCGTTTGCGGTGAAGGCTGCTTCTCTGCCGCAGCCTTTTTGTGTTGCTGTGTATCCGGATCGAATCGCGTTCGATGGCGCTGTCCGGTGAATGCATTGTTGGAGAAAAAATCGCGTGACGCAAACCGCGGGCTGAATCGTGAGATATCGATTCGGCAGCGACAGCGCGGAAAACCGGGTTTTCACGTCTGAGAAAACCGTAGCGGCGCAAATGATGTTTCTCGCTTGAAACATTCCGGGTTTTTCGCCGGTCCGGCGGTGTGCGGAATTCGTGTCCGGCGACGGGCTGCATGGATTCGGGAAAATCCCGAGAAAATTTTTGGGTGCCCTTGCACAGCACGGCGGCGCCCCGCCGGCATCCCGGGCCGGCCTGCGTGCGTATATCAAATCTGAAACATTTTGTGCAGCGCGCCGAAACCCGACTGACCGGTGAATCGCCGGAACCCTTGCTGCGTATGGATTCCCCTCCGGCTGGCCTGCTCTTTGCGTCAAGGTCCGCACGAAAGTCGACGACGTGATGAACGACCGGTTGAAGCAACAGGCTGACAAGACCGGACTCAATCACCTGCGGAAAGCAACGGATCGGGGGCGCGTCGGGGAATACGCCGCCCAGGCCGTGAAAACCGCCGGAAACGTCGACCGAGCGAATAGGCGACGGCATCGTCCGCGCAACAAGAATCACATGACAGCATTTGGGGAATAAAAATGAAAGACCAGAGCACGTCGCGGCTCGCATGCCGCGAAGCATATCCGCAGCAGCATCGACGCGCTTGCGTCATCCGTTCAATCCGTATCCATGCACGGGGCGGTCGTTGCGCCGTTCTCGCTCTGCTCGATCGCGCCATTCGCCAGATCGCAGCGCGCATGGATATCGCACGCATCAGCCCACCGACAATCGTTCGCCCGGCCAGGCTCGTACCCTGCCGTGTCCGTCGCTGAGCGCCGCATCCGAATCCATTTGTTGTGCCGTTGTGCCGGTAGTGCCAGCTCCCCGCGTCGATACCCGACAACGGGATTTCAATAGTAGTGCGAAAGGAGATTAGCCATGTCCACGTTCATCCAGAAAGTCCGCGGTTTCGTCCAAGACGAGCAAGGTGTGACGGCCATCGAATACGGCCTGATCGCCGCGCTGATCGCAGTCGGCCTCGTTGCAGCATTGACGCTGGTCGGAAACGATCTCAAGACCGTGTTCAACACGATCGCAGACGACCTCAACGCGGCCATCTGAATGGCGGGGCGGCGAACGGTGAGTCCGGCCCGTTCGTCGTCATCCCGTCGCTCGATCAGGGCCGGACACCCAACCAACGGATGTCGAATGAACCGAACGGCGGATGACTCGGCCGGTGCACTGCTCGAGTCTCCCCCGCTCTCTTGATCAACCGAATCGGAGGTCGTCATGCGGACCAGGGGATGTGCGGTAGCGGTATCGCGATGGATCGCCGACGAGCAGGGGGTGACGTCGATCGAATATGCGCTGATCGCGGCGGTATTCGCCACCATCGTGCTGGGAAGCGTGGTCGTACTGAAGGGTTCGCTTGAAGACATGTACAACGCGATCGCGTCGATCGTGACCGCGGCGGTCAATACCGCACTGGGTCAGTGATCCTGATCATTACATCCCGTCGAGGTTCGCCATGTTGCCTGCCGCGCTGCCTTACCCGGTCCCGTTGTGCGTGACGC
This sequence comes from Burkholderia sp. Bp8991, assembly GCF_003853795.1. Taxonomy (NCBI): domain Bacteria; kingdom Pseudomonadati; phylum Pseudomonadota; class Betaproteobacteria; order Burkholderiales; family Burkholderiaceae; genus Burkholderia; species Burkholderia sp. Bp8991. Next base: position 118,796 of record NZ_QTQJ01000013.1, on the reverse strand, counting down.
TGCTCGTCGTCGTCGCGGCCAGCACGGACATCACGAGCCGACGCATCCCGAACCGGCTCGTCGCGCTCGGGCTGGCCGGTGCGCTGGTTGCCCAGTGCGCGCTGCACGGCATCCAGGCGGGTGCGCTCGCATGGCTTGCCGGCGCCGCGACCGGCTTCGGCCTGCTGCTGCCGTTCTATCTGTTGCGCGGGATGGCTGCAGGCGACGTGAAGCTGATGCTCGCGATCGGCGCGTGGGTCGGCGCCCAGATGACGTTCTACATCGTGCTGGCCGCCTTTCTGGCCGGCGGGATCGGCGCGATCGGTTTCGCGCTGCTGCGCGGACGCGTGCGCCAGATGTGGGCGAACGTCGTGGCGCTGATCGCGCGTCGCGCGTCCGGGGCGCGTGCAGGGGCAACCGACGGCCCCGTGGAGTTCGCGTCGGTCGGTGCGTTGCCGTATGGCGTGGCGATTGCCGCCGGCACGCTGGGCATGCTGTTCGTATCGTGCGCGTAGCGCGCCGAACCTGCAACGAGGATGGACCGAACATGAACACGAATCCCACCGAACCGAGACGCGACGCGCAGGTTGCACACCTGCCGCTTCCGTCGCCCATGCGGGAGGCGCACGCGAAGCCGGGCGCGCAACTGCCGGCGGCGCCGCGCTCGCTCGAGGAAACCGGACTGAGCCAGGCGTTCATCGCAGGGCTCGTGCTGAAGTCGACGCTGGTGCTCGGCCGCCCGTCCTACGGCGACCTGATCGAGCGTCACTGTCTCCCGCTCGCCGTGCTCGACGACATCTTCGCGTTCCTGGTGCGCGAGCATCTGGTCGAACTGACCCATCGCGGCAAGACGGACCTCGACGTGACGTTCCGCCTGACCGAGGCAGGCCGCCTGGCCGCGCTCGAAGAGCGCGCGCGCAGCAGCTACAGCGGCCCTGCGCCGGTGACGCTCGACGCGTATCTCGACTGCGTGTCCACCCATTCGGTGCGCAAGCTGCGCGTGGCCCAGAACGACGTGTGGGCCGTCTTCGACGGCGTCGTCATGGATACGGCGATCCTCGATTCGGCGGCCGCCGCGCTGAACTCCGGCCGTCCACTTCTGATCTACGGCCCGGCCGGCAGCGGCAAGACGTTCCTCGCGGAGCGGCTCGGCGCGCTGATGGGCGGCCACGTGCCGGTGCCGTACGCCATTTGCGCCGCCGGCGAAGTGATCCAGATCTACGACCCGCTCGTGCATGTCGATGCGGCAGCGCAAGCGGACGGCCAATCGGTCGATCGCCGCTGGCGCCTGTGCGAGCGGCCGGTCGTGATGTCCGGCGGCGAGCTGACGCTCGACGAGCTCGACCTGCGCCGCGATGACGCGGCGGGCTTCTACCAGGCGCCGCCGCACATGAAGGCGAACATGGGCATGTACATCGTCGACGATCTCGGCCGCCAGCGTGTCGAGCCGCGCGACCTGCTCAACCGCTGGCTGCGCCCGCTCGATCGCGGCGTCGATTTCCTGACGCTCGAGTCAGGCAACCGCTTCGTGCTGCCGTTCGACGTCTGGCCGGTGTTCTCGAGCAACCTGGCGCCGGAGCAGTTCGCCGACGACGCGTTCCTGCGCCGGCTCGGCTCCAAGCTTCACGTCGGCGCATTGTCGATCGACCACTACCGCGCGGTGTTCGACGCCGCATGTGCGTCGCTCGGCCTGGTATCGACGCAGGACGCATTCGACTATCTGCTGCACCGGCTGCACCTGCCGACCGGCAAGGCCTATCTCGCATGCTTCCCGATGGATCTGCTGCGCCTCGTCGCCGCCGGCGCGCGGTATCGCGGCGATCCGCTCGAAGTGACGCACGACGCGCTGCACGACGCATGGGCCAGCTATTTCGGCACGGCGCCCGAGCGCGACGGCGTGTATCTGCCGCCTGCCGACCACGGCGGTCGCACGCACGTAACCGGTTGAGCCGTTTCTTTCACGATTCGTTGAGGAGCATTGCCATGAAAAACAGTCGAGCGCTCATGATGCTGATCGTCGCGATGGTCGCGGGGCTTGCCGCGGTCGTGTTCGCGTCCCGCTGGTTGATGAATACCTCCAGCAGCTCGATCACGTCGGTCGCGGTGGCGACCACCGACCTGAACCTGGGCGAGCCGCTCGGGCCGAACCAGATCCATATGGTGAGCTGGCCGTCGGGCAGCGTGCCGACCGGCGCGTTCACCGACACGAAGGAACTCGAAGGGCGCGTCGTGCGCACGAGCCTCGCCCGCGGCGAGCCGGTGATCGAGTCGAAGCTCGCGCCGGTCGGCACGAAGGGCGGGCTGTCCGCGGTGATCGCCGACGGCAGCCGCGCGATTACCGTGCGGGTGAACGACGTGGTCGGCGTCGCGGGCTTCGCGCTGCCGGGCAACTACGTCGACGTGATCGTCAACACGCAGGAACAGCAAGGCAAGACCGACGGGCAGAGCATCTCCAAGATCGTGCTCGAGCACATCCTCGTGCTGGCCGTCGCGCAGCAGGTCAGCCGCGACGACACCGCACCGAAGGTCGTCAACGCGGTGACGCTCGAAGTCACGCCCGACCAGGCCGAGCGCCTCGACCTCGCGCGTAGCGTTGGCACGCTGTCGCTCGTGCTGCGCAACCAGGTCGACCAGAAGACGCTGACCACCGACGGCGCGACCAAGCTCACGCTGCTCGGCAAGGCACCGGTACCCGAAGCGCCCGCACCCGCGCCGGTGAAGACCGTGCGCGTGCGTGTCGCATCCCATGCGGCACCGGGAGCACGCCGCGATTGCGTCGGGGTGCTGACCGGGGTACACGGCAGCGTCGAATGTTTCTGAATTCGTAGAACACGTGCAAATAACCACATTAACCAGATCGGCCGCCGTCAGGGTACGGCGGCCTTGAAAGTCGACAACCGGCGCCTCGCCGGTCACTCGGGGGATCAGACGAAATGAAGATCAATCCGCAACATTCAGGTACCGGCCCGGTGCGCACGCGTATCGCACGGGGCGCGATGATGGCCGCGATCCTCTGTGCCGGAACGCTGACCGTATACAGCGCACTGGCCCAGGAAGCCGCCGAATCGGCCGCGCTGATGAAGGGCGGTGCAGCCGCGCCGGCGGCGGCCGCCAAGGGGCCGATGCAGATGACGATCAGCATGACGCCGACTCCGGCCGCCGCGCCCGCCGCGGCGCCGGGGCCGCTGCGCGGGCCGAACTGCGTGGGCGCGGTACGCGAGTCGACCAGCGTCAGCGTGCCGCTCGGCAAGTCGCTGCTGGTGCCGATGCCGGAGCCGGTCCGCAACCGGACCATCGGCAACCCGGCCGTCGCGCAGGCGACGATGGTGTCGCCGCAGACGCTGTACATCCTCGGGCTGTCGGTCGGCACGACCAACATGATCGTGCAGGGGCGCAGCGGTGCGTGCCGCGTGATCGACGTGGCGGTCGGCGCGGACGCCGGCGGCCTGCAGGCGTCGCTGATGCAGCTGATGCCGAACGAACACGACATTCACGTGTCGACCGCCGCCGGCACGATCGTGCTGGCAGGCAACGTATCGAACTCGCAGGCCGCGCAGCAGGCGGTGCAGATCGCCCGTGCGTACAGCGACAGCGCCGGCGACGGCGGCGGCAAGGGCGCCGGCGTGCTGAACATGCTGGCCGTCACGTCGCCGCAGCAGGTGATGCTCGAGGTGAAGGTCGCCGAAGTGTCGAAGACGCTGATCAACCAGATGGGCAGCGCGTTCAACATCCAGGGCGGCTTCGGCTCGTGGAGCGGCGCGCTCGTCAGCAACCTGCTCGCGGGCGTCGCAAGCGGCGCGGTGTTCAACAAGGCGAACAACAGGCCGTTCAGCATCGCGGCCGATGTGCAGAACACCGACAACCTCGTCAAGATCCTCGCGGAACCGAATCTCGTGACGATCAGCGGGCAGGAGGCGACGTTCCTCGCCGGCGGCAGGATCTTCATCCCGGTGCCGCAAAGCAGCGGCAATGGCACGTCGTCGATCACGCTGCAGGAAGAGGAATTCGGCGTCGCGCTGAAGTTCACGCCGACGGTGCTCGGGAACGGCCGGATCAGCCTGAAGGTCGCGCCGGAAGTGTCGGAACTGTCGCAGACGGGCGTGACGCTGAGCGCATCCAACATCGGCGGCACGTCGATCCTGCCGCTGATCACGACGCGGCGCGCGTCGACGACGGTCCAGATGGGCGACGGCGAGTCGTTCGCGATCGGCGGGCTGATCAAGGACAACGGGACCGGTGCGCTGAAGGCGATCCCGGGTGTCGGTGAAGTACCGGTGCTCGGCGCGCTGTTCCGCAGCACGTCGTTCCAGCAGGATCGCACCGAGCTGATCTTCGTGATCACGCCGCACCTGGTGAGGCCGCTGCAGACCGCCGACGTGCCGCTGCCGACCGACAGCTTCTCGAAGCCGAACGAGGCCGACGTGTATGCGACCGGCAACATGGAAGGCCGCAAGGGTGTCCGCCGGGCGGGCGCACAACCGGCGAGCGGCGCGATGGATGCACCGCAGACGCCGGCTCCCGCACCTGCTCCGGCGCCGCAATCGGCTGAGCCGGCCGCACCGGCCGCCGCACTGCCCGCACCGCGTGCGCCGCAGCCCGCCGATGCACCGGCGCCGGTGCCGGCGGAGCCGCAGAAGGCCGCGGCTGCCGACGCGGCTGGGACGGTGAGCGCCGAACCGGCGCCGGCCGCGCAGCCGCAAGAGCAACCGCAGTCGCAGCCGCAACAGCAGTCGCAGCCGCAGGCCGAAGCGGCCACCGCGGCTACCGCGGCGCGGATCGCGCGCATCGAAGCGGCTGCCGCGCGTCTCGCGGCCGCCGGCTCCGCCGCGCCGGCAAAACCCGCGCCGCGTTCGAAGCACGGCTTGCCGGCCGCCGCGCACGCGCAGATCGCGCGGGCGGGCACGGAACCCCAGTCCACCGATCGTTGAAGCCATTCAAGGGGAAGCTCATGAAATCCGCCTACCTCGTATTCGTGCGCCGCGCGGCGCTCGCCGTCCCGCTCGCGTTCGCGCTCGCCGGCTGCATGTCGTCGACGCCGGTGTGGGACACCCGCTTCGGCGACTCGGTCCGCGCCGTCACGCAAGCCCAGATCATCGATCCGCATGCCGCCGAACACGCGGCATCGAACCCGGGGGTCAACGGCAGCGCCGCCGCGTCCGCACTCGACAACTACGAAAAGTCGTTCAAGCAGCCCGAGCCGAAAGCCAATGCATTCGTGATCGGGATCGGCAAGTCGGCGCAGTAACACGCAGGCAAGCTCAGGGAGAACGCCATGTCCAGCGCAGCTCGTCATCCGAATCTCACGCGTCGCGGTATGCATCGCCAGCGAGGCGCCGTCGCGATCATCGTTGGTCTCGCACTGGCGGTGATGATCGGGTTCGTCGGTCTCGCGCTGGACCTCGGCAAGCTGTACGTCACGCGCAGCGAACTGCAGAACAGCGCCGACGCATGCGCGCTGTCCGCTGCGCGCGACCTTACATCGGCCATCAGCCTGCAGGTCTCGGAAGCGGACGGCATCGCAGCCGGCCACTCGAATTTCGCGTTCTTTCAGCAGAACGCGGTACAGATGCAGACGGATTCGAACGTCACGTTCAGCGATTCGCTGACCAATCCGTTCCTGACCAAGACGGCGGTTACCACGCCGGCGAACATCAAGTACGTGAAGTGCACCGCGCAGTTGAGCAACATCGCGCACTGGTTCATCGAGGTGCTCAACACGATTCCCGGCGTGCGGGTCGCGAACGCGGCCCAGGTCGCGGCGAGCGCGATCGCGACGGTCGGCGCCGGGCAGACGGCCTGCGCGATTCCGGTGTTCGTGTGCCGTGCGGCTGCCGCCGCGCCCTACAAGGTCGGCGACTGGATCTCGTCGCCGTCCGGCTCGTCGTCGACTTACGGGCCCGGCAACTTCGGCTGGGCCGCGCTCGACGGTTCGACGAACGAGCCGACCATCGCCAACGAACTGTCCGGCAACACCTGCAACATCACGTCGCCGCCCGACCTCGGGTCGACGGGCCTGAAGTCCGCGTCGCTGCGTGCCTGGAACACCCGCTTCGGGATCTACACGAACGGCGCCAACGGCTCGAGCGGCCAGCCGGACTTCACCGGCTACGCGTACGTCGGCCCCAACTACGGGCCGCCGGGAACCGCGGGCATCGTCGGCGACGCATACACGCAGTTCGTGCTGGACCGCGCGAGCTTCAAGTCCTACCAGGGCGACGGCGCACCGCCCACCGGCAGCGGCATCTCGACCAACGGGACGGCGACGGCGAGCAATTACCAGACGTTCGGCGGCGACCGCCGGCTCGCGCTCGCACCGGAAGGCGACTGCTCGACGTTGTCGGGCAGCAGCAGCAAGCTTCACGTCACGCAGTGGGACTGCGTGCTGATGCTCGATCCGCTGCCGTTCAGCCCGGGTAGCGGCGGCGTGACGGCACACCTCGAATACCTCGGCACGACGGCATCCGGCACGACGCCCTGCGCGACGCACGGCTTGCCGGGTACCGGAAGTTCGGCCGGCATCAAGGTGCCGATGCTCGTTCAATAGTGGAGACGTGATCATGAAAAGGCTCCCGATTCGCCGGTCACGCATGCGCGGTGTCGCCGCGGTCGAATTCGCGCTCGTGCTGATGCCGATGATCGTGCTCGCGACCGGCGTGGCCGAGTTCGGCCGCGCGATCTACCAGTACGAGACCCTCACCAAGGCGACGCGCAACGCGGCGCGCTACCTGTCGGTCTTTCTGCCGACCGACAGCGCGTATCCGCTCGCGGAGGCGCAGTGCCTGGTCGTGTACGGCAGCACCACGTGCGGCTCCGCCGGCACCGAGCTGGTGCCGGGGCTCACGACGTCGATGGTGATCGTCTGCGACGCCGCGCATTCGACCGATTGCGCCGATGCGTCCGACCCGCCGCAGTTCGCGAACCTGCCGACGTACGACTCGACCAACAACGCGGCAAGCGGCACGGCCACCGGCAGCATCAACGTCGTCGAGGTGAAGGTGAAGGGCTACCAGTACCAGCCGATTCCGGCCTACCCGGGGCTGTCCTCGATCACCTTCGGCAACATCGTCACCGTGATGAGGCAAGTGTCATGAACGCGCGCCCCTTTCCGCTGTTGCGCCGGCGCACTCAACGCGGCGCAACGATCGTCGAGTTCGCGCTGATCGCATCGATCCTGATCATGCTGCTGATCGGCGTGTTCGAATTCGGGCGCGTGCTGTTCTACTGGAACACCGCGACCGAGGCGATCCGGCTCGGCGCACGTACGGCGATCGTCTGCGACGTGAACGCCGCCGGCGTCGTGAAGCGTGTGAAGTCGCTGATGCCGATGCTGTCGAACGCGAACGTGTCGGTGAGCTACACGCCGTCGGGCTGCGACGTGAGCTCCTGCTCGTTCGTGACGGTCAGCATCACCAACGTGACGGTCAGGACGATGATTCCGATCGCGAACGTCTCGATCACGATGCCGTCGTTCACCACGACGCTGTCGCGGGAAAGCCTGAATTCGTCGACGGGCGGCACGGCCTGTCAATAATCGAACCGACGAGGCACAGTCATGATCAATATCCTCGTAGCTGCCGACGATACCGCCCGGCTCACGCAGATCGCGCGCCTGGTCACCGAGAGCGGACACTATCGCGTGACGCGCGCGCACGGACGGCCGTCCCAGATCGAGCATCGAACCGACGGTCTCGATTCGTTCGACATCCTGCTGATCGACGGCGCGACGACAGACGCGGCCGAGCTGTCGGCGCTCGAGCGGATCTGCCGGCTGCACCCGGGCCTGACCGGCATCCTGGTGACCGCGGATGCGGCGCCGCACGTGCTGCTGGACGCGATGCGCGCCGGCGCGCGCGACGTACTGCAGTGGCCGATCGACCCCGCGGCGCTCGCCCGCGCGCTCGAACGCGCGGCCGCGCAAAGCACGCGGCGCGACAGCGACGATACGCGCTTCGTGTCGTTCATGTCGTGCAAGGGCGGCGCGGGTACGAGCTTCGCCGCGAGCAACGTCGCGTACGAGATCGCCGAAGGCCACAAGCGCCGCGTGCTGCTGGTCGATCTGAACCAGCAGTTCGCGGATGCCGCGTTCCTCGTCAGCGACGAGACGCCGCCGTCGACGCTGCCGCAGCTGTGCGCGCAGATCGAACGGCTCGACGGCGCGTTTCTCGACGCGAGCGTCGCGCACGTGACGTCGACGTTTCACGTGCTCGCCGGCGCGGGCGACCCGGTGAAGGCCGCGGAGATGCGCGAGGACGCGCTCGAATGGATCCTCGGCGTCGCGGCGCCGCGTTACGACTTCGTGATCTTCGACATCGGCGTCAGCATCAATCCGCTGTCGATGATCGCACTGGATCGCAGCGACCAGATCCAGCTCGTGCTGCAGCCCACGATGCCGCACGTGCGCGCGGGCCGCCGGTTGCTGGAGATTCTCGTGTCGCTCGGCTACCCGACCGACCAGTTGCGGCTGGTGGTGAACCGGATGACGCGAGCGAGCGAGCGGTCTCGTGCCGCGCTCGAGGAAGTGCTCGGGCTGCACGCCAGCAGCACGATACCCGACGACGCCGACACCGTGCGCGAAGCGCTCGACCAGGGGCATCCGGCCTCGCGCGTCGCACGCGGCGCGGCGGTCACGCGTGCGTTGCAGGCCTGTGCGAAGCAGATCGTCGAAGGGGACGTGCGCACCAGGCACGGCACGTCCAGCAGCGAACCGTTGATGTCCCGGCTGTTCGGCCGCAAGGCCACGCCGAAGCTCAAGTCCATGTGAATCTTGCGGGGAAACCATCATGTCATTGCGCGAACAGATGTCCTTGTACCGGACGCAGCCGCAGGCTGCGGGCACCGAACCGGCAGGTGCGACGCATTCGTCGGTACGCAACGCCTACCAGAAGCTGCGCCGCGAAATTCACCTGGCGGTGCTCGAACGCGTCGAGCTGGAGCGTCTGTCGCGCCTGCCGCAGGAACAGGTCCGGCAGGAAATCTCGGCGCTGATCTCGCGCATCCTCGACGAGGAGCGCCTGCTCGCGAACGACATCGAGCGGCGCCAGCTCGCGATCGACGTGTACGACGAGATGTTCGGTTTCGGCCCGCTCGAGGCGCTGCTGCGCGACCCCGGCATCTCCGACATCCTCGTGAACACGTACCGGCAGGTCTACGTCGAGCGTGCCGGCCAGCTCGAGCTGACCGACGTGACGTTCTACGACGACGCGCACCTGATGAAGGTGATCGAGAAGATCGTGTCGCGGGTCGGGCGCCGCATCGACGAATCGACTCCGATGGTCGATGCGCGTCTGCCGGACGGCTCGCGCGTGAACGCGATCATTCCGCCGTCGGCGATCGACGGGCCGCTGATGTCGATCCGGCGCTTCGCGGTCAACCCGCTGAAGATGGACGACCTCGTGAGTTACCAGAGCCTCACGCCGCCGATGGCGGAACTGCTCGATGCGCTGGCCCAGGCGAAAGTGAACGTGCTCGTGTCGGGCGGCACCGGCAGCGGCAAGACGACGCTGCTCAACATCCTGTCTGGCTTCATTCCGCGTTCGGAACGGATCGTGACGATCGAGGATGCGGCCGAGCTGCAACTGCAGCAGCCGCATGTGCTGCGGCTCGAAACGCGGCCGCCGAACATCGAGGGCAAGGGCGAGATCACGCAACGCACGCTCGTGCGCAATGCGCTGCGGATGCGGCCGGACCGGATCATCCTCGGCGAAGTGCGCGGCGCGGAAGCGCTCGACATGCTCAATGCGATGAACACCGGCCACGAAGGCTCGCTCGCGACGATCCACGCCAACACGCCGCGCGATGCGCTCACGCGGCTCGAGAACATGATTAGCGTCGGCGGCCTGACGCTGCCGCCGAAGACGATGCGCCAGCAGATCGCGTCGGCGATCTCGGTGGTGGTTCAGGCCACCCGGCTCACCGACGGCAAGCGCAAGATCGTCAGCATCCAGGAGCTGACCGGGATGGAGGGCGACATCATCAACATGCAGGAGATCTTCACGTTCAAGCGCACCGGCATGGATCGCGACGGCACGGTGCGCGGACACTTCTGCGCGACCGGCGTGCGGCCGAAGTTCGCCGAGCGGCTGCAGGCGTTCGGCATCAACCTGCCGGATTCGCTGTACGACCCGGCGCAGCGTTACGAGACGAAGTGACGACGCGCGGTCGTCTGATTCCGGGGAGGCCTCATGGACTCGATCTTTTACGGTTTTGTGATTCTCACCTTCGTCGCGGTCGTGCTCGCGATCGAGGGCGTCTATCAATGGTGGAACACGCGCCACGGTGCCGCGGCGCGCCGGATCGAATCGCGCCTGCGCGCGATGTCGGCCGGCGGCAGCGTGCAGCAGGAGCGGCTGTCGATTCTCAAGAAGCGGATGCTCGACGAGTCGAAGCCGTTCGACCGGCTGTTGTTGCGCATGCCGCGCGTGCAGTCGCTGGACCTCCTGCTGCAGCAGTCCGGGCTCGACTGGACGGTCGCGAAACTGGTCACGCTCTGCGCCGCATTCCCGGTGGCGACGATGCTGGCCCTGACCCTGACCGTGTTGCCGCTGATCGTCGTGGTGCCGATTGCGCTGCTGACCGTATGCATCCCGGTAATGTACGTGATGCGGCATCGCAACCGGCGGATGCTCAAGCTCGAGCGCCAGCTGCCGGATGTCTGCGACATGATCGCGCGCGCGCTACGCTCCGGCCACTCGTTTACGAGCGCGCTCGGGATGGTCGGCGAGGAGTTTCCCGATCCGATGGGCAGTGAATTCAGGATCACGTTCGACGAGATCAATTACGGCGTATCGCTGCACGATGCGCTGGTGAACCTCGCCACGCGCGTGCCGGCCCATGACCTGCGCTACTTCGTGATCGCGGTGCTGATCCAGCGCGAGACCGGTGGCAACCTGGCCGAACTGCTCGACAGCATCGCGTCGCTGGTGCGCGAACGCTTCAAGCTGTTCGACAAGGTCCGCGTGCTGTCCGCGGAAGGGCGGTTGTCGGCCTGGATCCTCGGCCTGCTGCCGTTCGGTACCGCGGGCATGATGGCGGTGTTGAACCGTGAGTTCCTGTCGGTGCTCTGGGAGGATCCGGCCGGCATCAAGATGGTTGGCGTGATGCTCGGGTCGATGGTATTCGGCCTGCTGTGGATTCGCCGCATCATCCGCATTCGCGTCTGACGCGTGTCCCGGGCTTCACGAACCGAATCGAGGCTGTCATGCAAAACCTGAGCGTAGTACATACCGTGATGCTGGCCGGCTTGTTCCTTTTCGTCGCCGGCGGCGTGCTGGTCGCGATGCTGCTGTTCGCGCCGCGCAACATGGAGCGCCGGATCCAGCAGGCGAGCGGAGCGAGCGTGGGCATCGGCACCGGTGCGAACGACGGCGGCGGGCAAACATCGCACTGGGTCGCGAAACTCGTCGAACTGTCGAAACCGATTTCCCGGCTGTCGCTGCCGCAGGAGGGCTGGGAGAACTCGCCGCTGCGGATCCGGCTGATGAATGCCGGCTGGCGCGATGCGAACGCGGGCGCGCTTTACTTCGCGGCGAAGACGGTACTCGCGCTGGCGCTGCCGGGCGCTGCGCTGCTGGCGCTCGCCACGACCCGCCTCGCGGGTCAACGCATGCTGCTGTCGTTCCTCCTCGTGGCGCTCGCCGGGATCGGCTACTACGTGCCGAACGTGATCCTCCGGCGCCGGATCGCGAAGCGTCAGCAGGTGATCTTCGAGGACTTCCCGGATGCGCTCGACTTGCTGACCGTATGCGTCGAAGCAGGGCTCGGGCTCGATGCGGCGCTGATGAGGGTGAGCGAGGAGCTGCGCTTTCGCAGCGAAGTGGTCGCGGGCGAACTCGACTTGCTGCTGCTCGAGATGCGTTCCGGGTTCACGAAGGATACCGCGCTGCGCAACCTGGCGCTGCGGACCGGCGTCGAGGACATCGAATCGTTCTGCGCGATGCTGATCCAGGCCGATCGCTTCGGCACGAGCATCGCGGAATCGCTGCGCGTGCTCTCGGACATGCTGCGCACGCGGCGGCGGATGCGCGCCGAGGAGCGGGCCGCGAAGATCGCGCTGAAGCTGCTGTTTCCGCTTATCTTCTTCATCTTCCCGGCGCTGATGTGCGTGTTGCTCGGGCCGGCGATGATTCACGTGTATCGCGTGCTGCTGCCGACCTTCACCAGCATCGGGCAGTAAGCGGCGGCGGGGGCCGCGCGAACCGGATGTGCGTGCCGGCCCGGCATCGCCGGCCGGCACGGTCACCGTCTTCATGGGAGGCTCCTTCTCCCCCCGGGCGGCGCCGCGAGACAGGTCGATCATAGCGGCGTCAACGCAACCCGGACCCATGGTCGGCCATGGACGCAGCCGTAGTCCACTGCCCGCGCGGGTGGCCCCCTACGGCTTCCCCTCAAGGCCGCCCCTCGCTCGGCACATCGGCCGCCTTGCTGAGCTCGCCCATGATGATCCGTGCGATCTCGTTGGCCGGTGCGCGTCCGTCCGGGCCGGACGCCGTGTTCGCCCACGTGACGATCGTCGTCTTCGTTGCCGGATCGTAGCCCGCGAACGTATTGAAACCCGGTATTTCCCCGGTGTGCCCGTAGAACGTGCCGAACTTCGCGAGCCCCATGCAGTAGCTCGCCGACGCCGGATTCGACGGATCGATCGGCGTGCAGCTCGCGAGGCGTTGCGCCTGCAGGTCCGCATTCAGGTAGCCGCCGCCGACCATCCGCTGCACGTACGCACCCAGTTCGGCCGCGGTAGAGATGCCGGAGCCGGCCGTCCATGCCCACGACGTATTGACCGTCGTCACGTCGGCCGGCTGCAGCGTGCCGTTCTTCGCGGCGGCCTGGCGCGTGGGAGACAGCGCGTCGCCGTCGATCGTCTCCACGTTGGTGCCCCATTGATAACCGCGCGGCGCCGGCGCGGGGAGCGCCGTGTTGTCTTGCGGCGGCAGCGATGTCTCGGTCAGCCCGAGCGGCGCGAACAGCCGCGTCCGGATCGCATCGGCGGCGCTCATGCCGGTGCGCTGCTCGATGATCAGGCCGAGCAGCACCGTATTCGTGTTCGAGTAGCGAAAATCCGCGCCCGGCGCGAAATAGACGGGCTGGTTCTCCGCGATACCCAGCAGTTCGTCGACGGTCCACACCTTGTCCGGCTGCATGTCGAGCGACTGGTTGAACGCAAGGCTGGTCGAGTAGTTGTAGAGACCGCTGCGCATCGTCAGCAACTGCTCGATCGTGATCGTGTCGCCGTTCGGCACGTTCGCGACGTACTGGCTGACATGATCGGTCAGGCGCAGCCTGCCTTCCTGCACGAGTTGCAGGATCACGGTGCCCGTCCACGTCTTCGTCACGCTGCCGATGCGAAAGTGCGCGTTCGTCGGGATCGGCGAGTTCGTGCCGCGCACGGCCGTGCCGAACGACGCGAGCCAGTTGCCTTGCGGCGACTGCACGTAGACGACCGCGCCGGGCGTCATCGTGCTCGCGAGCAGCGCATTGATCTGCGGGCGCGCCTGGGTGGCGTAGGCAGGCTCGTCGCTGTTCAGCGAGCTGTCGCCGCCGCAGGCGGAAACGGCGATGCCGACGGCCAGCGCCGGTGCAACCGTCGCCAGGTGATGCACCAGCCGCTGCGCGGCGCGCGGGAAAAGCCGGGGAGGAGCAGAGGTCGCCATCGCGTGTTCCCTTCCTTGTTGTGTTTAAGTGGTCTCCTTGCACCCCCGAAACTATAGGACACGCAACCGGGCTCCGAAGGTGCGCGATGCATTCGTCATACGATATCGGCCGGCAAGGCCGGCCTGGTTTGCGCGTCACTGAAAATGATGCACGTACCGCAATACCATCCGCGAACCTTGCGGCCGGTTGCGCGCAAGGACCTCGAAGTACGCGTTGAACAGCAGGTGATCCTGCGGCGAAAAACTGACCATCGCGCCGGGCCCGATCGCGAGCACGGCTTCCCGTGTACCGGACACGTCCTGCCCGTTCACTTTCATGTCGGTGGTCTGGCGCAGCCAGTAGCCGTTGAGCCCCAACCGCAGCCCGGGCCGCACTTCGTACTCGGTCGCGAAGTTCGCATGAACGGCCTGGCCGGCCTGCGTCGACGTCACGTCGGGTCCGAGCGCGGTCGCCGGCTCGTGATTGGTCGCATTCCACAAATAGTGCAGGCGCCACGACACGGTCCACTTCGGCGTGACCCAGAACGTCGCGGCCCAGTACGGATCGAACGACCAGAAATGGCTGCCCGGATTGATCGCCCGCGCCGGGTCGTATGCGCCCGTCGGCGCGATGAACTGGAATTCCACCCGCTGCGCGAAGCGCGGCCCCTGCGGGCCCATCACCGGATCGAACTGGATGAACGGGCCGATCAGCAGATCGCCGAACCCGGCCCGCGAATTCAGCGCGACGTTGCCGATTCCGTCGTTCGTGTGCACGGACGCCACCCACGGCAGGATCACGTCGAGCCCCGGATGCATGCCGCCGAACGCCAGCGGCGACTGGTAGACGAGCTGGCTCAGCCCTGCGAACAGGTCGATGTCCTGCTTCGGCAGCCCGACCTTGTTGCCGGCATTGTCGTTGACGCGTCCGGCCGTGTAGTACTCGAGATACTGCGTGCCGTACCAGCCGGCACCGGCCGGCGGCATCCCGTCGAGGAAGCTGGTCATCCCCAGGTTGACCGATGGCAGGTCGGTCGCATGCGCCGGCACGTGCCCGGTCAGGCCGAAGCACACGAGGCCTGCGATCGCAAGCAGGCGAGAGCCGCAATTCATCATCACCACCTCCTGAATATTTGTTTGTATAACTAATCAAGCGGCACGAGAAAGATCGGGGTGTGCCGAGATCGCGCGATACTGGCCCGCATGGAACACGAGCGGTGCATGGCCGAACGCATCGAATGCCTCGATCTGGCCGATGAACAGCAGGTGGTCGCCGCCTTCGTAATGGCCGACATGGCGGCACACGAAACGCGCGCTTGCGCCGTCGAGACAGGGCACGCCGCCCGCATCGGCATCCACGTGCGGCACGCCGTCGAACTTGTCGGCGCTCGGCGTCGCGAAACGGCGCGACAGTTCGATCTGGTCGTGCGCGAGGATATTGATCGCGAAGTGCGTGGCCGCGACGAAATCCGGACGGCTCGGCGCGACCTTGCGCAGGCTCCACAGCACGAGCGGCGGATCGAGCGACAGCGACGAGAACGAATTGGCGGTGAGGCCGACCTTGCGCCCGTCCGGCGCGCGCGTGGTGATCACGGTGACGCCGGTCGGAAACTGCCCGAATGCGGCGCGCAATTGCTGCGGGTCGAGGCCCGGATTGCCGGAAGCGGTGGCGTTCATGTCGCTTACTCCGAACGTGCGGCGTGTTCGCGGATCAGCGCGGCGCAGGCCGCCGGCTCGAACCACCACGGCGCGAACCGGCGCGGATCGTCGAAGCCGTCGACGATCGTCGCGGCGAGCGACGGCAGCTGGCCGGCGGCGCCGAGCAGCTCGAGGATGTGCGGCGGCGGCGGCGTGAGCAGCGAGTTGGTCCAGCGCACGACGTGCTGTGCGTAGGCCCAGTAGCGTTCGAACGTGTCGTGCATCCAGGCTTCGTCGAACGGCTCGGCTTCGCGTGCGAGGATCGCGTCGCCGTACACCTTCGCGCATTTCGCCGCATTGTTCGAACCCTGGCCGGTGATCGGATCGTTGACGACCACCGCATCGGCCATGCCGAACACGGTGCGGCCCGACGGCAGGCGGAAGAACGGCTTGCGCACGGTCGGCGTGAAGCGCCCGGACAGCGTGCCGTTCGGATCGGTCAGCGCAACGTCGCGGCAGCGCTCGAATTCCCACGGCACGTACTGCTGCAGGAACGACAGGCTGCGGTCGAGATGCTGCTCGGGCGTCTTCACGTCGGCCCAGCAGTCGAGCGGGCCGCCGGGGATCCCTTCGAACACCATGATTTCGCACGGGCCCGTCGTGGTCAGCGCCGGAAACACGAAGTATTCGCCGATCCCGGGCAGCAGGTTGAAGCGCACGCGCGAATACGGCTCGCTAGGCGTCATGCCCGTCACGTAGGTGAGGGCCAGCGCGCGTTGCGGGCGCTCGAACGCGCTGCGTGCGTCGTCGCGGCCGAGCAGGTTCACGATTTCGCCCTTGCCGGCCGCGAGCAGCACGAGATCGTGGCTGCGTGCGAGCGCCTCGAGCTCCGGCACGCCGACGTCGCAGATGCGCACGTCGGCACCGCGGCGCCGGATCGCGTCGAGCCAGTCGGCCATCTTCACGCGCTGGTCGACCGATTGCGCGTAGCGGGTCAGCCGCGACGACCAGTCGATCGCCTTGCGACCGTTGCCTTGCGGATGCGGCACCGCGATGCCGATGCCGTCGATGGACGGGCACGCTTCTTCCCAGGCGTTCAGGCCGAGATCGCGTTCGATCTGCAGTGCGGTATGGAACATGCACTGGCTCGACATGACCTTGCCGGCGCGAATCTGTTGCGCGTCGCGATTGGTCGCGAGCGTGACGTGATAGCCGTGGTCGAGCAGCGTGAAGGCGAGTTGCAGGCCGGACTGGCCGGCGCCGACGATAGCGATGCGTTTCATGATGCAATCCTTTGCATGACGAATTAAATGGAGTGGAATGTGGGCGGGAAGGAACGGCCGGCGGTTATTCGGCCAACCTCGGAATCGCCGGCACCGCCTGCTCGGGGCCCATCGCGGAGTAGCCGCCGTCCACCGCGTAGTCGGCGCCCGTCACGAAGCTCGCCGCATCGCTGCACAGGAACGTGACGACCTGCGCGACTTCCGACGGATCGCCCACGCGCCCGAGCAGATGAAATGGCGCGGCCACGCGATCGGTTTTCGCGCGGTCGCCGTGCGTGAGCTCGTCCATCACGCGCGACCACGTCCATCCCGGCGACACCGAGTTGACGCGAATCCGGTCGGCGGCGAGATCCATCGCCATGCTGCGCGTGAGCTGGCGCATCGCGGCCTTGGATGTGGGATAGAGCCAGCGGCCGGTCTGCGCGCATTGCGCGGAGATCGAGCTGAAGTTCACGATCGCGCCGCCGCCGCGCCGGGTCAGGTAAGGGTGCACGGCCTTCACGAGCATCGCGGCCGAGACGACGTTGACGTCCATCGCCGCGAGCCAGTCGTTGCGCGTGGCCTGGATGCCGTTGTCGACGTAGCTGCACGCGAGGTTGATCAGCAGGTCGATCGAGCCGAAGCGTTCGGCGACGGCCGATACCGCGCGTTCGATCGCGCGGTCGTCGGTGATGTCGGTCGCGATGAACGTGCCGCGTTCGCCGAGCGTGTCGGCGACGCGCGCGCCGTTCTCCGCGTCGAGATCGAGGATCGCGACGCACGCGCCGGCGTGGCTCAGGTCCTGCGCGACGGCGGCGCCGATCAGCGTGGCGCCGCCGGTGACGATCGCGACTTTGCCAGCAAGGGCAGTCATGGGGAGTCTCCTGGAATGATTGAGCGCAGGCGGCGCGCGTTCGACGTGCCGCCCGGGTATCGGTCGATTACGCGCTGTCGCGCCAGCGCTGCATCAGCCCGTTGGACGGCACGGTTTCGTCGAGCAGCTTGCGCGCCGTTTCGACACCGGCGACGGGCAGCCCGGCCGCGTCGAGCAGGCCGACCTGCACGAGCACGCTCGCCTGGTCCCAATAGATGTGCTCGTGATACAGCTTGTCGCCGCGGAACTTGACGATCGCGACGAGCGGGATCTCGACGCGCTTGCCGGTCGGCGCGACGCCGGGCAGCATCCAGTCGATCTCGGTCGTGTGCGTGAAGCAGAACAGCAGTTCGTCGACGATCTGGCTCGCGCCGATCGTGCGCGAGATCGGCGTGATCGTGGTGTCCGGCGGGTTCGCATGCACGAAGTGATGCGTGTAGAAGCGCTTGAGTTCGTCGTAGCCGACGCCGCCCGTCAGTGTCGGAATATGGTTCACGTAAGGCTGCGCGACCATCGTATCCATCGTCGCGTCGACGTTGCGCGTGTCGAATTCGTGCCGGAGATGTTCTTCCCACAGCGCGGACAGGTCGTAGCGCGGGCCGAGCGCCGCGCGGAACGCGGCGATCGCGCGCTGATGCGCCATCACCGCGGCCGCCTTGTCGAAATGATCGCCGCCGACGCGTGCGAACGCATGATCGACGCCAGGGTAGACGTACACTTCCACGCCGTCGCGCCCCGCGAGCGCCGCGGCGATGCGTTGCTGCGCGTCGGGCGGACAGAAGCGGTCTTGCGCGGGGATCTGCAGCACGAGCCGGCCGCGCAGATGAGCGGCCTCGTCGAGCGCATGCTCGATGCCCACGCCGTAATAGCTGACCGCGGCGGCCACGTCCGGCAGGCGGCACGCGGCGAGATACGCGAGCTTGCCGCCGAGGCAGTAGCCGAGCACGCCGGCCTGGCCCGTGCATTCCGGCCGTTGCGTGAGCACGGCCAGCGCGGCGGCGATGTCCTCGACTCCCTTGTTTTCGTCGTATTCGCGGTACAGCGCCATCGCACGCTCGAAGTCGGCGGCGGTGTAACCGAGTTCAATGCCGGGCGCCTGGCGCCAGAACAGGTCAGGCACGAGCACCGTGTAGCCTTCTTCGGCGTAGTAATCGGCCACGTCGCGCATCGTCGCGTTCGCGCCGAAGATTTCGTGGCACAGCACGATGCCGGGCCCCGTGCCGCCGGCCGGCGTGCTCAGGTACGCGCGAAACGCGCCGCCGTCCGGCGACGGGATCTCGATGTGTCGTCCTTGCATGTGTCTCTCCATTCTGTTCGTGACTGGCATGGGCCCAGTATTGGCGGACGAAACGCGCGCTTCTATCCGCTTTCTTCGACCGGTATCCGCGAATTCCGGAAACCTGCGGACCGGCCCGCCGCAGCGGGGCCGGGCACGGCGCTCTGCGGGTTTGTGCGGATGCGGAAGCACCGCACAGTTTTCTACGATGCGCGAACGGTCCGCTTCTTGCATCGGGTGCGCAGGGCTTGCGTAGTGTAGCGAGGCGGACTGTCCGGATACTCCGGCCGCTATCCGGATCGTGCGACGGGATTCCCCGGAATCGGGAACGCGTGCACAGCGCAAGTGCGATCGAGCACGACGGGAGAACTTCGATGGGGCAATTTTCCGGAGCGGGCTGGCTGGGTGACGCCGCCTGTTTCAATCACGACACGCTGCTGCTGCAGTCGGATGACCTCGACGAGGTGCGCGCGCGGGTAGCGGACGTGTTCAAGCCGCATCGGCTCACGCTGACCGGCGATTCGCGCGCGCTGCACAGCCGCATGCACCATGCTCGCTGGGGCAACCTGTCGCTGAATCTGCTCGACTACGGTGGCGAGGTGTCCATCGAACCGGGGCCGCTCGAGCACTTCTATCTGTTGCAGATGCCGCTGCGCGGCGACGCCGAGATCGAGTGCGGCGCGACGCGCTTCGTGTCGTCGCCCGACACCGCGTCGCTGCTGTCGCCGACGCTGTCGCTCAGGATGCGGTGGGGCGAGGCGTGCCCGCAAGTGATCCTGCGGATCGAGCGCGAGGTGATGGAGCGGCATGCGCAGCGGCATTTCGGCGACGAGCGGCGCGCGCCGGTGGAGTTCGAGCCGGAATTCAGCCTGTCGTCGCAGCAGGGCGCGTGCCTCGCGCAGATGCTGCCGATGCTGGCCGACGCGATCGCGACGGACGGGCATCCGCTGCGCCATCCGCTCGCGTTCGAGCAACTCGAATCGACGCTGCTCAACCTGTTGCTGTACGGCCACCCGAACACCGCGCGCAACGGCACGCGCCACGCGCCGGCGCCGCTCGCGCCGTTCTACGTGCGGCGCGTCGAGGAATACATCCGCGCGCATCTCGACGAGCCGCTGACGATCGAACGGCTCGCCGAACTCGCGGGCGTCAGCCCGAGCACGCTGTTCGCCGGCTTCCGCAATCGCCACGGCATCACGCCGATGGCATTCGTGCGCCAGTTGCGGATGCAACGTGTGCGCGATGAACTGCTCGACGATGCGACGCCCGGGCTCGCGTCGGTGACGGACATCGCGCTGAAATGGGGCTTCGCGCACCTCGGACGGTTCGCGATCGACTACAAGCGCGCGTTCGGGGAATCGCCGTCGGCCACGCTCCGGATGCGGCGCGTGCGGTGCTGACGGGGCAGCCGCGACACAGGCTCGCGGTCGAAAGCCGAGTCTCGCGACGGGCGACGGATCACGCAACGGTGATCGTTACCGGCTGGACGGAGGATGGGGTTCGGAGCATGCGTCGCGCCGGCCAAGCGACGTGGCTTGCCGGCGCACGCGCGCAACGGGCCGGTTGCGGCAACCGGCCTCCTCGCGTGTGGTTCAGAAATGCACGACGGTCCGGATGGACTTGCCTTCGTGCATCAGGTCGAACGCTTCGTTGATGCCGGTGAGCGGCTTCGTGTGCGTGACGAACGGTGCCAGCTGGATCGTGCCGGCCATCGCTTCCTCGACCATGCCCGGCAGTTCGGAGCGGCCCTTGACGCCGCCGAATGCCGTGCCCAGCCAGCGGCGACCGGTGACGAGCTGGAACGGGCGCGTCGAGATTTCCTGGCCGGCGCCGGCGACGCCGATGACCACCGACTGGCCCCAGCCGCGGTGCGCGCATTCGAGCGCGGCGCGCATCACGTTGACGTTGCCGATGCACTCGAAGCTGTGGTCGACGCCCCAGCCGGTCATTTCGACGATCACCTGCTGGATGGGCTTTTCGTGATCCTTCGGGTTCACGCAGTCGGTCGCGCCGAACACGCGTGCGAGGTCGAACTTGCCGGGGTTGGTATCGATCGCGATGATGCGGCCGGCCTTCGCGAGCTTGGCGCCCTGGATCACCGCGAGGCCGATGCCGCCGAGGCCGAACACGGCCACGGTGTCGCCTTCCTGCACCTTCGCCGTGTTCTTCACCGCGCCGAGGCCCGTCGTGACGCCGCAGCCCAGCAGGCAGACCTGCTCGGGGTTCGCGTCCGGGTTGATCTTCGCGAGCGACACTTCGGCGACGACGGTGTATTCGCTGAACGTCGAGCAGCCCATGTAGTGATAGACCGGCTGGCCGTTGTAGCTGAACCGCGTGGTGCCGTCGGGCATCACGCCCTTGCCCTGGGTGGCGCGCACCGACACGCACAGGTTGGTCTTGCCGCTCTTGCAGAACAGGCACTCGCCGCATTCGGCGGTGTAGAGCGGAATGACGTGGTCGCCGGGTTTGACGCTGGTCACGCCTTCGCCGACTTCCACCACGATGCCCGCGCCTTCATGACCCAGCACGGCGGGGAAGAGGCCTTCGGGGTCGTCGCCCGACAGCGTGAACGCGTCGGTGTGACAGACACCGGTATGGGTGATCTTGACGAGCACTTCGCCCTTGCGGGGCGGTTCGACGTCGATTTCGACGATCTGGAGCGGCTTACCGGCTTCAAACGCAACTGCGGCACGTGATTTCATGACAATCCTGTTGAAAAAATCATCGAATGGAGCGGAGCGTCGACGATCCTGCGCCGGTCAACGCAGGTAGGACCGGACGAGGGTCACGATATCGTCGATCGATTCGGAAGCAGGCCGCGGGGCATCCGCGAGCTGGGTGAACTCCTCGCGCAGATGGCTTTCGAGCACGCCGGCCATCACGCCGTTGATCGCGCCGCGGATCGCCGCCAGCTGCTGCAGTACCGGACCACAGTCGGCGCCTTCCTCGAGCGCCTGCTCGAGCGCATTCAGCTGCCCGCGGACACGGCGCACGCGGGTCAGGACGCGTTTTTTCTCTGCGGGGGAATGCGGCATGGGATCGTGGTTTCCGGATACTGGGGGGCAGTATAGAACAATGCGGTGCCGGAGGTATACCCGGTCGTGCCCGGATGTCGCAGGGCCTCCGCCGGCGGGGTTCCCGATGCCGGCGCGCGATCGGCGTCAGATCAACAGCGAGAGCGTGCGGAACAGCGCGAGATCGTCCTTGCGCGCCGAGCGCGCATGCCGCCGGATCACCTGCAGCAGGCAATCGATGAAGCAGCGCGCGGCGTCGCTCAGCGTGCTGCTGCGGCGCGTGACGACGCCGAGTTCGCTCGGCTCGAAGGTCTCCTTCAGCGACAGCACGCGCATCCGCTCGCCGAATGGCGGCACCGCCGCGAGGATCGTCGGGCACCACGTGCACATGCCGGCCTGTTCGAGCATCGTCTGCAGCATCGCGACCGACTGCGCGCGCACGATGCGCCGCTCGTCGATCTGCGCGCCGTGCCGCGTGAACAGGTAGTCGACGAGCGCGGCCTGGCCGTCGGCCGACGAATTCAGCACCCAGTCGCAATCGAGCAGGTCGTGCACCGACGTCGCGCGTTCGCGCGGATGCCCGGCGCGCACCATCACCGACGTCTCGTAGCGCAGCAGCGGCTCGAACGCGAACTCCTGCGCGCCGCTGCCGGCCTGCACGTGGCCGAGCGCGAAATCCATGCTGCCGTCGCGCAGCAGCGGTTGCGCGACGGCCATCAGCGCTTCGTACAGTTCGAGGCGCACGTCGGGCATCCGCTCGCGAAACTGCAGCACGGTTTCCGCGAGGAAGGTCATCGTCAGCCACGGCGTGACGCCGACGCTCAACCGCCCCTCGACGCGCCCGCGCATCCGTTCGAGATCGCTTTGCGCGTGCTCGAGCTGCTTGAGCACGAGTTTCGCGTGCGTGAGCAGGGTCTTCCCGTATTCGGTGAAGCCGATGCCTTCCGGCGCGCGCACCAGCAGCGGCAGGCGCTCGCTGGCCTCCAGCTCGCGCAACGCACGCGTGACGGCCGCCTGCGACAGCCCGAGCGTGCGCGCCGCGCCGCGGATGCTCCCGGCCTCCGCGCTCGCGACGAGCGCCTGCAACTGATGCAGCTTGATCGTGCTCATGGTGTGAAAGGGTGCAAAAGGGTGTGATAGCCGACAACGAAAGGTTGTCATCATAACGAAACTGCGGCTGTTCGCCGGCTTTTTCGCTGTCTACGATCTCGCCCACGACCTGCCACTCCGGCAGTCGCCACGCGGCACCTGGAAAGGAGTAACGGGGTTGGATCGAGTACGCGTTCCGCCTGAAATGGCGGCCATCGAGACGGAGATGATCGCGCTGCGCCGCCGGCTGCATGCCCATCCGGAACTCGGTTTCGACGAACACGCGACGAGCGGGCTCGTCGCCGATTGCCTGACAACGTGGGGTTATCGGGTCACGCGCGGCCTCGGTGGCACCGGCGTGGTCGGCACGCTCACGCGCGGCGCCGGGAAGCGGCTCGGGCTGCGCGCGGACATGGATGCGCTGCCGATCCGCGAGACGACCGGGCTGCCGCATGCGAGCCGGCACGACGGCGTGATGCACGCGTGCGGCCACGACGGCCATACGGCGATGCTGCTCGCCGCCGCCCGTTGCATCGCGCAGCGCGGGCGCTTCAGCGGCACGCTGAACCTGATTTTCCAGCCGGCGGAGGAAGGGCTGGGCGGCGCGAAGCGGATGCTCGACGACGGGCTGTTTACGCAGTTCCCGTGCGATGCCGTGTTCGCGATGCACAACGTGCCGGGCCTGCCGGCCGGCGTGCTCGGCTTCTGCGACGGCCCGGCGATGGCGTCGGCCGACGAGGTGCGCGTTCGCGTGACCGGGCGCGGCGGCCACGGCGCGGCGCCGCACACGACGATCGATCCGGTGGTCGTCTGCGCGTCGATCGTGATGGCGCTGCAGACGGTCGTGTCGCGCAACGTCAATCCGCAGGAACTGGCGATCGTCACGACCGGCTCGATCCACGCGGGCACCGCATCGAACGTGATTCCGCCGCATGCGGATCTCGAACTGAGCGTGCGGGCGCTGTCGCCGGACGTGCGCGCGCTGCTCGAACGGCGCATTCGCGCGATCGTGCACGGCCAGGCCGACAGCTATGGCGCGACGGCCGAGATCGACTATCGCCACGGTTATCCGGTGCTCGTGAATCACGCGGCGGAAACGGCGTTCGCGCGCGATGTCGCGCGCGAATGGGGCGGCGACGATGCGCTGATTCCCCATCTGCGGCCGATCGCGGCGAGCGAGGATTTCGCGTTCATGCTCGACGCGTGCCCGGGCAGCTACCTGTCGATCGGCAACGGCGATGGCGCGGCAGGCTGCGGGCTGCACAACCCCGGCTACGATTTCAACGATGCGTGCCTCGCGACGGGCGCGAGCTACTGGATCGCGCTCGCCGAGCGCTACCTCGCGTGACGCGCGGCCGGACCGATCCGATTTACCTTCAACGACGGCAACAAGGAGACTGGCAATGAAACAATGGATGGCGGCGCTCGCGGTGGCGCTGACGGCAACGACGGTGGCAGGCGCCGCGCATGCGGGCGACTGGACGGGCAAGGAGATCCGCCTCGCGGTCGATCCCACCTATCCGCCGCTCGAATACAAGCAGCCCGACGGCACGCTGACCGGCTTCGGGATCGACATCACGAACGCGTTGTGCGCGGAGCTGCGCGCGCGCTGCGTGTGGGTCGAGTCGAGTTTCGACGGGATGATTCCGGGGCTGCTCGCGCGCAAGTTCGACGTGATCGCGTCGTCGATGACGATCACGCCGAAGCGCATGCAGCAGATCGCGTTCACGAACCGGATCTCGAACGCGCCGGCGCGGCTGGTCGCGCGCAAGGGTTCGCCGCTGCTGCCGACGGCCGCGTCGCTGAAGGGCAAGCGGGTCGGCGTCGAGCAGGGTTCCGCGCAGGCCGACTATGCGATCGCGAACTGGCAGCCGGCCGGCGTGCAGATCGAGTCGTACCAGAACCAGGACCAGGTCTATGCCGATCTCGTGAGCGGGCGGCTCGACGCGGCGTTCCAGGCGTCGATCGCGGCCAGCGACGGCTTCCTGAAGAAGCCGCAGGGCAAGGATTTCATGTTCGTCGGCGCGGCGATCGACGACGCGAAGTACTTCGGACAGGGCGACGGCCTCGGGCTGCGCAAGCAGGACACCGAGCTGCGCGATGCATTCAACCGCGCGCTG
Source organism: Burkholderia sp. Bp8991 (assembly GCF_003853795.1). Taxonomy (NCBI): domain Bacteria; kingdom Pseudomonadati; phylum Pseudomonadota; class Betaproteobacteria; order Burkholderiales; family Burkholderiaceae; genus Burkholderia; species Burkholderia sp. Bp8991. Next base: position 93,919 of record NZ_QTQJ01000013.1, on the reverse strand, counting down.
GCGACGATTCTCGCGAACGGTACGTATCAGCGGATCAACCGCAAGTACTTCGACTTCGACATCTACGGCACGAAGTAAGCAGCGCCGACCCGTATCGCAAGGGTTGGGATAACGATATCAATAAGGAAAACGAATGAACTGGAGATTGTTTTTCGTCGCGATGCCGGCACTGTGCGCGGCACCGGCGTTCGCGCAAAGCAGCGTCACGTTGTACGGGTTGATCGATGCGGGCATCGACTATACGAACAACGTCGGCGGCCACGGTGATTGGCAGATGGCGAGCGGCTTCGCGCAGGGCAGCCGCTGGGGGCTGAAGGGCACCGAGGATCTCGGCGGCGGCTACAACGCGCTGTTCCAGATCGAGAGCGGCTTCAACGTGAACAGCGGCACGCTCGCGCAGGGCGGCCGCATGTTCGGGCGGCAGGCTTACGTCGGGCTCGGCAGCACGCGCTTCGGCACGCTCACGCTCGGCCGGCAATACGACTCGGTCGTCGACTATCTCGCGCCGACGACCGCGAACGGCAGTTGGGGCATTTATCCGTTCTCGCATCCGCTCGACAACGACAACACCGGCAACACGTTCCGCGTGAACAACACGGTCAAGTACGCGAGCCCGGATTTTGCCGGCTTCTCGTTCGGCGGCACGTACAGCTTCAGCAACGACACCGGGTTCGCGAACAACCGGCAGTGGAGTGTCGGTGCGCAGTACGAGCAGGGCGGCCTGCTCGTCGGCGCGGCGTTCCTGAACGCGGACAACCCGGGCGCGACGGCCGGCGGTGCGATCGCGGGCTCGGGGTCGGTCGGCGCTGATGCGAACTTCGCGTCGGCGCGGCTGCGGATTTTCGGGGCGGGCGTCAATTACACGGCAGGGCCCGCGACGATCGGGTTCGCGTATACCAACAGCAACGTCACGCGGCCGACCGCGAACGTCGGCTACCTGTTCGGCGACGAGACGATCGAACCCGTCACCGGGCCGCTCGCGGGCGGCACGGTCACGGCGATCAAGTATCAGAACTTCGAAGTGAACGGTAAATACCAGGTCACGCCGGCGTTCTTCGTGGGCGCGCAGTATGTGTATACGACCGTGCGTTATGAAGCGACCACCGGCAGCGCGAAACCGAAGATCCATTCGATCGGGCTGATGGCCGACTACAACCTGTCGAAGCGCACCGACGTCTACCTGATGGGCGCGTACCAGCGGGTTGCCGGCGACGCGACGGGGTCGTCGCTCGACCAGGCGTATGTCCCGGGGGCGGCCGATCTTTCGTCGACGTCGAAGCAGTTGATGGTGCATGCGGGGATCCGGCATAAGTTCTGACCGGATCGGGGTCGAGGGATCGAAGGGCGGGGTGGGCGGCCGGCCTGGCGTCGCCCGCCCGCACAAGCGGCGCATTCCGGCAAGGACCCGCCGCAGGCACGTCAGCAGCATTTCCGAGTTGCCTGTAGTAGTTTGCGTCGGCTTCAGCGGGCGGAATGGAGCCGAGCGGTTCCATCAGCCGATGATGGTTGTACCAGGCCACCCATTCCAGCGTCGCCAGTTCGACGGATTCTCGCGTTTTCCATGGGGCGCGCCGATGAATCCGTTCCGTCTTGTACAAACCGCTGATCGTTTCGGCCAGCGCGTTATCGAAGCTGCCGCCACGCGCCAGCCAACGATGCGACGGGCGAGCACGTCGATCACCAATGCCACGGTCGTTATTCACCGACCTTCGTTTCCGACTCGGCGCGTTTCGCTAGATGTTCGACCATTCTTTGTGCTGCGGGCTGGATAGTGTCAAAGGTCTTGAAACAGACGACGAAGCGGCGCCGGGCCCATGAATCGGTGAGGGGGATGACCCGTACGCCGAGCGACTGCCGGTAAGCGGCCGCAACTTCGACAGGGATGACGCTGATCCCCAAACCGGCGGCCACGACGCGAAAGGCTGCGTCGAAACTCGACACGATCACGCGATACGACACGGTCCGGCCCCGATCCGCGGCTGCTCGCCTGAGCATCGTGTGAACGGCCGTGGCGGGCGGCAGTCCGACGTGATCGAAGTCGAGCGTGTCGTCGAAACCGACCGATTGAAGCCCGGCAAGCGGATGCTCCGGGTGCACGGCGAGCGCCAGCCGATCATGCCGATATGAACGCGCCTGCAGTCCTTGCAAGTCGACGTTGTCCCAGCACACGCCGACCGCAGATGCTCCTTCGCATACCTGCCGGACGAGGTCGCGCGACAGGCGCTCTTCGACGTCGACCGTGATGTTCCGGTTGGCGGGGTCGCGCATGAACGATGCGATGTCGTCCAGTAACACTTCCGCGATCGCGGACGCCGACGCGCAGATGCTCACGCGCCCCTGCAGCCCGTCGCCGATCGCGGTGACGTCGGCCGCGATCCGGTCCATCGTGAACAGCATGCTGCGCGCATGCTCGAGCAGCGCGACGCCGGCCGGCGTGGGCGTAACGCCGCGTCGCGACCGTGTCAGCGCCGGCGCGCCGAGGTCGCTCTCGAGCTGCGCGATGCGCTTGCTGATCGCCGAAGGCTCGATATGCGCTTCCTTCGCGGCTCGCGCGATGTTGCCGTGATCACACACGGCCACGAACAGTCGTAGTGTCTTGAGGTCGAGGTCGCGCATCGGTGCTGTCTCCATGAGTCGATACGTTCCGGGTCGGAAGTTTTCTGCCCGTTTCGGCCGGTATCCGTGTTCTTCGGGAACGTCGGAAATTACCACGACGACGTCCCGCCGGCGCGCCGTGCGGGTTTTCTTCAGAAGATTTCGTGACGACGGCCGGCCCGTTCGCAACGCGGACGCGGCCACATTTCTGAGATTCCGTTTCGGAACGTTATAGCTTCCAGATCGATACTTTACGTCGCTTTTGGAATCTATAGAGTAAGGGCTATCGCCGGCGTGCAATGACCGGCCACAGATTGCGGAGACAGCAACCCCATGCCTTCTTTTCCCTCCCATGTCGTGATTCGCGAGGTCGGATTGCGTGACGGCCTGCAGAGCATCCAGACCGTTCTGCCGACCGAGCGCAAGATCGAATGGATTGCCGATGCGTACGCAGCCGGCCAGCGCGAGATCGAAGTCGGTTCCTTCGTGCCGGCACGGCTTCTGCCGCAACTTGCGGATACGGCCGAGCTCGTCGCCTACGCGAAAACGCTACCGGGCCTCACCGTGTCGGTGCTGGTGCCCAACCTGAAAGGCGCGCAGCGCGCCATCGAGACTTGCGCCGACTTGTTGCTCGTGCCGGTGTCCGCGAGCCGCGAACACAGCCTCGCGAACCTGCGCAAGACGCCCGACGAAGTGATCGCCGAGGTTGCGCATATCCGCGCCGAGCGCGACGCCGCCGGATCGACGACGCTGATCGAAGGCGGCATCGGCACGGCATTCGGCTGCACGATCAAGGGGCGCGTCGAACCGGACGAAGTCTTGCGTTGCATGCAGGCGCTGCTCGATGCGGGCGCGGATCGCGTCAGCATCGCCGATACGGTCGGCTATGCGGGGCCAGCGGCCGTTCGTGACCTGTTCGAGCGTGCGCGTCGCATTGCAGGCGAGCGCTTCTATTGCGGCCACTTTCATGACACGCGCGGCCTCGCGCTCGCCAACATCTATGCCGCGCTGGAAACCGGTGTCGCGCGTTTCGACGCGACGCTCGCAGGAATCGGCGGGTGTCCTCATGCACCGGGCGCAAGCGGCAATGCGTCGAGCGAGGACCTCGCGTTCATGCTGGACGAGATGGGCGTCGACACCGGTATCGACCTGACGGCGCTGCTGGTGCTGCGCGCCAAGGTCGCGCGCTGGCTCGACGGCGAAACGCTGCATGGCGCGCTGTGGCGTGCCGGTCTGCCGAAAACGCATCTTGCATCGACAGCGCTCAATGCCTGAGGACCTCATGGAAACCAACGCAAGACTTCCGCTCGACGGTGTGCGCGTGATCGAGTTTACACACATGGTCATGGGGCCGACGTGCGGGATGATCCTCGCGGATCTCGGCGCGGAGGTCATCAAGATCGAGCCGCCCGGCGGCGACAAGACGCGCAAGCTGCCGGGCCTCGGCATCGGCTTCTTCCGCACCTTCAACCGCAACAAGAAGAGCGTCGTTCTCGACATCAACACACCGGAGGGCAGGGACGCCGCGCTCGCGCTGATCGGCACGTGCGACGTGATGCTCGAGAACTTCCGCCCGGGCTTGATGACGAAGCTCGGTCTCGACTACGACACGCTTTCGAATGCGTTTCCACGGCTCGTCTACGTGTCGCACAAGGGATTCCTGCCCGGCCCCTACGAGAAGCGTCTCGCGCTCGACGAAGTCGTGCAAATGATGGGTGGACTGTCGTACATGACGGGGCCGGTGGGCCGGCCGTTGCGTGCGGGAACATCGGTCAACGACATCATGGGTGGCATGTTCGGCGCGATCGGCGTGCTGGCCGCGTTGCGCGAACGGGATGTCACCGGACGCGGACAGGAGGTACAAAGCGCGCTCTTCGAAAACTGCGTGTTCCTCTCCGCGCAGCACATGCAGCAGTATGCAATGACGCATGAAGCGCCGCCGCCGATGCCCGCGCGCGTGTCCGCATGGAGCGTGTATGACGTGTTCACGCTTGCCGACGGCGAACAGCTGTTCATCGGCGCCGTTAGCGACAAGCAGTTCGTCACGCTGTGCGACGTCCTCGGCCGCCCGGATCTGCCGGCGGAGCCGCGCTTCGCGAGCAACGCATTGCGTGTGGCGGTTCGGCCCGAATTGCTCGAAGCGCTCGGCGCCGTGCTCAAGGACCATCGTGTCGACGAACTGATGCCGAAGCTCGAGGCCGCGGGCATTCCGTACGCGCCGATCGTGCGACCGGAGCAGCTGTTCGACGACCCGCATCTGAAGGCCAGCGGCGGACTCGTGCCGATGGAGACCGACGACGGCACGATGACCGATGTTGTCTTGTTGCCGCTGACGATGGGAGGTCGGCGGCCGGGCGTACGGCAGGCGCTCGCTCGGGTCGGCGAACACACGCACGAGATTCTTTCGCGACTGCGCGGACGAGCGAGCGCATGACCTTCCAGGCGCACTCGCGAAAGCGGTGAGGGAACCGACGGACGAACAGGTTGCGAACCTGCTCGAGGACAGATCCGCCGAGGTGTCGTAGGGAAACACAGTTGAACAACGCGCTCCACGCATGACGTGCGCGGAGCGCGATACACCGGCAGACGGACCACGATCCAACAACAAGGCCGTCGACATTTGCCGTATCCAGGAGACATACATGCATTCCACCGCAACCGCGGATTCCCGTCCGCACGATCAACTCGTCGTCAACGTCGACAACTCGCCGGGTGCCGCAATCGCCGCGCGTATGGATCGTCTTCCGATCACCCGCCATCTATGGATGCTGGTGCTGCTGATCTCATTGGGTGGCTTTTTCGAAGTCTACGACCTGATCTTCACCGGCTACATCGCGCCGGGCATGACGAACAGCGGGGTGCTGCAAACGACCACGCACGCGTTTTTCGGCTTCACCGGGATCGCCGGCTTCATCGCCGCGACGTTCGCCGGCCTGTTCGTCGGAACGTTCGGACTGGGCTGGCTGCCCGATCGATACGGCCGGCGCTCGGTGTTCACGGTCTCGCTGCTCTGGTATTCGGTCGGTTCAGTGATCATGGCCTTCCAGACCACCCCGGAGGGGATGATTTTCTGGCGCTTCATCACCGGCATCGGCGTCGGGGTCGAAATCATCACGATTGACAGCTATGTGACGGAGGTTGTGCCACAACACATGCGAGGCCGCGCGATGGCGTTCAACCAGAGTGTGATGTTCGCGGCGGCTCCAGTCGCCGCGATCCTGTCGTACTGGCTCGTACCGACCACGGTGTTCGGTATCGAAGGGTGGCGCATCGTGGTGCTCGCAGGCGCGGCCGGCGCATTGCTGGTGTGGTTCATCCGGCGCGGTGTGCCTGAGAGCCCGCGGTGGCTCGCCATACGCGGAAAACTCGACGAGAGCGACGCGATCGTGCGGAACATCGAGGCGATCGTCGAGCGTCAGTCGGGGCGGTCGCTGCCGCCCCCGTCGCAGGTCGTGGTGCAGCCGAAGCATCGACGTGCATCGCTTGCGGAGTTGTGGCAGCAACCGTATCGATCACGCATGGTGATTCTGATTGTCTTCAACTTCTGCCAGGCGATCGGCTACTACGGTTTTGCGAGCTGGGTGCCGACGCTGTTGATCAGCCAGGGCATCACGGTCACGAAAAGCCTGCTCTATTCGTTCATCATCGCGTTCGCGTTGCCGATCGGGCCGCTGCTGGCGATGGCGGTCGCCGACAGGATCCAGCGCAAATACCTGATCGTTGGCGGTGCGTTGATCGTGATCGTATGCGGGATGGCGTTCGCACATGCCAGGACGATGGCACCGCTGATCATCCTCGGTGTGTTGATCAGCTTCGCCGGCCAGATCATCTCGGTCTGCTATCACGCGTACCAGGCAGAGTTGTTCCCGACAGCGATACGGGGCCGGGCCAACGGCATCGTGTATTCGGCCAGCCGGGTCGGTGCGATGATGTCGGGCTTTCTGATCGCATTCCTTCTCCGTGATTTCGGCGTGCCAGGGGTATTTGCCGGCATCACGGCATGCATGCTGATGGTCGCGGTGTCAATCGGCCTCTTTGGACCGAAGACCAATGGTGTGCGGCTCGAGGAACTGAACCACTGACCAGTCACGATTATCTCGACAACCGCGACGCGTACAAGGGCACGTTGCGGTTTGATGGATCGAAGATCGGTCCGGCATGGGGATCTTGCCATCGCCAGGCCGACGATGCCAAGGCCGTCAAGTGGCAGCCGGTGTTCGGCGACGATTGGCCGGCGAACCGATAGTTCCGGCGTCCGAATCGAACCCTCACCCCCGCGCCACCCCCGTCGACTCCCGCACGACGAGCTCCGGCGCCCCGATCGTATGCACGGCGGCAGCCGGTTCGATCCCGTCGATCATGTCGAGCGTCAGCGCGATCGCCCGCGCGGCGATCTGCGACGTCGGAAACCGCACCGTCGTCAGCGCGGGGCGGAACTGGTGCGCGAGCTGGATATCGGTCATGCCGATCACCGACAGATCGGCCGGCACGCGCAGGCCGAGATCGGCGGCCGCCTGCATCGCGCCGATCGCCATCAGGTCGTTGGTCGCGAACAGCGCGGTGAGGCCGGGCTGCGCCCTCAGTAACGCAGCAGCCGCTTCGTAGCCGCCTTCGATCGAATCGTGCGCCGACACGGTCGTCAACGCGTCCGCCGGATGGCCGCGTGCCGCGAGTTCGTCGGCGAAGCCGCGCAGCCGCACCGACTGCGGGCCGCCCGATCCCCTGCCGACGAGCGCGCCGAACGCGCGATGCCGCAGCCCGGACAGGTGCGTGGCCGCCAGCGCCCCCGCCGCCGCGAAATCGACTGTCACGCACGGCAGCGTGCGCGACGCATGCACGTGCTCCCACATGCACAGCACGATCGACGCACCGTGGCGTGCGATGTCGGCCAGCTCGGCTTCGGCGAGGTCGGTGTTCATCACGATCGCGCCGGCGGCGAGCGTCCCCGCGATCCGCTCGAGGTAGTTGCGCGTGATGGCCGGATCGTCGTCGGTATTCGACACCAGCAGGTAATGGCCGCGCTTGCGCGCCTCGCGCTCCGCGGCCAGCACGAACTCCGGATAGAACGGGTTCGTGATGTTCGACAGCATCAGCGCGAGCGTCGACGTGCGGCCCTCGGCCAGCGCGCGCGCGGTCAGGTTCGGCCGATAGCCGAGTTCGCGGATCGCGGCCATCACGCGTTCGACGGTCGCCGGCTTCACCTTCTGCGGATTGCGCAGCACGTTCGAGACGGTCGCAGCAGTGACGTTCGCGCGCTGCGCGACTTGCGCGAGCGTCACCATGCGCGGCCTGCAGGTGGTCGGGAGAAGAGGCGCGACGGAAGCGAAGCGGGGGAGTGTCTGCTCATATTCTGGGAGTGCGTCCCACTAGTTGCACAAGGACAGGCGATACGCTAATTTCTCGGCACATCAGATCAAGGAGACGACATGGTACGGCGAACCGGGCGAATTGCACCACTGAAATTTAAGCGATTAAATTTCTCGATCCGTAGCGCCTGACCGGAAGAGGAGAGCGCGATGACCGCCATTTCATTGAAGGACGTCTCGAAGCGCTACGGCGACCATGCGCCGGTGCTGCGCGACGTGAACCTCGAGATCGCGTCGCACGAGTTCTGCGTGTTTCTCGGTCCGTCGGGGTGCGGCAAGTCCACGCTGTTGCGGATGATCGCCGGGCTCGAGGACGTGACCGAAGGCGAACTGCGGATCGGCGGTGCGCGCATGAACGACACGCCGCCCGCCGAGCGCGGTGTAGCGATGGTGTTCCAGAGCTATGCGCTGTTTCCGCACATGACCGTGTTCGACAACATCGGCTTCGGCCTCCGCATCGCCGGCACGCCGAAGGACGAGATCCGCCGCCGCGTGACCGAAGCCGCGCGCGTGCTGCAGCTCGACGCGCTGCTCGATCGCAAGCCGAAGGCGTTGTCGGGCGGCCAGCGGCAGCGCGTCGCGATCGGCCGCGCGATCGTGCGCGAGCCGCGCGTGTTCCTGTTCGACGAGCCGCTGTCGAATCTCGACGCGACGCTGCGCGGCCAGACACGCGTCGAGATTGCCCGCCTGCACGCACGCTTCACGCAATCGAGCTCCGTCTACGTGACGCACGACCAGATCGAGGCGATGACGCTGGCCGACCGGATCGTGCTGCTGCACGCGGGCGACGACGTCGCGCGCTTCGGCAGCATCGCACAGGCCGGTGCGCCGCTCGATCTGTATCACCGGCCGGCCAACCGCTTCGTCGCGGGCTTCATCGGCTCGCCGCGGATGAACTTCCTGCCCGCGGTCGTCGAAGCGGGCGATGCGCATGGCTGCCGGCTGCGCCTGGATGGAACCGGCGAAACGCTGACGCTGCGCGATCGGCCGTTGCCGCGCCACGTCGGCAGCGGCGCGCGCGTGACGCTCGGGATTCGTCCCGAGCATCTGACGGTCGCCACGGCGGGCGATGCCGACTTGCCGGCGATCGTGCGTGACGTCGTACTCGTCGAGCAGCTCGGCGAAGCCGCGTACGTGCATCTCGACCAGCCCGGCGGCGTGCCGCTGCTCGCGAAACTGCCGGGCCAGGCCGCGTTGCGGCGCGGCGAGCGGCATGCATTCCGCGTGTCGCCGTCGTGCTGCCACCTGTTCGACGAGGCCGGCATCGCGTTGCCGGCCGTCCACGCCGAAGCGGCGTTCGCGTAGCGGCGCACTGCCGACCCGCCGCGCGCGACGCGGCACCCATCACACCAATACCAGGAGACAACGATGAGACTTCGTGCGAGCCGATTGCTGCTTGCCCTGACGACTGCCGCGGCATGCGCCGCGGGGACGGCCGATGCGGGCACGCTGAAGGTGAACGTCGCCGCGCGCGGCAACCAGCGTGCGACGTGGCAGGCGGCGTTCGACCAGTTCCACAAGGCGAATCCGGATATCGACCTGAAGGTCAGCTACGTCGGCGAGGAGGCGTACAAGGTGCAGATGTCGGGCTGGCTCGCGACCGATCCGCCCGACGTGCTGAGCTGGAACAACGGCGAACGGCTCGCGTATTTCGCGAAGCGCGGGCTGATCGAGGACCTGAGCGCGGACTGGCAGAAGAACGGCTGGAACGACACGTATGCGGCCGTGAAGCAGTCGTCGACCTACGGCGGCAAGCTCTATAGTTTGCCGCTCGGCTACGACGCGTATGGGTTGTTCTACCGCAAGGACCTGTTCGAGAAGGCCGGCATTCACGGCGAGCCGGCCGACTGGGCGCAGTTTCTCGACGCGTGCCGCAAGCTGAAGGCGGCGGGCATCGCGCCGGTCGCGGTGGCCGCGCGCGATGCGTGGACGCTGGCCGCGTGGTTCGACTACCTCGACCTGCGGATCAACGGCTACGCATTTCACCAGAAACTGATGGCCGGCGACGTCGCGTATACCGATCCGCGCGTGCGCGCCGTGTACGCGGCCTGGAAGAAGCTGATCGACGACAAGTATTTCATCGACAACGCGCTGTCCTACGACGTCGATTCGCTGAGCCCGCTGATCGTCAACGGCCAGGCCGCGATGACGCTGATGGGCACTTGGTATTCGGCGGGCCTGCTGAGTGCGGCGCGCAATCCGATCGGCTTCTTCCGCTTCCCGGTGATCGATGCGTCGGTGCCGCTTGCGGAAGATGGCCCGGTCAACGTGCTGATCGTGCCGGCGAAGGCGCACAACAAGACGGACGCGCGCCGCTTCCTCGCGTTCATGGGGCAACCGGCCGTCAGCGGCGAGTTCGCGAAGGGAATGGGGCAACTGCCGTCGAACAACAAGGCGCCCGAGCCGCAGGACCCGATCTCGAAGATCGGCTTTCGCACGCTCGCGACGACGCCCGGCGGCATCGCGCAGTTCTACGACCGCGACATGACGAAGGAAATGGCGGACGAGGGGATGAAGGCGATGCAGCAGTTCCTGTCGGACCCGACGCAGCTCGACGCGATCCTGCAGCGCCTCGATCAGGCCCGCAAGCGGATCTACCGGAAGTAGCGCGCCATGCGGCCGGGCCGGCGCATGCCGGTCCGGTCCTTCGTTGCCACCGTTCGCAGAAGGTCACCTCATGTCAACCAGCCTGTCCGAAAGCGCCGCGCGCCGCGAAGCCGGCCCGCAGCGGCATGCGCGCGCGTCGCTCGCGCGCCGGTGCAACCGCGCGGCCCTGTGGTTCGTGCTGCCGGGATTCGCGCTCTTCACCGTGTTCGTGCTGTATCCGATCGTCAGCAGCATCTGGCTGAGCGTCCATCACTGGGACGGGATGACGCCGATGACGTATGCCGGGCTCGACAACTATCGCGAGCTGCTGCAGTCCGATACGTTCTACGTCGCGCTGAAGAACAACGTGCTGTGGCTCGCGCTGTTCCTCGCCGCGCCGCCGCTCGGCCTCGCGCTCGCGCTGTACCTGAACCAGGACGTGTTCGGCATCCGGCTCGTGAAGTCGCTGTTCTTCGCACCGTTCGTGTTGCCGGGCGTCGTCGTCGGCCTGGTGTTCTCATGGTTCTACGATCCGACGTTCGGGCTGCTGAAGCTGATCGTCGGACACGGGATCCCGGTGCTCGGCGATCCGCGCTATGCGACCTACGGCGTGATCGTCGCCGCGCTCTGGCCGCAGATTCCGTTCTGCATGATCCTCTACCTGACCGGGCTCACCGGCATCAACGGCGAGATCGTCGAAGCGGCGCGGATGGAAGGCGCGCGCGGCTTCACGCTGCTGTGGCACGTGATCCTGCCGCAATTGCGGCCGGCGACCTTCATGGCGGTGGTGCTGACCGTGATCGGCGCGCTGCGCAGCTTCGACCTGATCTCCGTGATGACGGGAGGCGGCCCGTTCGACAGCTCGACCGTGCTCGCGTACTTCATGGTCGACCAGGCGATCAAGTACTACCGCGAAGGCTATTCGGCCGCGATCGCGGTCGTGCTGTTCGCGATCATGCTCGTCTATATCGTGTGGCAGCTGCGCAAGCTGGTGCGCGTCGAATCATAAGGATCACCAACATGTATCCGATGCCTGTGTCCCGCTGGGGACGTCCCGCCCGCCTGCTGTACCGCCTGTCGCTGCCGTGCGCGCTCGCGCTGTGGCTCGTGCCGCTGCTCGCGGTGCTCGTCACGTCGATCCGCTCGACCGACGAGATCACGGCCGGCCATTACTGGGACTGGCCGAAGCAGTTCGCGCTGCTCGACAACTACGGCACCGCGCTCACGCAGACGCCGATGCTGCATTACTTCGCGAACAGCATCCTGATCACGGTGCCGTCGGTCGTGGCATCGAACCTGCTCGCGTCGCTCGCGGGGCACGCGCTCGCGAACTACCGGTTCCGCGGCAATCTCGTGCTGCTCGGGCTGTTCGTGGCCGGCAACTTCGTGCCGATCCAGATCCTGATGATCCCGGTGCGGCAGATCATGCTCGGCGTCGGCCTGTACAACACCGTGTGGGCGCTCGTGCTGTTCCATACCGCGTTCCAGACCGGCTTCTGCACGCTGTTCCTGCGCAACTTCATCCGCGAGTTGCCGTTCGAGCTGATCGAGGCCGCGCGCGTCGAAGGCGCGTCCGAATGGGCGATCTACTGGCGCGTCGTGCTGCCGCTCGTGCGGCCGGCGCTCGCGGCACTCGCGATCCTCGTATTTACGTTCGTGTGGAACGACTACTTCTGGGCGCTGTGCCTCACGCAAGGCGACGACGCGGCGCCGATCACCGTCGGCGTCGCCGCGCTCAAGGGGCAGTGGACGACCGCCTGGAACATCGTGTCGGCCGGCTCGGTGCTCGCGGCGCTGCCGTCGGTCCTGATGTTCTTCGCGATGCAGAAGCACTTCGTCACCGGGCTCACGTTCGGCGCGACCAAGGGCTGACCCGTCCCATCCTCTTTCATCTGCAAGGAATCCACGATGCATCTCGGCGTTTGCTATTACCCCGAACACTGGCCGCGCGAACAATGGGAGCGCGATGCGCGGCGGATGGCCGAACTGGGCCTGACCCGCGTGCGGATCGCCGAATTCGCGTGGAGCCGGATGGAGCCGGAACCCGGCCGCTACGACTGGGCGTGGCTCGACGAGGCGATCGACACGCTCGCCGGCCAGCAGCTGAAGATCGTGCTCGGCACGCCGACCGCCGCGCCGCCGAAATGGCTCGTCGATCGCCATCCGGAGATCCTGCCGATCGGCGCGGACGGCGCGGTGTGGCAGTTCGGCTCGCGTCGCCACTACGATATCGCGAGCCCCGTGTATCGCGAGCACTGCGTGCGCATCGTGGACGCGATGGCGCGGCGCTACGGCGCGCATCCGGCGGTGATCGCATGGCAGACCGACAACGAGATCGGCTGCCACAACACGCTGCCGAGCTATACGCGTGCGGCGCTCGAAGGTTTTCGCGCGTGGCTCGCGGTGCGCTACGGCGATATCGGCGCGCTGAACCGCGCGTGGGGCAACGTGTTCTGGAGCATGGAGTATCGCGGCTTCGACGAGATCGAACTGCCGCGCCATACGCCGACCGATGCGAATCCCGCCCATCTGCTCGACTTCCGCCGCTATCAGTCGGATGAGGTCGCGCGGTTCCATGCCGTGCAGGTGGATGCGATCCGCCCGCACGCACCGGGCCGCGACGTGCTGCACAACTTCATGGGCTTTTTCACCGAGTTCGATCACTACGCGTTCGCGCGCGGCGGCCTCGACGTGGCCGCGTGGGACAGCTACCCGGTGCCGCGCACCGAAGTGCTGCCGCTCGACGAATCCGACAAGCGGCGCTGGGCCCGCACCGGGCACCCGGACGTGTCGGCGTTCTCGCACGACCTGTATCGCGGCGTCGGCAACGGCCGGATGTGGGTGATGGAGCAGCAGGCGGGGCCCGTCAACTGGGGGCCGTACAACCCGGTGCCGCACGCCGGCGCCGTGCGGCTATGGACGTGGGAAGCGTTCGCGCATGGCGCGGAGCTCGTATCGTATTTCCGCTGGCGGCAGTATCCGCATGCGCAGGAGCAACTGCATTCGGGGCTCAACGCACCGGACGACCGGCTGTCGCCGGGCGGCCACGAAGTGGCGCGCGTCGCGCGTGAACTGGCTGCGCTGGATCCCGGGTGCTTCGCGGGTTCGGAACCTCCGGCGCGCGTCGCGCTGCTGTTCGACTACGAGGCGGACTGGATGATCCGGATTCAGCCGCATGGCGCCGACTTCGACTATCAGCAACATGCGTTCGACTGGTATCGCGCGCTGCGCGAACTCGGGATCGACGTCGATATCGTCGCGGCCGGTGCGGACGTGTCGCGTTATGCGTTCGTCGTCGCGCCGACGCTGCCGGTCGTCACGGATCGCATCGTCGAGCAGGCCGCGCGTGGCGATGCGCAGTGGCTGTTCGGGCCGCGCACGGGTTCGCGTACGGCGGCATTCGCCATCGCGCCGGGCCTCGCACCCGGCAAGCTGCGTGACGTGCTGCCGGTGCGGATCGGCCAGGTCGAATCGCTGCGGCCGTCGCTCGCCCCGCGCGTCGCGTTCGACGGCATCGACGGCCACGCGCTGAAATGGCGCGATCACGTCGATATGGAATCGATCACCGGTGTCGACGTGCTCGCGGCCTGCGACGACGGCGTGCCCGCACTTGTGCGGCGCGGCCGCGTGACGATGGCGACCGCCTGCTTCGATCGCACGCTGTTGCGTGCGATCGTCGGCCGCTGCGCGCGCGACGCCGGACTGCCGGTGCGTGCATTGCCGGACGGCGTGCGCTTGCGCCGGCGCGGGCGCGTCGTATTCGCGTTCAACTACGGCGACGCAACGTGCACGCTGCCCGCGCCGGACGGTGCGCGTTTCGTGCTCGGCGGCCGCGAACTCGGCGCGGTCGACGTCGCCGCATGGGTCGAGCCGGACTGACGCGATGCAGTCGTTGCGGCCGCTGCGATTGCAGTTCGCGCGCCTCGCCGGGATCGCGCATTTCGTGCCGCTGTCCGCGGCGGCGCTGATGCTCGGCGTCGCGATGTCGTTTACGGCGCCGTACCTGTCGCTGTTCGGCGTGCAGGCGGCAGCAATGTCGCCGTCACTGGCCGGCGTATTCATGACGCTGATCGCGGCGAGCGGTGTCGTCGCCAGCACGTGGGCCGGACGCTGGTCCGATCGCCGCGACCGCCACCGGCCGTTGCTCGTCGTATCGCTCGCCGCTGCAGCGCTTGGTTTCGCGCTGCTGTGCGTGCTGCGCGCGCACGGGCCGGTGATCGCGGCCGGCACGATCCTGCTCGGCGCGGGGGCCGTGTCGTTGTCGCAGATCTTCTCGTTCGCGCGCGCGGTGCTGCCGGTCGATGACGACGCACAGCGCGAGCTCGCGTCGGCCGCGCTGCGCACGATGCTGTCGGTCGCGTGGGTGTTCGGGCCCGCGCTCGGCGCACTGATCCTCGCGCAGACGGGTTTCACCGGGCTCTTTCTCGCGGCTTCGGCGGGCTTCGTCGCGTGCGCGGCGATCGTCGCTCGGATTCCGGAGCCTGCGCGGCGTCCGGCCGCCGTTCACGTGCGCGCGGTCGACCACGCTCCGGCGCCGTCGGGCGATGCTGCGTCGGTCGTCGTCACGCCGCGCGCGCGCGTGCTGCGGACCCTCGTCGCGCTGACGCTAATGGGGCTCGCCGCGAACGCGACGATGATCGTGCTGCCGCTGTACATCGTGCGCGGCCTTGGCGGCACGCCGGCGAACGTGTCGGCTGCGCTGGGCCTGGCCGCGTTGCTCGAGATTCCGATGATGCTGTGGCTCGGCATCCGCTCGACGCGGCTCGACAAGGCACGCTGGCTGACCGCATGCGCGGTCGTGCATGCGGCGTATTTCATCGGGCTCGCGACTGTGACGCGAGTCGACCTGATCCTGCCGCTGCAGTTGTTGAGCGCTTGCGTGGTCGCGATCACGTCGTGCCTCGGGATGACGCGCGTATGCGACCTGATGCCCACGCGCCCCGGCACCGCGACCGCGATGTTCTTCAGCACCGCGCGCGTCGGCTCGATCGCGTCGGGTGTGCTGTCGGGGGCGTGCGTCGACCTGTTCGGCTATCGCGCGACGTTCGCGGGGTGCTGCGGGCTCGCACTCGTGGCGTGCGTGCTGCTCGCGCTGGATGCGCGCGGCGAGCGGGGCGGTGTGAGCGGAACGGCGCAGCGAGCGGTATGAGCGACGCAAGCGACACAAGCGACACAAGCGACACAAGCGACACAAGCGACACAAGCGACACCACACCGCCCGCACGACACCGCTTCAACCTACCGCACTGACGCACGATGCGCCGGTGCGGTGAATCGGCGATGCCGTGAAGCGTCAACGCTTGCGATACGCGTCGAGCGACGCCAGCGCATTGCCGTGGAAGTCGAACAGCGTATTGTTGTCCCACTGATCGCCCGCGCCCAGCTTCCAGCCGGCACCCGGCGTCGGGATCCATTCCGGCTCCCACCAGAACACGCCCTTGCCGCGATTGCCCGGCACGCCCTTTACGATATCGACGACCGCCGCGAGGAACTGCGCCTGGCCGGCCGGCGACGGCGGGAACGCGGTCGAGCCGGTGTTCGTCATCGCATTCGGCTCCGAGTCGCCGTCGCTGGTGGTCCACGGATACGCGGTCTCGACGACGATCAGCTCCTTGTCGTAGCGCACGGCGAGATCGTTCGCGTTGGTGCGCAAGTCGTCGAGCGCGCCTTGCCACTGCGGGTAATACGACAGGCCGATCACGTCGAACGCGACACCGCGTTGCGTCGCGCTGTCGAACCACCAGCGGCTTTTCGCGTTGTCGCCGCCGCTGTCGATGTGCAGCATCACCTTGATGCGCGGATCGACGGCCTTCACCGCATCGTGGCCCGTCCTCAGCAGTTGCGCGAGGTTATCCCACTGGTCGTAGCGGCCGAGCGGCCACAGCATGCCGCCCGTGATCTCGTTGCCGATCTGCACCCACTCGGGCCGCACGCCGGCGCGCTGAAGCTGGCGCAGCACGTCGGTCGTATAGGCGGACAGCAGCGCGCACGTATCGGCGAGATTCTTGCCGGCCCATGCATGCGGCGGGTATTGCTTGCCGGGGTCGGCCCACCAGTCGCTGTAGTGGAAGTCGATCAGGATGCGCATGCCGAGCGCGGCCGCGCGCTTCGCGAGCGCCACGACATGGGCCGCGTCGTTGTAGCCTGCCGCATCGCTCTGGTTCGCGGGGAAGAAATCCGGATTGCCGGGATCGTTCCATACCTTGATGCGGATCGAATCGACGCCATGCGCATGCAGGATCTTCAGGCAGTCGCGCGGCTGCCCGCGGTCGAAGTACCGTGCACCGTGCGCCTCGAGTTCCGGCAGCGTCGACACGTCGGCGCCCATCGCGAACGGGATACCCGCGCTGCCTGCGGCGCGCGCGACGCCTTGCGCGACGGCCGGCAACGCGCCGGCCAGGTCGACGCATGCGAGCGCCGCGGTCGAGACGCTCCAGCGCAACATCGATCGTCTGTTCATCGTCATCCTCCAGTATCGGGCCCGGTCGATCGATCGCAGGATCGCGGGCTCCATCGGTTTAAGCGCTTAAATTTCGGCCTCGATACGAGGCCGGATCGAGCGTAGCGCAGCCGCCGATGCCAACGCAAAGAACGCGTGCGTTGCCTACTATCTGGCGACGGGCGTGGGGACGGAGAGGAGAGACAGGCGGATCGATGTTGCGCCCGGTGCAGAGCCGTGCTTTTTCTCAGGTGCCGTTCGTGGCGAATCTGTCGAGATATGACCGGGCTGCGACGGCCTCGCCGTCAATCAAACCCCGAAGAACGCCAAGCCCGCGATCACGATGCCGATTGCGGCCACGCCAATCGAAAGGCCCTGCATCCATGAACGGCGCGTGAGGATCGTGATCGCCGCCAGCGCGATCGAGATCTGGATGACGGTCGTCGCCTGCGACCACCGATGGTGTCGGTGCATCCGCGCCTCGCTGGCCGCGTTGTTCTTCTCGACTTCCTTTTCGAGCGCCTCGGCTTGCGCCCGGATCGGTTCCTTGTCGGCGCGGTATCGTGCGGCGTCCGCCTCGAACCGCTTTCGCTGCGGCGACGATTCCGGGCTCAACGCCGCGCCGAGTTCGGCGAGGTTCTGCTTGTTGCCCTTCGCCTGATAGTAGGCCCACTGGTTCGCAGCCTCGGTTTTCCGGATCGCGGCGTCATTCTTGTAGAGCAGCGCGAGGCTTTCGTCGGCACCGCTCTGGTAGGCCGATATCGCACCGAAGCAGGCAAGCACGGCCGTCAGCACGGCGATGCGCGACGTACCTTGATCGCCGCCGTGAGCCGCATGATGTTCCACCGCATGGTCGTGAGGGCCATGAACTTCGTATTCTTCAGACATCCGTAAGCAACCCGCAAGAGTTGAATGAAATCCGGCGCCGGCCGACTGCGCACGGACGCTCGATCGCACATGGGAGTCTGACACAGGTTTGCGTGCTGGCGATGCTTTCGCGAGACGCGCCAGCCCGGCGCGTCTCGCGCCATGTTCAGCGACGGATCCGGATCCTCTGGGACCGCATCGCGGCGGATAAACGATAAACCTCAGGCGGCCGCTGCCTGGACGGATTCGGTATCCCGGTTGACGTGATTGACCCAGTGGTTTCGGAGCGGGCATGCCGACCGGTGTACATGGCAGTTTGCGGACTGGCGCGTTCGCATGCGACCCGACCCGGCCCGACGTGTCCGCTACCGCTACCCGCGAACGCCGACCCGATACCGCGTCGTCTGGCGATAGGTCCGGCCCGGACGAAGGATGGTTTCGTCGCGCAACGCGTCCATGTTGACCTGGTTCGGAAAGCACCCGGCTTCGACGCACAGCGCCGCGTGCCGCCGGCACGCCACGCCGCCGCTCACGCGCACGCCGTCCAGATAGTTGCCCGTATAGAGCTGCAGCCCGCGCTGGTCCGTCGACACGGCAAGCTCCCGGCCGCTTTCCGGATCGTAGATCGATGCGACGGGCCGCACGCCGCGCCCAGGCTCGCGCAGCACATAACAATGGTCGAAGCCGCGCCCGCGCGTGAGCTGCGCATGCGGCCAGTCGAGGCGCGCGCCGATCGGCGCGCTCTGCCGGAAATCGAACGCGCTACCCGTCACGTCGGCGGTGCCGGTCGGGATCAGCGCATCGTCCACTTCGACGAACGCGTCGGCGTCGATCTGCAGCAGATGGCCGCGCACGTCGCTGCCCGCGCGCCCGCTCAGGTTGAAGTAGCTGTGATTGGTCAGGTTCAGCGGCGTCGGCGCATCGGTCACGCCCGCGTAGTCGATCGTCAGCGTGCCGTCGTCGTCGAGCGTATAACGCACCTGCACCGTCACGTTGCCTGGAAATCCCGCATCGCCTTCCGGCGAATCGAGCCGCAGCGTCAGCCCGCCACGGTCGTCGACCACGTCCCAGCGCGCGCGGTGAAAGCCGCTCGCGCCGCCGTGCAGCAGGTTGCCGTTTTCGTTGCGGTCGAGCGTGTGGTCGACGCCGTCGAGCGCGAAGCGCGCATTCGCGATCCGGTTCGCCCAGCGGCCGACCGTCGCGCCGAGGTAGGCGCCCGATTCGACGTAGTCGGCCGGCGTGTCGTGCGCCAGCACGATATCGGCGAAGCGCCCGGTGCGGTCGGGGGCGAGCCACGACACGACGGTCGCGCCGAGATCGCTGACGACGACGCGCATCCCGTGCGCGTTGCGCAGCGTGTAGCGCCGCACCGGATCGCCGCCGGGCAGCGTGCCCCACGGTTCGGACGGAATGCGGCCCGCGTCGGATGCCGGGCGGGGAGAGTCGGTGTCGATATGCATGAGTGGGTTCGCTCGTGAGCGGTGAATTCAGTGGGCGGGCGCGGTGCGCTCCTGGTATTCGCGCGGGGTGCAGCCGAGTTCGCGGCGGAATACCGCGTACATGTATTGCAATGACGTGAAGCCGCAGCGGATCGCGACTTCCGCGCTCGACGCGTTGCGGCTCGCGAGCAGCGCCTGCGCGGCCTCGAGCTTGTGACGCAGGATTTCCTGGTGCACGGTGCGCTGCAGTTCGCGCCGGAAGTGCTCTTCGAGCAGCGAGCGCGACACGCCGACATAGTCGGCGACCTGTTCGGTCTTGATCCCCTGGCACGCGTACTGCCGGATGAAATGCCGCGCGCGCATCACGTGCGGGCTCGCGAGCGGCTGGTGGCGCGTCGATTCCAGCACGTTGATGCCGACCGGCGGCACGAGGATGCGCTGTCCGGGAAAACGCGCGCCGCGCAGCATCCGGTGCAGCAGGTGCGCGGCGGTGCGGCCCATTTCCTCGGTGCCCTGGATCACCGACGAAAGCGGAATGCGCGTCAGCGTGCGCGTGAGCGGATCGTTGTCGATGCCGATAATCGCGACCTGTTCCGGCACCGCGATGCCGGCGAGCAGGCACGCCTGCAGCAGATGCCGCGCGCGCGCATCGGTGACCGCGATCACGCCGACGGGCTTCGGCAGCGCATGCAGCCAGCCGATCAGCTGCTCGATCGCGTGATTCCAGCCCGACGCGCTCGTCGACAGGCCGCGGTAGATCGGCGCGTCGAGCCCGTCGGCGCGCGCGAGGCGATCGAACGCGAGCTCGCGCTGCTGCGCCCAGCGGTTCTCCTGCGCGACCGGCAGGCTGTACATCGCGAAATGCGCGAGCCCCGCGCCGATCAGGTGCGTATAGGCGAGCGACACGAGCTTCGGGTTGTCCGTCGCAATATATGGGACGCCGTGCGGATACTGCGCGGGATCCTCGTACGACGAGCCGACCGCGACGATCGGCAGCGGCGAGCCGGCGAGCGCGTCGGCGACGGCCGGATCGTCGAAGTCAGCGATGATGCCGTCGCCGTCGAAGCGTTCGATGCCGGCGAGCCGGCAGCGGAAGTCGTCCTCGAGGAACAGGTCCCACACGACACGCGTCGTGTGCAGGTACTGGCCGATGCCGCTGATGATCTCGCGGTCGTAGACCTTGTTCGCGTTGAACAGCAGCGCGATGCGGTGCGGTGTCTGGGCGGAAGAGGCGCGGGTCATGTCGGTCTCGGGGCGGGCGCCGCTCGGGCGTCTTGCCGTTGTCTCCGGGGCGCGCGGACGGTGCCGCGCGATGCTCTGGTGTCCGCCGATTGTAGGCCGGAACGCGCACCGCGCGCAGCGGCTGGCAAGAAACGTTAAGCATGCTGCGCAATTTCGCAATTGCCGGCCGGCAGGCGCGCGGGCACGATCCAGCCAACCGGATTCGGCCGCGTGCGTCGTCGTCACGACGCGCGTTGCGCCGCAACAAGACCCTGCACGGAGACGCCATGTCGTATTTCGAACACATTCCCGCGATTCGCTACGAAGGCCCGCAGTCGGACAACCCGCTGGCTTACCACCATTACGACCCCGAGAAGCGCGTGCTCGGCAAGACGCTCGCCGAGCATCTGCGGATTGCCGTCTGCTACTGGCATACGTTCGTATGGCCGGGGCACGACATCTTCGGGCAGGGCGCGTTCCGGCGGCCGTGGCAGCAGCCGGGCGACGCGCTCGAACGTGCGCGCATGAAGGCGGACGCGGCATTCGAGTTCTTCACGAAGCTCGGCACGCCTTTCTATACGTTCCACGACACCGACGTCGCGCCGGAAGGCGACACCCTGCGCGAATACGCGGCCAACTTCGCGCGGATGGTCGACTATCTCGGCGAGCGCCAGCAGGCGAGCGGCGTGCGGCTGCTGTGGGGCACCGCGAACCTGTTTTCGCACCCGCGCTTCGCGGCGGGCGCCGCGACGAACCCGAACCCGGACGTATTCGCGTGGGCCGCGACCCAGGTGTGCCATGCGCTCGACGCGACGCACCGGCTCGGCGGCGAGAACTACGTGCTGTGGGGCGGCCGGGAAGGCTACGAGACGCTGCTCAATACCGACCTGAAGCGCGAGCGCGAGCAGTTCGCGCGCTTCCTGTCGATGGTGGTCGAGCACAAGCACCGGATCGGCTTCACGGGCGCGCTGCTGATCGAGCCGAAGCCGCAGGAGCCGACCAAGCACCAGTACGACTACGACGTCGCGACCGTGCACGGCTTTCTCGTGCAGTATGGACTGCAGAACGAGATCCGCGTGAACATCGAGGCGAACCACGCGACGCTCGCCGGTCATTCGTTCCATCACGAGATCGCGAATGCGTTCGCGCTCGGCGTGTTCGGCAGCGTCGACGCGAACCGCGGCGATCCGCAGAACGGCTGGGACACCGACCAGTTCCCGAACAGCGTCGAGGAGCTGACGCTCGCGTTCTACGAGATCCTGCGCCACGGCGGCTTCACGACCGGCGGGATGAACTTCGACGCGAAGGTGCGGCGCCAGAGCGTCGATCCGGAAGACCTGTTCTACGGCCATGTCGGCGCGATCGACGTGCTCGCGCTCGCGCTCGAGCGCGCGGCGGTGCTGGTCGAGAACGACCGGCTCGACGCGCTGCGCCGGCAGCGCTACGCGCAGTGGGACGACGCGTTCGGCCGCAAGATCCTGTCGGGCGGTTACACGCTGCAGTCGCTCGCGGACGACGCGCTCGCGCGCGGCGTGGACCCGCGGCACGCGAGCGGCGCGCAGGAGCGGCTCGAGAACATCGTGAACCAGGCCATCTACGGGCTGCGCTGACGCCATGTATCTCGGACTCGATCTCGGCACGTCGGGCGTGAAGGCGGTGCTGCTCGACCGCGACGGTGCGGTGCGGGCGAGCGCGAGCCACCCGCTGACGGTGAGCCGGCCGCGGCCGCGCTGGTCGGAACAGGCGCCGCACGACTGGTGGGACGCCGCCTGCGGCGCGCTCGCCGCGATCGTCGCCGACGCCCGCGCGGGCGGCATCGATCCGCGCGACATCGCCGCACTCGGGCTCACCGGCCAGATGCACGGCGCGACGCTGCTCGACGCGCATGGCGACGTACTGCGCCCCGCGATCCTGTGGAACGACGGCCGCGCGGATGCGGAGTGCGCGGAACTCGAGCGGCTCGCGCCCGCGCTGCGCACGGTGGCAGGCAACGTCGCGATGCCGGGCTTCACCGCACCGAAGCTGATGTGGGTGCGCCGGCACGAGCCCGATGTGTTCGCACGCATCGCGTACGTGCTGCTGCCGAAGGATTATCTGCGCTACCGGCTGACCGGTGCGTTCGCAACCGATCCGTCGGATGCCGCCGGCACGCTGTGGCTCGACGTCGCGAAGCGCGACTACGACGACACGCTGCTCGGCGCGTGCGGGCTGTCGCGCGCGCAGATGCCGGCGGTGTTCGAGGGCAACCGCGTGACGGGCACGCTGCTGCCGGCCGTCGCGCGCGCACTCGGGCTGCGCGAGATCCCGGTGGTGGCCGGCGGCGGCGACAACGCGGCCGGCGCGGTCGGCGTGGGGATCGTGCGGCCCGGCGATGCACTGCTGTCGCTCGGCACGTCGGGCGTGTATTTCGCGGTGTCCGACGGGTTTCGCGCCAACCCCGAATCGGCGGTGCACAGCTTCTGTCACGCGTTGCCCGATACGTGGCACCTGATGTCGGTGATGCTGAACGCGGCCGGCTGCATCGACTTCACCGCGCAACTGACCGGTTACGACGACGTCGCGGCGCTGCTCGCCGATGCCGAGGCGAACGCGCGCGCGAGCCGCCCGTGGTTCCTGCCTTACCTGAGCGGCGAGCGCACGCCGCACAACGACGTGAATGCGAAGGGCGTCTTTTATGGGATGACGCCCGATACGCAGCGTGCGGATCTCGCGAACGCGACGCTCGAAGGCGTCGGCTTCGCGCTGCTCGACGGCATCGACGCGCTGCATGCGGCCGGGCTCGAGCCCGCCGGCATCACGGTGATCGGCGGCGGCTCGCGCAGTGCTTACTGGACGCAGATGCTCGCGGACCTGAGCGGACGCGCGCTGACGCTGCGCGCGGGTGGCGAGGTCGGTCCGGCGCTCGGTGCCGCGCGCCTTGCTCGCCTCGCGCTCGAACCGGATACGCCGCTCGGCGACGTGTGCCCGCAACCGCCGGTCATCGCGGTGCGCGAGCCCGATCTCGCACGGCACGCGTGGTATCGCGACATGCGGCGGCCGACGTTTCGTGCGCTTTATCGCGCGCTCGAACCGGTGTTCGCGACGGGTGCGTGACGCGCGGATGGCGAGCGCGGTTCGCATCGCACGATGCCGCGCGTTGCGAGGACTCGATGCGGGCGGCGCACTCATGCGCCCGCCCGATGTTCGTGAGGTTGTTCGACAATTTCGATAACAAGGAGTGGAGACAATGAAATCCGTGACGCGTCGTACCGTATTGAGTTCGCTTGCCGGCGCCGCTGCGCTGGCGATGTTCGCGCTGGGCGCGCCGCTCGCGCATGCGAGCAAGGACAAGCCCGAGATCGGCTTCTGCATCGACGACCTGCGCGTCGAGCGCTGGTCGCGCGATCGCGACTATTTCGTCGCGGCCGCGACGAAGCTTGGCGCCAAGGTATCCGTACAGTCGGCCGACGCGAGCGAGGCGCGGCAGATCTCGCAGATCGAGAACCTGATCTCGCGCGGCGTCGACGTGATCGTGATCGTGCCGTTCAATTCGAAGACGCTCGGCAACGTCGTCGCCGAAGCGCGCAAGGCCGGCATCAAGGTCGTGTCGTACGACCGCCTGATCCTCGACGCGGACGTCGACGCGTACATCTCGTTCGACAACCAGAAGGTCGGCGAGCTGCAGGCGCAGGGCGTGTTCGACGCGAAGCCGAAGGGCAATTATTTCCTGCTCGGCGGCGCGCCGACCGACAACAACGCGAAGATGCTGCGTGAGGGCCAGCTGAAGGTGCTGAAGCCGGCGATCGACCGCGGCGACATCAAGGTCGTCGGCCAGCAGTGGGTGCCGGAGTGGAGCGCATCGACCGCGCTGCGGATCGTCGAGGATGCGCTGACCGCGAACAACAACAAGATCGATGCGATCGTCGCGTCGAACGACGGCACCGCGGGTGGCGCGATCCAGGCGCTCGCCGCGCAGCATCTGGCCGGCAAGGTGCCGGTGTCCGGGCAGGATGCGGACCTCGCGGCCGTCAAGCGCGTGATCGCCGGCACGCAGACGATGACCGTCTACAAGCCGCTGAAGCTGATCGCGAGCGAAGCCGCGAAGCTCGCGGTCGATCTCGCGAAGGGTACGAAGCCCGCGTTCAACGCGCAATACGACAACGGCAAGATGAAGGTCGACACGGTGCTGCTGCAGCCGACGCTCCTGACGAAGCGCAACGTCGACGTCGTCGTGAAGGACGGCTTCTACACCCAGGCCCAGCTCGCGAGCCAGTAACCGCTCGATGGGCATGATGCACGCGGCCGGCGAGGTGCGGCCGCACATGGTCCGGCCGCGTGCGCACTGCGAGGCAATGAACGTATGACCGAACCCTTGCTGACGATGCGCGGCATCGTCAAGGCATTCGACGGCGTGAAGGCGCTCGACGGCATCGACCTGACCGTGCGCCCCGGCGAGTGCGTCGGCCTGTGCGGCGAGAACGGCGCCGGCAAGTCGACGCTGATGAAAGTGCTGTCGGGCGTCTACCCGCACGGCACGTGGGACGGCGAGATCCGCTGGGAAGGCGCGCCGCTCGTTGCGTCCGGCGTGCGCGACACCGAACGCGCGGGCATCGTGATCATCCACCAGGAACTGATGCTGGTGCCCGAGCTGTCGGTCGCCGAGAACATCTTCCTCGGCAACGAGATCACGCTGCCCGGCGGGCGCATGCACTATGCGGAGATGGTGCGGCGTTCGGAAGCGCTGCTGCGCGAGCTGCGGATCGACGCGATCAACGTCGCGCAGCCGGTGATGAACTACGGCGGCGGCCATCAGCAGCTGATCGAGATCGCGAAGGCGCTGAACAAGCGCGCGAAGCTGCTGATCCTCGACGAGCCGTCGTCGTCGCTGAGTGCCGCCGAGACGCGCATCCTGCTCGACATCGTGCGCGACCTGAAGCGCCGCGGCGTCGCGTGCGTATACATCTCGCACAAGCTCGACGAAGTCGACGCAGTGTGCGACACGGTGACCGTGATCCGCGACGGCCGCCATGTCGCGACCGAGCCGATGCGTGCGCTGACCACCGACCGGATCATCGCGATGATGGTCGGCCGCGAGATTCGCAACCTGTATCCGCGCGAGCCGCACGAGATCGGCGACGTCGTGCTGGAGGCGCGCAACGTGACCTGTCACGACGTGGCGAACCCGCGCCGCAAGCGCGTGGACGACGTGTCGTTCAGCGTGCGGCGCGGCGAGATCCTCGGCGTCGCCGGGCTCGTCGGCGCGGGCCGCACCGAGTTGATGCAGGCGATCTTCGGCGCGTATCCGGGCGCGAGCACGGCGACCGTGCGGATGAACGGCCAGCCGCTCGCGATCCGCTCGCCGGCCGATGCGATCCGCGCGGGCATCGCGATGGTGCCGGAGGACCGCAAGCGCCACGGGATCGTGCCGCAACTCGGGGTCGGCCACAACATCACGCTGTCGGTGCTGCGCCGGTTCGCCGCGCGCGGGCGGATCGACGCGGCCGCCGAACTCGATGCGATCCGCACCGAGATGCAGCGGCTGTCGGTGCGCGCGGCACACCCGTTCCTGCCGATCGCGAGCCTGTCCGGCGGCAACCAGCAGAAGGCCGTGCTCGCGCGGATGCTGCTGGCCGACCCGCAGGTGCTGATCCTCGACGAACCGACGCGCGGCGTCGACGTCGGCGCGAAGGCCGAGATCTACCGGCTGATCTTCGCGCTCGCGAAACGCGGCGTCGCGCTGATCGTCGTGTCGTCGGAGCTGCCGGAAGTGCTCGGGCTCGCCGATCGTGTGCTGGTGATCGGCGAAGGCGAGCTGCGCGGCGATTTCGTCAACGACGGTCTCACGCAGGAACAGATCCTCGGCGCCGCGCTGAAGCCCGCGCGGCAGCCGTCCGAACCCATTGCAGCGAGTGCGTCATGAATACCGAACTTTCTTCTTCCCCCGCCGTGCCGCCGGGCGCCGACGCGCGTCGCACGCACGGCCATCCGCTGCGCCAGGTGTTCGTGCGCTACAAGGTCCTCGCGCTGCTGTTCGCGGTCGCGGCGATCTGGGTGTTCTTCTCGGTGCTGACCGACGGCGCGTTCGTCACGCCGCGCAACGTGTCGAACCTGCTGCGGCAGATGTCGATCACCGGGATGCTCGCGTGCGGCATGGTGTTCGTGATCATCGCGGGCGAGATCGACCTGTCGGTCGGCTCGCTGCTCGGGCTGCTCGGCGGTGTCGCGGCGATCCTCGACGTCAATCGGCACTGGCCGGTCGCCGTGACGGTGCCGGCGGTGCTCGCGCTCGGCGTGCTGGTCGGGCTGTTCAACGGCTGGTGGTCGACCTACCGGCGCGTGCCGTCGTTCATCGTCGGGCTGGGCGGGATGCTCGCGTTCCGCGGGATCCTGCTCGGCGTGACGGGCGGCTCGACGATCGCGCCGGTGTCCGACGGCTTCGTGTTCATCGGCCAGGGCTATCTGCCGCGCGCGGCCGGCGACGGCCTCGCGGTGCTGCTGTTCGCGCTCGTCGCGCTGCTGGTGCTGCGGCAGCGCGCCACGCGGCACCGCTACCGGCTCGCCGTCGCGCCGCTGTGGCAGGACGTCGCGAAGGTCGTCGGCGCCGGGGCCGTGCTGTTCGCGTTCGTCGCGACGCTCGACCGCTACGGCGGCATTCCGGTGCCGGTGCTGCTGCTGCTCGCGCTGCTCGGCGCGTTCTCGTGGATCGCGACGCAGACCGTGTTCGGCCGGCGCATCTATGCAGTGGGTTCGAACCTGGAGGCGACGCGGTTGTCGGGAGTCGACACCGATCGCGTGAAGCTCGCGATCTTCGCGCTGATGGGGCTGATGTGCGCGTTCGCGGGCATCGTCAACACCGCGCGGCTCGCGGCCGGCTCGCCGTCGGCCGGCACGATGGGCGAGCTCGACGCGATCGCCGCGTGCTTCATCGGCGGCACGTCGATGCGCGGCGGGTCGGGCACCGTCTACGGCGCGCTGATCGGCGCGCTCGTGATGGCGAGCCTCGACAACGGGATGTCGATGCTCGACGTCGACGCGTACTGGCAGATGATCGTCAAGGGCGCGGTGCTGGTGCTGGCCGTGTGGATCGACGTGGTGTCGCGCTCGAACCGGCGCTGAGGCGGCGTTCTACCGCGCCTGCGCCTCGATGAAATCGACGCACGCCCGCGGCGGCGCCGGCGCGACGCGCCGCTGCGGGTAATACGGATAACCCCGCGCGGGCGTCCGGCGACGGGCCGTTGACCTGCGCGACGCCTGAATGCAGCGAAATGCGGCGCCCGTTCCGCGACTACGTGCGGTCGCGATGGCGCGCGCGCGTCGCGCCCGTGATCACTGCGATGCCGAACAGAATGACGGCGACGATCTCGATGATGTGCTGCGACACATGCAGCGTCATCAGGCCCCATGCCACGCCGGCGATGAAAACGATCCATCCGAGCAGGTAGATAAGCAGAGTCATCACTTTTCTCCTGTAATTGTGGGTCATGACGCCGGTTGCCTGTGTTGCAACATTTGCCGGGCAACCGGCAATCCGGGATGTGCGCATATTTCGTACCCGGTGCGGCCGCGTCGTGCCCGGGCCGCGGGCGAGGCTGCCCGCGCAGCGGTCGCGTCGCGTGATGACGTTGCCGCGACGTCGGCCGGCGCCAGCCGGATTCGGCGCTCACGCATGCGATCCTCGACGTCGTTCTGGCCCGCGCGGCGGACATGGAAGGCGACGAAACGGGAAGTCCGAGGCGCCTTTTTTGAAAATCCGGTGAGGGGCCAACGGCAATTTGCGCACACGCCTGTCCACGGGGCAGTGGCACAGCGTCGCGGATCTCACCGGATCGATCGTGCGCAGCCGTCTACGTCGGACACGAACATCAGGATCGCGCGGCGAGCCAGTTCCGAACGAGTCGCGCAACCTGCTTCCGGCGCTCGATCATCACCATGTGCCCTTCGCCGGGCAGCGCATGGTGGGTCACCGACGGCACCCACGCGGAAGTTTCGAGCGCCGCGTCGGCGAAGATCGGGTCGTCGGCGCCGCCGACGATCAACGTATCCGCGCGGATCCGCCGCGGCCACGGCGAATCGTCGCGCGCATCGTCACGCAATGCACGCAGCGTGCGGACGATGACGTGTCGTTCGTTGACCGATGACGCGACGTGGCGGCGTCGACTGAACAGCGCCGCGCGCAGGAGCATGTTGCGCCAGCTGGCGCGGAAGCATCCGGACATCGTTTCGAGCAGACGGACGAAATCGGAGCGGGTCGTATGCACGATTTGCTGCTCGATGAGCCGGCAGCCGTTCGGGGCGAGGCGATGCGCGCTCGACACCAGCCCGAGTCGCGAGACGCGTTCCGGGTGGGCGGCCGCAAGGCGCGCCGCCACGACGCCGCCGAACGAGATGCCGATGAGCGTCGTGCACTGCCAATGCGCGGCGATGCCGCGCGCGAGATGCTCGACGATGTCGGCGATCCGGTATTGCGCACCGGGCTTGTCAGGATACCCGAGCAGGACGAATGGCGTGTCGGGCGGCAAGATACCGGCGACGCGGAGCAGGTCGCGCCGCAGCCGGCGCTTGGTCGTCTTCGAGACGAAGGCTTGTCCGCCGTTCAGCACGATGACCGCGGGCGGTTCGCCACCCACCTGTGCGGCCAGGATGCCGCCGTCCAGCTGCATCGTTCGAACGCGGCGAGCACCGATCCGGAACGCGGTCGATTCGTCCGGTATGCGGTTCATGCGCTACCTCCTGATGAAAAGGTGCCGGCATCAACGCCGGGCAATCATGCCGACGGTTAATGGCTTATAGGCTCCGTCGACAATTCAAAATATGACGGATGTCCGTCGTACGCACTGAAACAGAAAATGCCCGATGCGGCGCAGCGGGCGTTCTGGCGTCCGGTTACCGTCGGGTTTGGTAACGGACTATTGATTAAAGACCACGCTTTAAACGCCCTGCATAATCACTGGCTGCTTCACTCAGTGAATGGCTGGCGTCGATTGTCGCGATCAGCTCCTCCACGAACCACGGAAGGACGAGCGTCGTTTCTGCGCTCGACAAACCGACTTTCACGCGCTGCGAAGTGTAATCCGGTTGAGGTAGCGTCACGGGCAGAGCGCCGTTGGATTGCGGCGTGTCAGCCGCAATGGCTTGCGCGTTCGAAAGCTGCGCATTTATCAAAAGCGCAAATGCCATGATTGCGTGTCGGACAGGTTTCTTCATTTTTCGCCATTCCCTGCGAGAAAATATGAATCGGAAAAGCAGGGAAATGATCCTAGCGAATCTGCTGCGCGAAAAGTATGTGAAATTTGTCATTATCTGTGCGAAAGCTCATGCTGAGTGTCCGGGTGGACACATGCACTCGGACCCAGACGACCGAGAAACGAGACCTTCGAAGCAGAATGGCGATAGGCCGCCGACGGGACGGCAGACGGGAAACCGAATCGAACTGGAACGCGTAGGCGATCGACGCAAACAGGCTACGCGGTGCGCCCGGCGTGACCCACGGGCTGTCGCAGGAACTGACGGAGGTGGCGCGATCGAACAGGTCGTTCAGCGCGCGCGCTCGAATGGGTAATGAAGCGTCGCGTCCGCACCGATGTCCGACGTGAACGACGGTGCGAACGGATCGCGTTTGCCCGGCACCGTATCGCGGACGCTGCCGTTGTTCCAGGTCATCGCGACGAAGCGGTAGCCGCCGACGCCGCCCACGGGCGGCGCCGTCGCAAGGATCGATGGCCGCTGCCGGTTACGATGCCGACAACCTGACCGACACCCCCGTCGCCGTATAAACCGGCGTCGCCTTGAACCCGTCGACCGTCACCGTCGAGAACTTCGCGGAAGCCGCCGCGCCGTCGATCAGCGCGATCGTGTCGCCGGCCTTCGGCACATAGCCGTTCACGAACTTCACGTGCAGCGTGCCGCCGGCGACGGTGAGCGGGCCGCCCACGCGCAGGCGTCCGCCGCCGTTGCCGTCGATGTCGAGTTCGAGCGTCGTGTCGTCGAGCTGCGTGTAGCGCGTCGCGATCGTGACGGGTGCGCTTGCCGCGATCTTCACGCTGCCGCCGGCCCCGACGTACACGTCGCCGGTGCCGAACGCGCTAGCCGATGCCGCGGCGAGCGTGCCGCCGCTGACCTGCGTGCCGCCCGTATAGCGGTTGTCGCCCGCCAGCGTCAGCGTGCCGGTGCCTTGCAGCGTCAGCTTGCCCGCGCCCGCGATGTCGTTGCGCCACTGGTCGGCCGCATTGAGCCCGCCCTGCGACGCATCCATCGACACGATCACGTTGCCGTTGAACGCGCCGTAGCCGTCGCCCGCGGCGAACAGGTTCAGGCGGCCCCAGCCTTCTGCATCGTCCATCACCGGATAGCCGGACTGCACTTCGGTGGTCTTCAGCACGACGCGCCGCTGGTCGGCGCTCAGGTACGGGAAGCGCGTCTGCAGCAGCACCTCCGCGCCCTTCGGCACGACGGGCGGCGCGTCGGTCGATTCGATCGCGCCGAAGCCGAACGTCATGCGGCGCGTGAAAGCGGCCTTGTTGGTCGCGTAATCGGCGAAGCGGTCGGTGGCCGTCGTGCCCGAATGCGCGAACGCGGCGAAGGTCGCGCCGGTCGTCCCCGTGAGCTGCTGAAGCGCCTGGTGAGCCTGACCGTACGCGGCCTGCGCGTCGCTCGCGTACGCGGTGAGGTTCGCCGCGCTGATGGCCAGCGCGAGCATGCGGCCGCCGATCACGTCGAGCGGCGAGTGCATGCCGGCGAGGATCCGGTTCTCGCCCAGTTCGAGGCCGCGGCTGACCATCTCCTGGAAGCGCTCCGGCACGAGCCACGCCATCGTCATCGCGTCGCGCATCGCTTCGGCCGTGTGGCCGCTGATGAAGCCGCCGTCGGTCGCGGGCGTCGTGCTTTCCGCCGGCACGAGCGTCGGCGCGACGACCACGCTCGCGCTCCAGCGGTACGGCCGTGCGTACTTGTAGAAGCGCTTCGACGGTTCGGTCGACGCGTTGTTGCCCATTTCGTTGAGCAGGTCGACGACTTTCCCGAAGTTCGCGTTGGCGCTGCTGCCGACGCCGACGTTGTTGCCGCTGTCGTTGTACAGCACCGTGGTGGCGTCGGCGGGCACGCTGGTGATGCTGGTCGTCTGCTGCGCGGCCGTGCGCCACGCGTCGGTGAGCGGGCCCATGCCGTCGGTCACGCTGTAGCCCTTGCCGCGCCGGTCGTCGAAGTAGGCGGCATCGGCCTGCTGTTGCGTGCGCGCGGTCGTTGCGTTGACCACGTATTGAACGTTGGCCGCGAGCACCGTGTCGTTCAGGATCGTGCCGCACGGCGCGCCGCTGCCGGGCAGGCCCGAGCAGGTCGACGGCGAGATCGCCGGGAACGCGCCGTTCGCGGCCGCGGTCACGCCTGCGTCGACGAGCATCGTCGACGGCTGCCACAGGTCGAGGAAGCGGCTCATCACGCGTACCGCGGCGTTGGTCGACAGCGTCGCATAGCGCGCGTCGCCGCGTTGGTTGGTCGCGATGTTGTCGACGAAGGCCGGCACGCTCGGCACGGGTGCGCTGTCGACGAAGCCGGGGTCGGCCGGCGGCGCCGGCATGGCCGCGCTGGTCGGGGTGGTCGACGCGACATCGTCGCCGCCGCCGCACGCGGCGAGAACGATCGCACTCGACAGCGCTGCGACGTGCAGCGGGAAACGGCTTCGTGACGCAAACATGCAAAACTCCATCCGGTGTGTTGAAGATGGCGGATTGTCGTGGGCGATCGTGACGCAGCCGTTAAGGATTTGTTGCGGGGCGCGGTCGAAGCACGCGAATGCTCACTATTTGGTGAATTCGTGATACTGAACGTGATGGACGAGGCGAGCGGGCCATCGCCAGCGCATCGCAACGCGCCGGCCATGCGTGCGTCCGGCCGGGCATGTGTTCCCCGGAACGACGACGATAACCGGCGCGATCACGCCGCCTCGGCGGCCGATTCCGCGTCGGCGCGGCACACGCGGTTTCTGCCGTGCCGCTTGGCCGCATAGAGCGCAAGGTCCGCCTGATGCGACAGCGCATGCACGGTCCGCGGGTGCGCGCGATGGCCGGTCGCGCAGCCGATGCTGACCGTGAACGGCGGAATCGTTGCATCGAAGCCGTCGAGCCGGCTGTGTTCGACGGCGCACCGGATCGCTTCCGCGACTTCCGCGGCGCCGCTTTCGTCCGTATCGGGCAGCACCGCGACGAATTCCTCGCCGCCGTAGCGTGCAGCGATGTCGCCGCGCCGCCGCACGTTCGCGCGGATGCATTCGGCGAGAAAGCGCAGCGCCGTGTCGCCTTGCGCATGGCCGTAGCGGTCGTTGTATTGCTTGAAGTGGTCGGCGTCGATGAACAGCACCGACAGGCTGCCGCCGCTGCCGCGCTGCAGCCGCGCCCATTCGTCGGCGAGCGCCGCATCGAGCGCGCGGCGGTTGTGCAGGCCCGTCAGCGGATCGGTGCGCGTCTGGTCGGTGAGCAGCGTCTGCTTGCGCAGGTTGTCGCGCAGCGCGAACGCGAGCAGCCACACCACCGCGCAGAACAGCGCGCCGATGACGGACGCCGACACGCCGACCGTCCACGTCAGGCGCGTGATGCCGGCCAGCACGTCGCCCTCGGCCGGGGCCACGACCGCGATCAACGGCGTGCCGGGCACGTGCTGGTACGTATAGAGCCGCGCGACGCCGTCGATGCTCGAGCGCGCCGCATAGAAGCCCGAGTCGCGGCTCAGCATCTGCACGAACGACTTCGTGCGGCGCAGCCGGCTGATCTGCTGATCGCTCAACGGCGGGTTTCTCGCGAGGATCGTGCCGTCCGCGCGCAGGATCGCGCTGACGCCGTGCGGTCCGACGTTCAGGCGCGACAGCAGGTGATCGAAGTAGGCGAGGTCGATCGCGACCACCACGATGCCGTCGAACGAGTGATCCGGCCGTTCGATGCGCCGCGACAGCGCGATGGATCTCGTGCCGCCGCGCGAACGTGCGCTATACGCCTCGGACACGTAGAGGCCGACGTTGTGCGCATCGCGATGAACCTTGAAGTAGTCGCGATCGCTGAAATCCCAGTTGTGGTGCGGGCCGCAGCATCCGTCGATCTGCCGGCCGTCGCGGTTCGTCACGCCCATGCCGGTCATGTATTGCGCGGTCGTGCGCTCGAACAGCACGTCGTGACGCAGCCCGGTGTCGATGCGCGCGACCGCGGGGTTGCGGAGGTTGGCGGCGAGTGCGACGAGCGCATTGTTGGACGTTTCGACGGTGCGCCCGATCTCGCTGACCAGGACGGCGGCGACGTTGCGCGACGTCTCGTGCGCATGTTCGACCACTTCGCTGCGTGCGGCCCACAGCGTGGCCGCGCTGATGCCGAGCGCCGCCAGCGACATCAGCGTGCCCAGCACGCCGACGATCAAGTAATTGCGGCCGGCCCAGTCGGCAATTTTCTCGATCGAAGTGGGTGCAGGCATGGCTGGCGCTCGTGCGGGAAGCTCGCTGCGTCTGCAGCGGCGCGGGTCAAATCCGGGTTAACGGCAAGTATGCCCGGAAATCGAGGCAGATTCGCGCCGCGATCGCCGCACCCGGCGCCGCAAACGTGTGCGGCAGCGGCGCACCGCGCAACGGGCATGCAGCCGCGGCGACGCCGGGCGGCTGCACGCGCCGGCGCGGGATCAGTCGAGCCCGCCCTGGCACAGGTACTTGATCGACAGGTAGTCGTCGAGGCCGTAGCGCGAGCCTTCGCGGCCGTAGCCCGATTCCTTCACGCCGCCGAACGGCGCGGCCTCGCTCGCGAGCGCGCCTTCGTTGATCCCGACGATGCCGGTTTCGAGCCGCGCCGACACGCGCGCGATGCGCCGCACGTCCTGCGTGTAGAAATACGCGGCAAGCCCGAACGGCGTGTCGTTCGCGGCGTCGACGGCTTCGTCCTCGGTATCGAACCGGAACAGCGCGGCGACCGGGCCGAAGGTTTCCTCGCAGGTCAGCTGCATGTCGGCGGTGGCGTCGGCGAGCACCGTCGGCGCGTAGTAGTGCGGCCCGAGTTCGGTCAGGCGCGTGCCGCCCGTCAGCACGCGCGCGCCGCGCTCGATCGCGTCGCCGACATGGCGCGCGATCTTGTCGACCGCGCGCGCGTTGATCATCGGGCCGATCTGCGCGGCCGGGTCGGTTGCAGGCGCAACCTTCAGCGCGGCAACGCGCGCGGCGAGCTGCGCGGCGAAGGCCTCGTAGACGCCGGCCTGCACGTACACGCGGTTCGGCGACACGCAGGTCTGGCCGCCGTTGCGGAACTTGGCGGCCATCAGCCCGTCGACCGCGGCGTCGAGTTCGGCATCGTCGAACACGATGAACGGCGCATTGCCGCCGAGCTCCAGCGACAGCTTCTTCAGCGTCGCGGCCGACTCGCGTGCGAGCAGCTTGCCGACGGGCGTCGAGCCGGTGAACGTGATCTTGCGCACGCGGCCGTCGGCGAGCCAGTCGGCCACCGCGTCGATGCCGCGTTCGCGCGACGCGGCGATCAGGTTCAGCACGCCGGGCGGCACGCCGGCTTCCTGCGCGAGGAAGGCCAGCGCGAGCGCGGTGAGCGGCGTGTCCTCCGCCGGCTTCGCGACGACCGTGCAGCCGGCCGCGAGCGCGGGCGCGATCTTGCGCGCGATCATCGCGAGCGGGAAATTCCACGGCGTGATCGCGGCGACGATGCCGATCGGCTCCTTCACCGCACTCAACCGCTTGCCGCGCTGCTGCTGCGGAATCAGGTCGCCATACGTGCGCGTCGCTTCCTCGGCGAACCACTGCACGTACGACGCGCCGTAGGCGACTTCGCCGCGCGCTTCGGCGAGCGGCTTGCCCTGTTCGCGCGACATCAGCTTCGCGAGATCGTCGGTGTGCGCGACGATCGCCGCGTGCCACGCACGCAGGATCGCGGCGCGTTCGCGCGCGGGCGTCGCGCGCCAGCCGGGCAGCGCGCGTGCGGCCGCGTCGGTCGCGGCGCGCGCGTCGGCGGCGCCGCTGTCGGGTGCGTGGGCAACGAGGTCGAGCGTCGCCGGATCGGTGACGTCGAAGCGACGGCCGTCGAGCGCGTCGCGCCAGGCGCCGTCGATCAGGTTGGCGGTGCGAACGAGTTCGGTGCGGGACAGCGTAAGCGGCATGGCAGGTCCTTGGGTGAGGCGGTTCGGCGGCGACGCCGGCGCGCGACGACCCCGCGCGGACAGCGGGCTGCCGCGTTCGAGGGTGCCGCGTGCCGCGGTCAGTGCCGTTCGCCGAACAGCGATTCGAGCGGGTAGTGCCGTTTGACGAACGGCGACTTGATGATCACGTAACTGAAATACTTCTCGATGCCGATGTTCTGCTCGAGCAGCCCTTCGACGATCGTCTGGTAATGGCTCACGCTGCGCGTGATGAACTTCAGCAGATAGTCGTAGCCGCCGCTCGCGAGGTGGCATTCGACGATCTCGTCGACGTTGCGGATCGCCGCGACGAAGCGGTCGAAGTCCTCGCGCCGGTGGTCGGCCAGCGTGACCTCGGTGAACACGACCTGCACGTCGCCGAGCTTCTCGAGCTGGATGTGCGCGCCGTAGCCGCCGATGTAGCCGGCCTTCTCGAGCCGCTTCACGCGGATCAGGCACGGGCTCGGCGACAGCCCGACCGCATCGGCCAGCTCGACGTTGGTCATGCGGCCGCGCTTCTGCAACTGGGAGAGGATGCGCAGGTCGATGCGATCCAGCTTGCTGTCCGTCATGGTTACGTGAGAGGGGAAAAAATGGAATGTCCGGTTACTTTAGAGTCGAACGATGGCCGCCACAAGCCCGGCTTTCCCTCGGCCCGTCAGGCCGGCTGCGCGTGCGCGACGTCGAGCGCGCGCTGCACGCCCGGGTCGGCCAGCACGTCGTCGAGCGTCTTGCGCACGCGTTCGAACATCAGGTCGAACTCGCCCGCGGTGAAGCTCAGCGCCGGCGCGAAACCGAGCACGCCGTCGCCGAACGCGCGAAACACCACGCCGTTCGCGTACGCGGCCGCCGCGATCTTGTCCGGCACGTTCAGCGCCGGGTCGAAGCGCGTCTTGTGCGCCTTGTCGGCTACCAGCTCGAGCGCGCCGAGCAGGCCGGCCGAACGCGCGTCGCCGACGAGCGGATGCGCGCGCAGCGCATCGAGCCCCGCCGCGAAGCGCGGCGCCAGCGCCTGGCCGTTCGCGAGCAGCCCGCCTTCGTGATAGAGCTTCAGCACCTCGAGGCCGATCGCCGCGCTGACCGGATGCGCGGAATACGTATGCCCGTGACCGACCGCGGCCGACTCCGCGCGGCTGCCCGCGATGCCTTCGTAGATTTCGTCGGACATCAGCACCGCGCCCATCGGCGCGTAGCCGGCGGTCAGGCCCTTCGCGACGGTCATCAGGTCCGGGTCGACCTGTTCGGTCTCGCACGCGAACAGCGGCCCCGTGCGGCCGAAGCCGGTGATCACCTCGTCGGCGACGAACAGGATGCCGAGGCGCCGGCACGCGTCGCGCATCGCCTTCAGCCAGCCGGCCGGCGGCACGATCACGCCGCCGGAACCCTGCACCGGTTCGCAGAAGAACGCGGCGACGTTGTCCGCGCCGAGTTCGGCGACTTTCGCTTCCAGCGCGGCGACCGACGCGGCGATCAGCGCCTGCGGATCGTCGCCGAGCGGATGGCGGTACGGGTAGGGCGACGGGATGTGGTGCTGGTCCGCGCGCGGCAGGTCGAAATGACGGTGGAACGCCGGCAGCGCGGTCAGGCCGGCGCCGATCGACGACGAGCCGTGATAGCCGCGTTCGAGCGCGATCATGTGCTTTTTCGACGGGCGGCCGGTCGCGTTGAAATAGTGCGTGATGAAGCGCACCGCGGAGTCGACCGCGTCCGAGCCGCCGAGCGTGAAGTACACGCGGTTCAGCGAAGGCGGCGCGAGCGCGGCGAGCCGCTCGGCAAGCTCGATCGCCGGTTGCGAGCCGAAATGGAAATAGCCGGTCGCGTAGGGCAGCTTCGCCATCTGGTCGGCGGCGGCCTTCACGATGCTGTCGCGGCCGTAGCCGACGTTCACGCACCACAGGCCCGAGAACGCATCGAGCAGCGTATGGCCGTCGGCGTCGCGCAGGAACACGCCGCTCGCGGAGTCGAGCACGGTGACGCCGCGCGCCTCGTGCACGCGGTAGTTGACGACGGGGTGGATCAGGTGTTGACGATCGGCTTCGATCAGCGCGGCTTGGTTCATGGCGGGGAGGGACTCTCGTCGGGTGTCAGCGTGAGTTCATGCTACCGGGCGAGAAATCCGCACGTGTCTTCAATTTGCGCCCTGAAACGTATGAAAACGGTGTTTGCACGGGACGCTTCGGCATTTTCTGCTGCGCGCCCCGCCGGGCCGGGCGCGCGCGTCAGTAGCCGCGCGCGCGATCGACGACGCCGATCATCGGCTGGCCCGCGCGGTGGCGCGCGAGGTTCGCGAGCACGGCGTCGACCGCGGTATCGGGCCGCGTCGCGCTCGCGATGTGCGGCGTGATCCGGATACGCGCGTGGGTCCAGAACGGGTGACCGGCCGGCAACGGCTCGGGGTTCGTCACGTCGAGGATCGCGCTGTCGAGCCGGCCGCTCGCGAGCGCCGCGAGCAACGCGGCCTCGTCGAGCTGCGGGCCGCGCCCGACCTGCACGAGCGACGCGCCGGCCGGCAGCGCGTCGAACACGCGCGCGCCGAGCAGCCCGCGCGTGCCGTCGGTGAGCGGGAGCAGGCAGATCAGGATGTCGGTGCGGGCGAGGAACGCGTCGAGTGCCGCGTCCCCCGCGTAGCAGTCGATGCCGTCGAGCGTGCGCGGCGTGCGGCTCCAGCCGGCGCACGGGAAGCCGAAGCGCCGCAGCGTGTCGAGCACGGCCTGGCCGAGCGTGCCGAGCCCGAGCACGCCGACGCGCCGCGACGCGGCCGCGCGCACCGGCCGCTCGCGCCACACCTGCGCGCGCTGCTGCGTCGCGTAGTCGAACAGGTCGCGGTGGATCGTCAGCACCGCCTGCGTTACGTACTCGACCATCCCTTCGACGATGCCCGGCTCGATCATCCGCACGACCGGGATGTGCGCGGGCACGCGCGACAGGTCGAACTGGTCGATGCCGGCGCCGACGGAGAACACGACTTCGAGATTCGGCAGCAGCGCGGCCGGATCGTCGGGCGGCTGCCAGGCGGCGAGATAGCGGACGGTTTCAGGGTCGCCGAGGTCCGGCCAGATCCGGAACGGGAGGTCGGGCGCCTGTTGCGCGAAGCGCTGCGCCCATTGCGCGCCGCGCACCGGGTCGGCCTTGTAGAGAAAGCTCATCGCGCGTGCCGCTCAGCCGAGCGCCTGGTTCACGATCGCGAACGTGCGCAGCGCCGGGTCCCGCGCGGGCGCCGCGCCGCGCGCCATCGCGACGACCGTGTCGACGCGCGGCAGCCCGAGCCCCTGCAGCCAGTCCGACAGCCCGCTGTCGCCCGGCACGTCGAGCCGCACGAACATCCCTTCGTGCAGCGCGAGCCAGTGGCTGATCAGCGCCTGCGCGCGCAGCGCGTCGGGCGCGACCACCGGGCCGATCACATGGCCGCGGCCGAAGCGGCGGAACAGCGCGAAGCCGAGCAGTTCGCCGTCGCGATCGAGCGCGATCCCGTTCGCGACGCCGAGCAGCGCATCGATCACCGCGTCGCGCGGATAACCTGCCGCGCGCGAGGCGAGCGCCGCGAGGCGCGGGCCGTCGTTGGTGCCGAGCGGGCGCAGGCGCTCGCCCGGCGGCAGCGAGATCAGCGGCGGCTGGAACGCGGCACCCTGGTGCTGGTCGATCGTGCCGATCGCCTCGAAGCCGAATTTCACGTAGAGCGGTTCGCCGGACGGCGTCGCATGCAGGAAGATCGTGCGTGCGCCGAGGCTGTCGACGACGCGCGTGAGCAGTTCTCGGCCGATGCCGCGGCTCTGGCGCTCGGGCGACACGATCACCATGCCGAGCGATGCGTGCGCGTCGCCGAAGCGCCAGCCGAGCGCGGTGCCGACGATGCCGCCTTCGTCTTCGGCGACGAAGCCGTGGCCGAGCTGGAGCGCGAAGCGCCAGTCGTCGAGACGGTGCGGCCACTTGACCGCTTCCGACAGACGATGCGCGGCGGGCAGGTCGGTGTCGGTGAACGGACGATAGATGAGCGTGCTGGAAGGGTTGAGATCGGACACGCCGGACTCCGGATGGGTAGGAATGACATATCGACTCTGCCAGCGACACCGCGGCGCGGATAGGACGATTCGCCTGTTTTCCGGCGACGGCGGGCGGCCGGGCGAGATCGACGCAAACCGGCGCGATCGGCGCGCGCGAACGCGCGCTTCATGCCGGCGCGGCACGCCAATCCGACAGCTTCTGCTGTGGGAATGACACTACGATGGAACTGCAGCGGCGCCGCCCGGGCGAGCCGCGCCGCGGTTGGCGCGCCGCGGTTGCGCGAAGCCTGCCGGGCGGCCCGCGGCGCCGCGCGCGGCCGTGCCGCAGATCGTGCTGCCCGCGGCCTGCAACACGCGGCGAATCTGCGTTTCGACCGGCGTCGAACGATGCGCGACGGATTTTTTGCCCTGATTCAATTGCGTTGAACCCAGCCCGTCCCCGGCCCTGCCGGGGTTTCATACCGACAGGACCTCACCATGATCCAATTTGAACCGAAGTTCATCACGTTCGACTGCTACGGCACGCTGACCCGCTTCCAGATGGCGGACCTGGCGCGCGAGATCTACGCGGACCGGCTGTCGCCGGTCGCGATGGAGGATTTCGTGCGCGCGTTCGCCGCCTATCGGCTCGACGAGGTGCTCGGGGCGTGGAAGCCGTACCGCGACGTCGTCGTCAACGCGATCCGGCGCACCTGCGCGCGCATCGGCACGCCGTTCGACGAAGCCGAGGCCGAGCGCTTCTATCATGCGGTGCCGACGTGGGGCCCGCATCCGGACGTGCCGGCCGGCCTGTCGCGGCTCGCGCAGAAGTACAAGCTCGTGATCCTGTCGAACGCCATGGACGAGCAGATCATGAGCAACGTCGACAAGCTCGGCGCGCCGTTCCATGCGGTGTTCACCGCGCAGCAGGCGCAGTCGTACAAGCCGCGCATGCAGGGCTTCGAATACATGTTCGGCAAGCTCGGCTGCAAGCCCGAGGACGTGCTGCACGTGTCGTCGAGCCTGCGCTACGACCTGATGACGGCCGAGGATCTCGGCATCAAGCACAAGGCGTTCGTCAATCGCGGGCACGAGCCGGGCACGCCGTTCTACAACTATTACGAGGTGTCGGACATCGGTCACCTCGCGACGCAACTCGGGCTGTAAGCGCCGCCGCGCCGGCGGGCGGCTGCGCGCCCTGTGCGCGTGGCCGTGCCGGCAGGCCTGTCAGGACCGGCCAAGAGGGGCGCGACGGCCTTGCCGCTTCACGCGTGCGCTCACCGCACGAACCGAGGGTAATTACCGATACGGCGCCATTCAAGGCGGGGCCGTCCGAGCCGATATATGTACCGAACGGTTAATATCGCGAGGCCCCCCGCATGAAGTTGTCCACGAAACTGCTGATGCTCGTCGTCGCGGCGCTGCTCGGCGTTGCATTGCTCGCCGCGATGTCGCTGCACACGCTGCGCGACGCGCTGATCGACAGCCGGCGTGACGAGATCGTCATCCTGCTGACCAAAGCCGAGCATCTGGTCGACTCGTATCGCGCGATGCAGGCGAGCGGAACGCTCACCCGGGAGCAGGCCCAGCAGCAGGCCAAGGCCGCGTTGTCCGCGCTCAATGCGAATTCGAAGAGCTACTACTGGGTGACGACGTCCGACGGCGTCAACCTCGTGCATCCGAACGCGAAGTTCATCGGCACCCGCGCGAAGGGCAACCGCACGACCAGCGGCCTGACCGACAGCGAGGCGTACCGCGCCGGAATGGCCCAGGCGCATTTCGCGCTCGTCGACGTGCTGATCAAGCGCAGCCCGGACGCGGACGTGGAGCCGAAACTGCAGGGCGTGGTCGCCGTTCCGGACTGGGACTGGTGGATCGGCACCGGATTCTTCTACGACGACATCAACGCGGCGTTTGCGCGGCTCGCGCAGGTGCTCGGCGCCATCACGCTCGTCATCGCCGCGGCGCTCGCGGCGATCGCGTGGGGGGTGTTGCGCAGCGTCCGGCGGACGCTGGGCGGCGAGCCCGCGCAGGCGGCCGGGATCGCGGCCCGCATCGCCGCCGGCGAACTGGACGTGCAGTTCGATACGGCGCACGCCGCGCCGGGCAGCCTGCTCGTCGCGCTCGGCGACATGAAGGCGCGACTCACCGAAACCATCGCCGACATCCAGACCACGACCCGCTCGATCGCCGTCGGCACCGGCGAGATCGCGCAAGGCAACCTGGACCTGTCCCAGCGCACGGAGGAACAGGCCGCGTCGCTGCAGCAAACGGCCGCCAGCATGGAACAGATCACGTCGACGGTCAAACAGAATGCCGACAATGCACGTCAGGCGAATGCGCTCGTGACCCACGCGAAGGAGGCGACCGAACTCGGCGGCGCCGCCGTGCGGGAAGTCGTCGAAACGATGCGGCAGATTTCGGACGGATCGGTGCGGATCGCCGACATTACCGTCGTGATCGAGAGCATCGCGTTCCAGACCAACATTCTCGCGCTCAATGCCGCGGTCGAAGCCGCGCGGGCCGGCGAGGAAGGGCGCGGGTTCGCGGTCGTGGCCGCGGAGGTCCGCTCGCTCGCGCAACGCAGCGCGGCGGCCGCGAAAGACATCAAGGGATTGATCGAGGCGTCGGTCGAGCGGGTCGGCAGCGGCAGCCGGCTCGTCGAGACGGCCGGCGCGCGCATGACGGAGATCGTCCGGTCGATCGACCGGGTCGCCGACATCATGGGCGAGATTACCGCGGCATCCGCCGAGCAAAGTACCGGCATCGAACAGATCGGCCTGGCGGTCGCGCAGATGGA
Organism: Burkholderia sp. Bp8991; assembly: GCF_003853795.1. Classification (NCBI taxonomy): domain Bacteria; kingdom Pseudomonadati; phylum Pseudomonadota; class Betaproteobacteria; order Burkholderiales; family Burkholderiaceae; genus Burkholderia; species Burkholderia sp. Bp8991. Next base: position 51,506 of record NZ_QTQJ01000013.1, on the reverse strand, counting down.
CGAAGTGACCCAGCAGAATGCCGCGCTGGTGGAGCAGGCCGCCGCGGCCGCGTCCTCGCTGGATGAACAGGCGGCACGGTTGAGGGCCGCCGTGTCGGTGTTCAGGCTGACGGCTTGATTGCTCGACTGTCTGACTCTGACTGCGTGACTGCGTGACTGCGTGACTGCGTGACTGCGTGACTGCGTGACTGCCCGACTGCCTGATTGCTCGACGTCTGACCGCCTGACCGCCTGACCGCCCGACAGCTGACCGCTGACCGCCGCGTGCGCACCCGCCCGCAACGCCATCACCTCGTTTTCCTGACGCCACGCCGGCAAGTGTTCGGCGTGGTGCTCACCAACCTGCCGGCGCCGACCGCGTCGCAGCGGGGAGTCGCGGCTTGACGGCCCGTCACGGGTTCGCGCCCGGCGTCGGATCATCCGGCCGCATCCCTGTTGTCCGCCCGTCGTCCGGCAAAGCCGCTTCGACGTCGCGGCAATCTCCTGACCTTTCATGCGCCAGGCGTCCTCGCGGCCGGCGCCCGCCGTCCGATGCGCGCGCGACGTTCCGGTCGTACCGGGCGCCGCGGGCCGCGAGCGCGCATTCCACACAAACATGCGGTTTGCGAGTGTCGAACGCGTTTCGGATGCCGCGCGGCCAATTTTGTCGGCGCAATCTGCCGCGCGTATCACTTTACGATTTCCTTCGTCGCGCACGTATCGCGCAGTGGTCGCGACGCGGCATCGAGCGCATGGCGGTACGCGTGGTCACGCAGCAAATCATGCTGCGCGGGCGGTCCAAAACGGTCGAATCGTATCGTGCAGCCGCCCCGAATCGCGATAACCCGCATTTTGGCGATGCTTAAATGAACTCAATGCGCACGACGTCGCGCCCGCGACCAGCACACGGGCACGACGGAATTCTCGAACCACGCTGGACCCCAGGACCCACTTTCCACAGTCAGGAGCAGTTCGGATGAGCGACGATATCGACAACGGCAGCAAGGGCGGCTTCACGCGCCGCGACATGATGCGGGTCATGGCGGCGAGCGGCATGATGGCCGCCGGCGCCGGCGGGCTGCTGATGCAACCCGGGACGGCGTTTGCGGCACCCGCGCCCAAGCGCGGCGGCAAGATTCGGGTTGCGAACGAATCGGGCTCGACGGCCGATACGCTCGACCCGGCCAAGGGCTCGACGGGCGCCGACTACATTCGTTTCTTCATGTTCTACAGCGGCCTCACGCAGCTCGATGCGAGCCTGACGCCGCAGATGAATCTCGCCCAGTCGTTGCAGACGACCGACGCGAAGACGTGGATCATCAAGCTGCGCAAGGGCGTCACGTTCCACGACGGGAAACCGGTCACGCCGGCCGACGTGGTGTACTCGCTGATGCGCCACAAGAACGCGGCCACCGCGTCGAAGGTCAAGCCGCTCGCCGATCAGTTCGCCGACGCGAAGGCGAGCGGCCCGGACGAGGTCACGCTCGTGCTCGCGAGCGCGAATGCCGATCTGCCGGTGATCCTCGCGACGCCGCAACTCGTGATCGTCAAGGACGGCACGACCGATTTCAGCACCGGCATCGGTTGCGGCCCGTACAAGCTGAAGTCGTTCAAGCCGGGCGTGTCGACCGTCGGCGTGCGCAACGACAGCTACTTCAAGCCGGGGATGCCGTACCTCGACGAGATCGAGCTGATCGGCATCAGCGACAGCGCCGCGCGCCTGAACGCGCTGCTGTCGGGCGACGTGCACCTGATCAACGCGATCGATCCGCGCTCGACGCAGCGGGTCGCGTCGACGCCGGGCTATGCGCTGCAGGAAACCAAGTCGGGGCTCTATACCGACCTGATCATGCGCAGCGACAACCCGATCGTCGCGAACCCCGATTTCGTCGAAGGGATGAAGTACCTGTTCAATCGCGAGCAGATCCGCTCGGCGGTGTTCCGCGGCTACGCGGTGATCGGCAACGACCAGCCGATCCCGCCGGGGCATCGCTACTTCAACGCGTCGCTGCCGCAGCGGCCGTACGATCCGGACAAGGCGAAGTTCCTGTTCCAGAAGGCGGGCGCGCTGGGCGCCGCGCTGCCGCCGATCTATGCGACCTCCGACGCGAACGGGTCGATCGAGATGGCCGTGCTGCTGCAGCAGGCCGGCCAGAAGATCGGGCTGAACCTGCAGGTGAACCGCGTGTCGGCGGACGGCTACTGGTCGAATCACTGGATGAAGCATCCGCTCGGCTTCGGCAACATCAACCCGCGTTCGAGCGCCGACGTGCTGTTCACGCAGTTCTTCAAGTCGGACGCGCCGTGGAACGAGTCGGGCTGGAAGAACCCGAAGTTCGACCAGCTGCTGCTCGCCGCGCGCTCGGAAACCGACGACGCGAAGCGCAAGCAGATGTACGGCGACATGCAGGTGCTCGTCGCGCAGCAGTGCAGGGTCGGCATCCCGGCCTTCATCAGCTTCCTCGACGGCTACGACAAGCGGATCGCGGGCCTCGGCTCGATCCCGACCGGCGGGATGATGGGCTTCATGTTCGCCGAGCACGTGTGGTGGAACGCCTGACGCCTGCGCGTGCCGCCGCCGTGCGGCCGGTGCGGATTGCCGCGCCGGCCGCACGCGGCCTCTACGGGAGTGAAGTTTCATGAATCGAATCCTGCTTGGACTGATCGGCCGGCGCATCGCGGTCACCGCGCTGACGCTGCTGATCGTGTCCGCGATCATCTTCACGATCACGAACCTGCTGCCGGGCGATGCCGCGCAGGCCGCGCTCGGCCAGTCGGCGACGCCCGAGACGGTCGCCGCGCTGCGCCAGCAGTTCGGCCTCGACATGCCGGCCCACGTGCGCTACCTGAACTGGCTCACCGGGCTGCTGCACGGCGATTTCGGCCGTTCGCTGTCCGGCGACATGCCGGTGTCGGCGATGATCGGCGGGCGCCTGCCGAAGTCGCTCGCGCTCGCGGCGATCACGACCGCGGTGTCGGTGCCGATCGCGCTGCTGCTCGGCATCCTCGCCGCGGTCAAGCGCGAGTCGGTGGTCGACCGCGTGATCAGCCTCGGCACGCTCGCGCTCGTCGCGACGCCGGAGTTCCTGATCGCGACGGTCGCCGTGCTCGTGCTCGCCGTGAAGCTGCACTGGCTGTCCGCGCTGTCGTACAGCGGCCCGATCGAGAGCCTGCACGATTTCCTGCGCGCGTACGCGATGCCGGTGCTGACGCTGTGCGCGGTCGTGATCGCGCAGATGGCGCGGATGACGCGCGCCGCGGTGATCGAGCAGTTGAGCGCGTCGTATGTCGAGATGGCCGTGCTCAAGGGCGCGAGCCCCGCGCGCGTCGTGCTGCGCCATGCGCTGCCGAACGCGATCGGGCCGATCGCCAATGCGATCGCGCTGAGCCTGTCGTACCTGCTCGGCGGCGTGATCGTCGTCGAGACGATCTTCAACTATCCGGGCCTCGCGAGCCTGATGGTCGATGCGGTCGGCAATCGCGATTTCCCGCTGGTCCAGGCCTGCACGCTGATCTTCTGCGTCGCCTACCTGACGCTCGTGCTGTTCGCCGACCTCTGCTCGATCGTGTCGAACCCGAGATTGCGGACCTGAGCGTCCCGCCCACCTTCCGAGATGCCGACCATGCACCCGACCGAACCCGTTCATCGCAGCACCGCGCTGCCGCCGTCAGGCGAACCGCGCTCGCCGTCGGGAAGCGCGACGCCGCCCGCCGCGCCGTCCCCCGACCAGCCGCGCAAGCGCCGCGCCGCGCGCATCAGACTGACGACCGGCGGCCGCATCGGCCTGTCGATGGTCGGCCTGATGCTGTTCATCGCGGTGTTCGCGCCGCTGCTCGCGCCGCACGACGTCGGCGCGATCGTCACGCCGGACGTGTTCGCGCCGTTCAGCGCGAAGCTGCCGTTCGGCGCCGACTTCCTCGGCCGCGACATGCTGAGCCGGATCCTGTACGGCACGCGGCTGACCGTGCTGCTCGCGCTCGCGGCCGTGCTGCTCGCCGCGCTGACCGGCACGACGCTCGGGCTGCTCGCGACCGTGTCGGGCCGCGCGGTCGACGAGACGATGAGCCGGCTGCTCGATGCGCTCACGTCGATTCCGTCGAAGATGTTCGCGCTGATGTTCGTCGCGGCCTTCGGCTCGTCGCTGCCGCTGCTGGTCCTGACCGCCGCGGTCAGCTACATGCCGGGCTCGTACCGGATCGCACGCGCGCTGGCGGTCAACATCAGCACGCTCGAATTCGTGCAGGTGGCGCGGGCGCGCGGCGAGAGCGCGCTGTACATCGCGTGCGTCGAGATGCTGCCGAACATGATCCATCCGATGCTCGCCGATACCGGGCTGCGCTTCACGTTCGTCGTGCTGCTGCTGAGCGGCCTGAGCTTTCTCGGGCTCGGCGTGCAGCCGCCGTACGCGGACCTCGGCTCGCTCGTGCGCGAGAACATCGCGAGCCTCGGCGACGGCTCGGCCGTCGCGATCATGCCTGCGGTCGCGATCGCGATCCTGACGGTGGGCGTCAACCTGTTGATCGACGGCCTGCCGCATCGCGGCCGCCGCAAGGGCGCGGCCGCGGCCGCGGGAGAACACTGATGCGAGATGAATCGACTCCGCTCGTCGAGGTGCGCGGGCTGCGCGTGGTCGGCGGCCGGCCGGGCGGCGAGGAAACGACGATCGTCCACGGCGTCGACTTCGAGATCGGGCGCGGCGAGGTGCTCGCGCTGATCGGCGAATCGGGCTCCGGCAAGACGACGATCGCGCTGTCGCTGATGGGCCATGCGCGCACCGGCTGCCGGATCGCCGGCGGCTCGGTGAAGATCGGCGGCACGGACGTCTGCACGCTGTCCGCGCAAGGCCTGACCGCGCTGCGCGGTCGGAAGGTCGCGTACATCGCACAGAGCGCGGCCGCCGCGTTCAATCCGTCGCGCACGATTCTCGACCAGGTGATCGAGAGCGCGCTGATCCACAAGACGATGACGAAGCGCGACGCGCAGGCGAAGGCGGTCGAGCTGTTCCGCGCGCTCGCGCTGCCGGAGCCCGAGACGATCGGCAAGCGTTATCCGCACCAGGTGTCGGGCGGCCAGTTGCAGCGGCTGATGGCCGCGATGGCGCTGATCACCGATCCGGAGCTCGTGATCCTCGACGAGCCGACCACCGCGCTCGACGTGACCACGCAGATCGACGTGCTGCAGGCGTTCAAGAGCGTGATCCGGCGCTGCGGGATGAGCGCGGTGTACGTATCGCACGATCTGGCGGTGGTCGCGCAGATGGCCGACCGGATCGTCGTGCTGAGCGACGGCGTGATCCGCGAGGCGGGCGCGACCGAGCAGATCCTGCATGCGCCGGTGCACCCGTACACGCAGAGCCTGATCGCGGCCGTCACGCCGAACGATGCGCAACGCGACGAGAAACCGGCGCCGGCCGAACCGGCGCCGCTGCTCGACGTGCGCGGTGCGGTCGCCGGTTACGGCGGCCGGACGGCAAAGGGCTGGCCCGCGAAGCTGATCCTGCACGAAGTCGACCTGCGCATCGGGCGCGGGCAGACGGTCGGCGTGATCGGCGAATCGGGCTCGGGCAAGACGACGCTCGCCAAGGTGATCGCGGGCCTGGTCCCGGCGGCGGCCGGGAAGATTCTGCTCGACGGCGAGCCGCTCGCGCTCGATATCGCCAAGCGCACGAAGGAGCAGCACCGCCGCGTGCAGATCGTGTTCCAGAACGCCGATACCGCGCTCAACCCGGTGCATACCGTCGAGCGCACGCTCGCGCGGCCGCTCGCGTTTTACCACGGGATCAAGGGCGCGCGTGCGCGGCAGCGCGTCGCCGAGCTGCTCGAACTCGTGCGGCTGCCGCCCGCGGTGGCCTCGCGGCGTACCGGCGAGCTGTCCGGCGGGCAGAAGCAGCGCGTGAACCTCGCGCGCGCGCTCGCGGCCGAGCCCGACCTGATCCTGTGCGACGAAGTCACGTCGGCACTCGATACGGTCGTCGGTGCCGCGATCATGGATCTGCTGCGCGACCTGCAGGCGAAGCTCGGCGTGTCGTACGTGTTCATCACGCACGACATCGCGAAGGTGCGCGCGATCAGCGACGACATCGTCGTGCTGTACGCGGGCCGCCGTGTCGAAACCGGTAGCCGCGACGCGCTGTGCGCGCCGCCTTATCACCCGTATTCGCATCTGCTGGTGTCGTCCGCGCCGGAGCTGCGCGCGGGCTGGCTCGACGATGCGGCCGAGCGTTGCCACCGGCCGCTGGTGCCGATCGGCGAACGCGAGAACGAGGCCGAGCTGTGTCCGTTCCTGTCGCGCTGCGCGATGCGCGTGGACGGCGTCTGCAACCGGACGGCACCGGCGCTGCGCACGCTCGGCAACGGCGCGCAGGTGCTGTGCCATCGCAGCGAGGAAGACCTCGCGCGCTTCCAGGCGGAACCGGCGCCGGAGGGTGCCGCGCCCGAGCAGCCGGTGCAGCTGTAGCGCGCGACACGCCGGAAGTTCGCCGCGCACGACGTGGCAAGTGAAGCGGCGAACGGCGCACCGCATAGTCTGCTGCGGCGGTCGCGCAAAACGGCGCTTTGTGCGCGTGCCGCGCGCGAATACGCGGCAACTGCGGTTTTTGATGGTGATTAAATGATTTCCCATGAACGGCCGCCGATCGTCGTCGCCGACATGCTCGAGAAGAATCCGATGAAATTCGAATCGTACTGGCTGGATACCCGCCCCGCGTTTCGCGCCGGCTGCGAAGGGCCCGTCGAAGGGCGGGCCGACGTGGTCGTGATCGGCGGCGGCTTCACCGGCCTGTCGGCGGCGCTGGCGCTCGCGCAGCGCAGCGTATCGGTGGTCGTGCTCGAAGCCGCGCAGGTCGCGGGCGAAGCGTCCGGCCGCAACGGCGGCCAGTGCAACACGGGCGTCGCGCAGGATTACGCGTCGCTGGCCGCGCGCATCGGCGCGGAGCCGGCGAAGCAGTTCTATCGCGCGTACGAAAGCGCGGTGAAGAGCGTCGAGACGATCGTCGTCGAGCACGCGATCGACTGCGATTTCCGGCGGGCGGGCAAGCTGAAGCTCGCCGCGAAGCCGCAGCATTTCGCGGGGCTCGAAAAGACCTTCGACGCGTTGCGCCGCGATGTCGATCCGGACATCGAACTGATCGAGCCGGCGCGGATTCGCGACGAAGTCGCTTCCGACGGTTTCTACGGCGGACTCCTGCAGCGCAACGGCGCGCAGATGCACATGGGCAAGTTCGGCGTCGGGCTTGCGCAGGCAGCCGTGCGCGCCGGCGCACGCGTGTACGAGCATGCGGCCGTCACGCAGCTCGAGCGGCTCGACGGCGAGCGCCACGCGATCACCTGCACGCGCGGCAGGATCGTCGCCGATCGCGTGCTGGTCGCGACCGGCGCATCGCAGCACGGCCCGTTCGGCTGGTTCCGGCGGCGTATCGCGCCGGTCGGCAGCTTCATCGTCGTGACCGAGCCGCTGCCCGACGCACAGTTGAACCGGCTGTTCCCGCAGCGCCGCGCCTACGTGACGTCGCGCCAGATCGGCAACTACTTCCGCGTGACGCCCGACAACCGGCTGCTGTTCGGCGGCCGCGCGCGCTTCGCGATGTCGAGCCCGCGCTCCGACGCGAAAAGCGGCGACATCCTGCGCGCCGGCATGGCCGGGTATTTCCCGGAACTGGCCAAGGTGCGGCTCGATTACTGCTGGGGCGGGCTGGTGGACATCACCGCCGACCGGCTGCCGCGCGCGGGCCAGCACGACGGGCTCTATTACTCGATGGGCTACAGCGGCCACGGCGTGCAGATGTCGGTGCACATGGGCCGCGTGATGGCCGACGTGCTGTACGGCGCCGCCGCGTCGAATCCGTGGCGCGACCTCGAATGGCCGGCGATGCCCGGCCATTTCGGGCACGCGTGGTTTCTGCCGATCGTCGGCGCGTATTACCGGATCCAGGATTTCCTGCACTGAAGCGACTGCCCCCGGAGGATTGGATATGACCGCACGATTCGTTTGCCCGCTCGCCGCCGGCAACGGCCGCCGCGACGGGACCGGCGGCGACACGATGGCCGGGCCGGGCGCGCCCGGCGCCGCGCCGCGCGCTGACGCGCAGGCGGCCGCATGAGGACGGCGAGCATGGTCACTCCGTTCCACGACGCGGACGAAGGCGCGACGCCTCGCGCACCGCGTGTTCCGCAGCCCGTATCGCCGGCGATCGGCGACGTGCTGCGCACGATCGATGCGTCGTTCGCGCAGCCGCTGAACCTCGACACGCTCGCGGCGGTGGCCGGATTGAGCGTGTCGCGTTTCACCGCACGCTTTCGCGGCGAAGTCGGGTTGTCGCCGCACCGGTATCTGTGCCTCGTGCGCGTGCGGCGTGCGCAGGACTTGCTGCGCTCCGGCCTCGCGCCTTCGGTCGTCGCGACCGAGGTCGGCTTCTTCGATCAGAGCCACCTGTGCCGGCATTTCCGGCGGGTACTCGGGATCACGCCGCGCGATTACGTGGTCGCGCGGCCGGGCACGCCTGCGCGACCGTCTTCGATGCGCCCGCACACCGAGCGCCGCGCAGCGTCGTGTCACGCCGCGTAGGCGCAACGGCGACGGGCACGCCTGACGGATGGCCGGCGAGCGCGCCGGCGAACGACCATTTCCGATATCGCGCGACGGTTTTCAACCCGGCCGCCGCGCACTGCACAGGAGCAGAAATGACCGCAGCTTTCGTGTTGCACCGTGCCGACGGCGCACCTTCGTCAACCGCGTTTCGCCAGCAGGCGTTCGGCGCGAACGATCCGTTCGCGCGCCATCGGGAGATCGCCTGGGAAGGGCCCGACGCGATGGCCGCCGGACGTATCGCCTTCGCCGGCGAACTCGACGTGGCGAGCTTTCCGCACATCGAAACCATCGCGATCATCGAAGGCGAGCTGACGCTCGAAGCGGCCGGCGCCGCACCGCTCGTGCTGGGCCCGGGAGAAGGGGCCGTGATCGGCGGCGGCACGGCGCTGCGCGTCACCGCGGCATCGCGCGTGCTGTTCACGTTCTGCGCGGCCGCGTGCGCGACACCGACGAAGCGCGGCGTGTTCGCGCTGCGCGCCGACGCCGACTTCAAGCCGTCCGCGACGCTGCCGCCGGAGGTCCTGCTCGGCCCCGCGCCGCAATGCCGCAGCGACAACGTGTTCGTCGACGACGGCGCCGCGTACTGCGCGGGCACGTGGGATTCGACGCCGTATCACCGGATCGTTCGCCCGCATCGCGTGAACGAGTTCATGCTCCTGCTGGCCGGCAGCGTCCGGTTCGCGGCGCCCGACGGCAGCGTGCTGTCGCTCGGCGCCGGCGACGCGCTGTTCGTGCCGCGCGGCGCGTCGATCGGGTGGGAAAGCAGCGAGCGCGTGGCGAAATTCTACGTCGTGCAGAACGTCCACGTATCTACCGAACGAGACTGACCATGTCCCCTCCGCTGCGCCTTATCGAAACCTCGCCCACGCTGCCGGCCTCGGCCGACGTCGTCGTGATCGGCGGCGGCATCATCGGCGTCTTTACCGCGTACTACCTCGCCCGGCGCGGCATGTCGGTCGCGCTGGTCGAGAAGGGCCGCATCGGTGCCGAGCAGTCGAGCCGCAACTGGGGCTGGTGCCGGCAGCAGAACCGCGACGCGCGCGAATTGCCGATGGCGAGCAAGAGCATCGACCTGTGGGAACGATTCGCCGCCGAATCCGGCGAAGACACGGGCTTTCATCGCTGCGGGCTGCTGTATCTGAGCAATGACGAGGCCGAGCTGTCCCGCTGGGCCAGCTGGGGCGACTTCGCGAAGACCGCGGGCGTGACGACGTACATGCTCGACAGCAAGCAGGCCGGCGAGCGCGGGCGCGTGACGGGCCGGCAGTGGAAGGGCGGCGTGTTCTCGCCGACCGACGGCACGGCCGACCCGGGCAAGGCCGCGCCGGCCGTGGCGGCAGCACTGATGAAGCTGGGCGGCAGCGTCCACCAGCACTGTGCTGCGCGCGGGATCGAACTCGAGGGCGGGCGCGTCGGCGGCGTGGTCACCGAGGCCGGCGTCATCAGGACGAAGACGGTCGTGCTCGCCGGCGGCGCGTGGGCGTCGTCGTTCTGCCGCCAGCTCGGCATCCGCTTTCCGCAGGCGTCGATCCGTCAGTCGATCCTGAGCGTGTCGCCCGTCGAACAGCGCTTGCCGGATGCGCTGTACACCTCCGGCGTGTCCGTCACGCGCCGCGACGACGGACGCTACGCACTGGCCATCAGCGGCCGCGCGCGCGTGGACGTGACGCCGCAGTTCCTGCGGTTCGCCCCGCAGTTCGTGCCGATGTTCGCGAAGCGCTGGCGCAATCTGCTGCCGGGCGGCCTCGAGGGCATGCGCGGCGGCCACGAAACGCTCAAGCGGTGGCGGCTCGATGCGCCGACCCCGATGGAGGCGGTGCGCATCCTCGATCCGAAGCCCGACATGCCGACCGTCACCGAAACCTATCGTCGTGCCGTCGAACTGCTGCCCGAACTGCGCGAAGCCACGATCACGCACGCATGGGCCGGGTACGTCGACAGCACGCCGGACGGCGTCCCGGGTATCGGCGAAGTGCCGGGCGTGCCGGGATTGATCCTGGCGGCGGGCTTTTCCGGACACGGTTTCGGCATCGGCCCCGGCGCCGGTCACCTGATCGCGGATCTCGCCACCGGGGCGCCGCCGATCGTGGACCCGGTACCGTATCAGCCGGGCCGGTTCGCCGATTCCGCCTGGGGCAAGGTTGCCGATTTCTAGTGTGAGGCCGTCTCGCGGACGACGGTGGCGGCCTCCGGGCTTCCGCCGTTCGCCGGCGCATGGTATCGATTCAAGGACACCCCGCAATGCATTCACCCATCGATTCACCGGTTCGTCACCTGATGGAAGCCGGCAGGCTGGAGCGCTTCTTCATCGACGGCGACTGGGTCTTGCCTGACGGCGGCGACCGGTTCGCGGTCGTCAGCCCGTCCACCGAAGACACGCTGTGCGAGATCCCGCTCGGCAATGCACGCGACGCCGACCGCGCGGTGCAGGCCGCGCGCAATGCTTTCGAGCGCTGGGCCGCGACTTCGCCGCAGCAACGCGCCGCACTGCTCGACCGCGTTCACGCGTTGATGCTGGAGCGTGCCGAACGTTTCGCGCTCGCACTCGCGATGGAAATGGGCGCGCCGATCAATTACGCACGCGGCGCCCATGTGCCGCTCGCGGCCGAACATATCCGCGTCGCTCGCGACAATCTGGCCAGTTACCCGTTCCTGACACGGCGCGGGACGACCGCGATCGTGCGCGAGCCGATCGGCGTGTGCGCGCTGATCACACCGTGGAACTGGCCGATCTATCAAATCACGGCGAAGGTCGGCCCGGCGCTCGCGGCAGGCTGCACGGTGGTGTTGAAACCCAGCGAGCTGTCGCCGCTCAGCGCGTTGCTGTTTGCCGAAGTGATCGCCGATGCGGGCGTGCCCGCCGGCGTGTTCAACCTGGTGAGCGGCAGCGGAACCGAAGTGGGCGCGGCGCTCGCGTCGCACCCGGAGGTCGACATGGTGTCGATCACCGGCTCGACGCGTGCCGGCGTGCTGGTCGCGCAGGCCGCGGCGCCGACCGTCAAGCGCGTCGCGCAGGAGCTTGGCGGCAAGTCGCCGAACATCGTATTGCCCGATGCGGACCTGTCGCGCGCCATCGCGCCGGGCGTTGCCGCCGCGTTCCGCAACATGGGCCAGTCGTGCAGCGCGCCGACCCGGATGATCGTGCCGCGCAGCGTGCTGGGCCGCGTCGAGGCGCTGGCCGTCGCGGCAACGCAGCAACTGGTCGTCGGCGATCCGTTCGCCGACACGACGACGCATGGTCCGCTGGCCAATCGCGCGCAATTTGGCCGGGTCGCGCAGATGATCGACGCGGGCCTCGACGAACGGGCGAAGCTGATCGCCGGCGGCCCCGGGCGGCCGGCGGCATTCGACCGCGGCTTTTATGCGCGGCCGACCGTGTTTTCCGACGTCCGCACCGACATGGCGATCGCGCAGCAGGAGATCTTCGGTCCGGTCCTCGCGATCCTGCCTTACGATACCGTCGACGAGGCCGTCGCCATCGCGAACGACACGGTCTATGGGCTCGGCGCACATGTGCAGGGCACCGACAAGGAGCGCGTGCGCGCGGTGGCCGCGCGCCTGCGCTCGGGTCAGGTCCATCTGAACTACCCGGCGTGGGATCCTCAGGCGCCGTTCGGCGGGTACAAGCAGTCGGGCAACGGCCGCGAGTACGGGATCGAAGGGATGGAGGAGTACATGGAGGTCAAGTCGATCGTGGGTTTTGGCGATTGACGCAGCCGCTGCGCGCGAGCGCGGCCGCAGTACAGAATGGAAGCCGTCTACTTTCCGAAGGTGCCGACATTGGATAACCCCGACCTCCCCGAGACGTCCCTGAAAGCACATTGCGCACACTGGGCGACCTTGCGTCGCGACCTGCATGCGCATCCCGAGTTGCGGTTCGAGGAATACAGGACGGCCGACGTCGTCGCCCGCGAGCTTGAAGATCTCGGCTATGCGGTGTCGCGCGGGCTGGGCGGCACGGGTGTCGTCGCGAGCCTGCCGGGCGCGGACCCGGGCCGCGGAATCGTGCTCCGCGCGGACCTGGATGCGCTGCCGATCCAGGAGGCCAACGACTTCGCGCACGTATCGGGCGCGCAAGGCGTCATGCATGCGTGCGGGCATGACGGGCATACCGTCATGCTGCTCGGCGCCGCGCGCATCCTGAAAGACCTGCCGCAGTTGCCGGGCACCGTGCATTTCGTGTTTCAGCCCGGGGAAGAGGGCGGCGCGGGCGCGCGCAAGATGATCGACGACGGGCTGTTCGAGCAATGTCCGACGCAAGCCGTGTTCGGCATGCACAACTGGCCCGGTTTGCCGGCCGGGCAGTTCGGGTTGCGCACCGGCGCCATCATGGCGGCCGGATGCCGATTCAGGATCACGGTGACGGGCAAGGGCGCGCATGCGGCGCAGCCGCACCTGGGCATCGACCCCGTGCCGCTCGCGTGTTCGATGGTGCTGCAGTGTCAGACCATTGCCGCGCGGCACAAGGATCCGGTGGACCCCGCCGTCATTTCCGTCTGCATGTTCCATGCGGGCACGACGGACAACGTCATTCCGGACAGCGCCGAGTTGCGCGGGACGATCCGCACGCTGTCGTCGGCACTGCAGCAACAACTGCAGCGCGACGTCCGGCTCGTGTGCGAAGGGCTGGCCGCGGCTTATGGCGCGCACGTCGACGTCGAGTTCTTTCAGTACTATCCGGCGACGGTCAACACGCCGGCCGAGACCGCACTCTGCGAAGCTGTGATTCGCGACACGTTCGGAGACGAGCGCCTTCACCCCGACGTGCCGCCGAACATGACGTCCGAAGACTTCGGCTTCATGCTGGAGGAGCGCCCGGGCGCGTACGTGCTGATCGGCAACGCGCCGGCGGGAGCGGCCGCGCCGGCGCTGCATCACCCGACGTACGATTTCAACGACGACATCATTCCGGCCGGCGTTCGCTACTGGGTCGCCTTGGCACAGCGTTACTTCACGCGATCGTCGTGAGTGCGTGCCGCAATGGCGGGCGACGTCGGATCCAATCCGGCTGATACCGCGCGATTCGCGGGCGCTCGTACCGCGGAGACACGAATATTGTCGGTCCGAGGTTGCCGCGAAACGCGCGAGACAGGCACTTTCGTGCATGCCGACCACGCGCGCCACTTGCTCGACCTTCGGCAGGTCGTTCAGCGAACGCGATGGACGACGAATCGCCGTGCGCACGAACCAGGACTGAAATGGTCCGAAGCGATCAGGCAAGTCCGTGCGCAAGCAACGAGCGTGTCAAGCTGGAGAGGCCTCTGCCGCTTCGGGTAGCCGCACTTCACTATTCACGATACTCGTGTTCGTGCATGTGTTCATGCTCGTGTTCGTGTTCGCGCCACGGATCACGTTCACGTGGATGACGATGCATCCACGCCTCGTGCTCCCAGTAACGATGGCCGTCCCAGTAGCGGTCGCCGTGCATGCCAATCGTGACCGACACACCCGGCGCCGGGGCGGGCTCTTCGTACCGCGGTGGCGGTACGACGTAGGTTTGCGCGAAGGCCGTGCCGGCCGCGACGAGTGCGCCGCCTGCCACGAGTGTCGCCAGAATTCGGCGGTTTGCAATGGTCATGGGCTTCATAGCGCTGTCCTCCATTCAATACCCGAGAACGCGCACGATTCGTTCCCATACGGAGCGGCGGCGCTTCGTTGCCATTTCAACCACGCCCCCCGCGTTGCTTCGTAGCCAGCACCGATCCGGTGGCCGCACGCACGACGTCATCGTCGCTGCGGATTTGACATGCAATCGCTTCGAGGCACAGTGCGACGCTTAAAGGGAAGGAGTGCAGAGCATGATGATGCGAAGCGAAACCACTTGCGGACGAGGTATACGACGCACTCGTCATTTCGGTTCCGATCCGACAAAGGAACACTTACATCGAATTGAAACGAAATGGAGGGAAACGGGGAAAAGTCTGACCAGGGGGAATCGAATTTGCGATCGAGGGGCGTGAAAATCCCCCGTTCCTGCCATGCCGATGTCGGGTCGAATTCGCTTCGATCCGAAGGGCCGGCCCCTGCGCGGCCTTGCGAGAAGACGTGCGCACTTGTCGGCATCACGGTTCTCCGCACCAGGCCGCCGGCGCAGAGGCGGCGAATCATAGCATCGAGGAAGGACGCGCGATTCGTCGTTCTCCCGGTCACTCATCCATATGCAGGCGGCATAGGTGTTGCTCATTGCGCTGGCGGTGTTCGCAGCCGCGGACCGACGCATGGCGTCACGATGGACTGATGCGCGTCCGTAACCGGCTATCTCGTGCTCATGTCAATTCAATGGATACGTCCGCCGAACAGACCGAGCAGCCCGATGATGATCAGGTAGAGCGCAACGATGTAATTCAGCAGGCGCGGTACCACGAGGATGAGAATGCCGGCGATCAGCGAAACCAGCGGGCCGGCGCTAGTGACGATATTCATGCTTCCTCCGCAAGATTGGCAACGAGTGGCCACAGCCTGCCTTGCCTCCGCCACCCGCTTCCGACGCGCGAGCCTGGCGAGCGTCCAGCCTTCGACCGTCAACTCGCTGGCCACAAGCGCGAACGCTTCGGGCGACGCAAGCGCCGTGCCTGCACCGACGTTTTCATCGCGATTCGCTCAGCGTGCCGGACCGGAATTCGCAGTTCCTGCATCCGTCAGTTTCAAGGAGCAACTCATGAACAAAGATCAAGTAAAGGGCCGCCTCAGGGAAGCAAAGGGCAAACTGAAGGAACTGGTTGGCAAGGTCGTGGGAAATCCAACGGACAGATTGACGGGCAAGGCCGAACAGATCGTCGGCAAGACACAGGCATCATTCGGCGATGCGAAGGAGCGACTCAAGAAGCGGCAATAGAGCCTGACCGGGGAGACATCGAACTGGAAGCCATAGGCACTGGCTTCGCTCAATGCAGGTCAGGCGGTAAGTAATGAACCCCGAATTGCTCCGCCAGTTGGGCGAGCCGCCGATCGCGCGTCCAGAGCCACGTGCTCGGGGTCAACAGCACCGACGCCAGCAGCGTGCAATCCACTGCGCCGCATCCGCGCCCATACAGCCGTTCCCGCTCGATCCAGTCCGCTACTTCGGCTGGCGTCGCGAGCCGCGTTTGGCGCAATAACGCGAGATATCCCAGCGTTCGGGCCCGCGGTTCGGGGGGCGTCCCGCACGTCAGCTCGAGTATCACCAATGGATGCGTCAAGACGTCATCGACACGCAGCAGCTGGATAAGCGCTGGTAGCGGTCGCCGGAAATGCTCGACCCAGACCGATGTGTCGATCAGAACGCTCATCGGGTAGCCGCCTCCGGGTTACGGCGTGGCACATCCGGCATGTCCGGGGCGCGACCGCCAAGCGCGGCTAGGCGTTGTCCGGCCTGGACACGCACGAACGTTTCGAGTGCAGCCCGGAACAGGTCGGCCGGCGACGTGCCCGGCTCGGCGAGTTCGAGTGCGCGCGCATAGAGCGCGTCGTCGACGGTAACAGTAGTACGCATGATGACTCCGTTGATGCCTTTATGCATCAATTTTAGCATCAATTCGGCAGCGGTCCAGTCATTGATAAAAACGCCATGCCAGAATTTTTCACTTTCAACCGCGGCAGTTTTGTGGGCCCGGGCCCGGGTCAGTCCGCCGAAAACTCGCTCACACGACTGCAGTGTTTACCGGGAACCGCTCATCGGAGCGAACTCGTCGATCTCCGTTCAAGCAACGCTGAATACGCGATATCGAAAGCTCGAATACTTGGTTGGGCACGCAAGGATGCTTCGCTAGTATCCAACGCTCCCATGCGAGCAGGAACCGGAAGGTTCCCGGTTGCGCCGCCCGTTGCGGCATTTCGCGATTTTCCAACGGCTGACATGTCTCCCCACTTGAATCCCGACGGCACGGCCGGCGACGTCACGCGCCGGCTGGCCGCAGCGATCGCGTGCGCCGAGCCCGCGCGCAATCCGCCCGCCCTCGCTGCCGCGCGGCGCGGCCTGCTCGACTTCCTTGCCGCCGCGTTCGCCGGCGCTCGCGACAACGGTTACCGCAAGCTGCTGGCGGCGTGCGGTCGGGATTCGGCCGGCGCCGCAGCGGTGATCGGCAGCGCGATACCGGCGTCGCCGCAACATGCCGCGCTGCTCAACGGCTATGCAGGCCATGCGCTCGATTACGACGACGTGCACAGCAGCGTGCGCGGCCATCCCGGCACCGTGCTGCTGCCGGCGTTGCTCGCGCTCGCGCAGGTGCGCGCACGCAGCGCGCTCGAACTGCTCGACGCCTACGTCGTCGGCGTCGAGACGATGGCGCGGATCGGTCTCGCGCTCGGCAGCCGCCACTACGAACTCGGTTTCCACAACACCGCGACGCTCGGCACGCTCGGCGCGGCCGCCGCCGCGGCGCGTCTGGTCGGGCTCGATGCGGCGGCCACCGAAAACGCGCTCGGCATCGCCGCGACGCAATCGGCCGGGCTGCGCCTGCAGTTCGGCAGCGAGATCAAGCCGTTGCACGCGGGCCTTGCCGCGCGCGCGGGGCTGTTCGCCGTGGCGCTCGCCGAGGCCGGATTGACCGGCGCACCGGGCGCACTCGACGGCCCGGAAGGATTCTTCGCCGTGTTCGGCGGCGGCGCGTCGCAGCCGGCGCGCGTGCTGGCCGACTGGGGCGCGCCGTGGCAGATCGTGTCGCCCGGCCTGTACTTCAAGCCGTGGCCGTGCTGCACGGCAACCCATTACGCCGTGCAGGCCGCGCTCGATCTGCGCGAGCGCCACCGCATCGCGCCGGCGGACATCGAGGGCATCGTGATCACGTTCCCGCCGGGCGGCGACACGCCGCTGTCGGACCGACTGCCGGCCACCGGCCTCGAAGCGCGCTTCAGCGTGGAATACGCGGTGGCCGCCGCACTGACGGACGGGCCGCCCGGCGTCGCGACGTTCGCCGACGTGCCCGTGCGCGACGACCTGATCGCGCTCGCCGCACGCGTGACGCGGCGCCACGATGCCGCGGCGCCGCGCGCGTCGACCGATCCCGCGACGCGTTTCTCGGTCGTCGAGATTGCGCTGCGCAACGGCGACACGCTGCGGCAACGCACCGAACGCCTCGTCGGTGCCGACGACCTTGCCGCGAAGTTCGCGGACGCGACCGCCCACGATCCCGCACTCGCGTTCGTCCCGGAACTGATCGATACGATGCGAAGCACGGCCGATCTTGCCCGACTTTTCCACACCTTTACGTCGCTTCAATCATGAGCACCGAACGCAGCACACCTTCCCGCCGCCAGATGCGCCTCGGGTTGTTCCTCCAGGGCGCAGGACACCACGTCGCCGGCTGGCGCCATCCCGATGCCGAATCCGGCAGCGAGAACTTCGATCTGCTGCGCCGCGTCGTGCAGACCGCCGAGCGCGCGAAGTTCGACATGGTCTTCCTGGCCGACGGCTTGACGAGCGGCCCCGACGCGCATCCGTCGATGGCGATGCGCTTCGAGCCGCTGAGCCTGCTGTCGGCGCTCGCGATGCATACGCGGCACATCGGCCTTGCGGCGACCGCGTCCACGACGTACAGCGAGCCTTACCATATCGCGCGCATGTTCGCATCGCTCGACCACCTGAGCGGCGGCCGCGCGGCCTGGAACGTCGTGACGACTTCGTATGACCGCACCGCCGCGAATTTCACGCGCGGCAATCATCCGGATCACGCGCAGCGCTACGAGATGGCCGGCGAATTCGTCGATGTCGTGAAGGGGCTGTGGGACAGCTGGGACGACGACGCGCTCGTCAGGGACAAGGCGCGCGGCGTGTATTTCGACCCGGCGAAGGTGCACACGCTCGATCACGCCGGACGCTTCTTCAACGTGAGGGGGCCGCTCAACGCGTCGCGCCCGCCGCAGGGCCATCCGGTCGTGATTCAGGCCGGCTCGTCGGGCCCCGGCCAGGAGCTTGCCGCGCGCACCGCGGAAGTCGTGTTCACCGCGCAGCAGACGCTCGAGGAAGCGCAGGCCTTCTATCGCGACCTGAAGGGTCGGCTCGCGGCATACGGCCGCGCCGAGGACGCGCTTGCCGTGATGCCGGGCGTATTTCCGGTGATCGGCCGCACCGAGCAGGAGGCCAAGGACAAGTATGCGCAGCTCCAGCAATGGACGGATACGTCGGGCGCGCTGACGCTGCTGTCCGACCGTCTCGGCCACGACGTGTCGAAGTATCCGCTCGACGGTCCGCTGCCCGACCTGCCCGAATCCGATCAGCTGAAGAGCCGCGCGAAGCTGCTTACCGATCTCGCGCGCCGCGAGAACCTCACGCTGCGCGAACTCTACTATCTCGTCGCCGGCGCGCGCGGGCACCGGATCGTGTGGGGCACGCCGACGCAGGTCGCCGACGCGCTCGAGGAATGGTTCGACGGCGGCGCCGCGGACGGCTTCAACATCATGCCGCCGTATTTCCCGGGCGGACTCGACGATTTCGTCGCGCATGTCGTGCCGGAACTGCAACGGCGCGGCCTGTTCCGCACCGAATACGAGGGCACGACGCTGCGCGACCATCTCGGGCTCGCGCGCCCGCCGAGCCGCTACGCAGTGCGTTGAGTCAGACCGCGAAGCGCGTCAGGTCGAGTGCGACCGGCGCGCTGTCGCGGCTTGCGTGCGGGCTGCCGGCCGGACCGAGCGTATGCGCGAGGAAGGCCCGCGTGCGCGGGCTTTGCGGCGCGCGGAACAGCTGCGTGGCCGACCCGTGCTCGACGATCACGCCCGCCTCGGTGAAATAGACGACGTCGCTGATTTCCTCGGCGAAGCGCATCTCGTGCGTGACGAGCACGCAGGTCATGCCGTCGCGCACGAGATCCCGAATCACCGACAGCACGTCGCCGACGGTTTCCGGATCGAGCGCGGACGTCACCTCGTCGAACAGGATCAGGTCGGGCTGCATCGCGAGCGCGCGGGCGATCGCGACGCGCTGCTGCTGGCCGCCCGACAGCTCGCCGGGGTAGGCGTGCGCCTTGTCCGCGAGACGCACGCGTTCGAGCAGCGCGTGTGCGGTGCGCACCGCATCGTTGCGATCGCGGCCGAGAATCCGGACCGGGGCGACGACGAGGTTGTCGAGCACGCTCAGGTGCGGAAACAGGTTGTATTGCTGGAACACGAAGCCGACCCGCTTGCGCAGCGCGATTTCGTCGCGCTCCGATGCGAGCAGGTCGACGCGCGTGCCGTCGACCTCGATCAGGCCGCGCTGCGGCCGCAACAGCCCGGTGATGCAACGCAGGATCGTCGATTTGCCGGAGCCGGATGGGCCGATGATGGACACGGCCTGGCCGCGGCGCACGTCGAGATCGATGCCGCGCAGCACGGGCGTCGTGCCGTAGGACAGGTGCACGTCGCGCAGGCGGACGAGCGGCTCGTCCGCGCCGCGCGGAGTTTCAGTGGAATGCATGACGTCTTTCGAGAAGGCGGGTGAAACGGGCAATCGGGTAGCAGTACGCGAAAAACAGGCCGAGTACCGTGAAATAGACGACGACGGTGAAGTCGGCTCGCGCGACGGTGTTGCTCGCGACCTGGGCGGTGTCGAGCAGGTCGTGCACGCCGACCAGCGACGCGAGCGCGGTGGCCATCGCGATGCTCGCATACAGGTTCATCCACGGCGGCAGCATGCGGCGTACGCATTGCGGCAGGATGATCCAGCGGAACACTTGCGCGCGGCTGAACGCGAGCGAGCGTGCGGCGTCCCACTGCGCATGCGGAATCGACTGGATCGCGCCGCGGAAGATTTCCGCGAAGTTCGCGCTCGCGGGCAGCGCGAGGCCGAGCGTTACCTTGAACCAGTCCGGAAACGGCAGCGACGCATGGCCGAACCTGATTTCGAACGGGAACACGTAGGTCGAAAAATAGATCAGCACGAGCAGCGGCGCGTTGCGGAACAACTGCACGTACGCGCGCGCCAGCACGCGCGCGATGCCGAGCCGCGACAGCGTCAGGGGGCCGAGTACGAGGCCGGCGAGCGTGCCGATCGCGATCGCGATCGCGCTGATGCCGATGTTGACCAGCATCGCCTTGCCGAGCGCCGGCAGCCACGTGGCGAGCGCGACGAGGGTCGGGTGACGGCGGCCCGCGACGGCCAGCGCGACGACGGCCAGCGCGGCCAGGGTTGCCGCGACGGCGCGCCATCGCACGAGGCGCGCGGGCTGCGCGTGCATGTCAATGGCCATAGCCGGGTATCCTCAGGCGGTGTTCCAGCCATCGTCCCGCGAGGTTGACCGTGAACGTGAGCGCGCCGAAGAAGAGCAGGATCAGGATCATCAACTCGAGCACATTGTCGCGTTGCGTCCAGATCATGATCGACGCATAGGTGACGTCGCCGACGGCGATCGCCGAGGCGACCGTCGTCATCTTCACGAGGTCGACCAGGTTGTTGACGAGCGCGGGCAGCGCGAAGCGTATCGCGAGCGGCAGCTGCACGTGCCAGAGCCGCTGGCGGCGGCTGTAGCCGAGCGACTGCGCGGCCTCGAGCGTTGCGCGCGGTACCGCTTCGAGGCCGGCGCGCAGTGCTTCCGCATGGAACGCGCCCTTGTGCAGCGAGATCACGATGACGCTCCAGATGAACGGCGTCAGCGGATTGCCGCCCAGATTGCGCAGTGCGGCGCTGATCAGCATGTTGACGACGAGGAATGCGCAGAACAATTGCACGAGCGTCGGCGTGTTGCGGGTGACCTCGACGAATGCGCGCGCGGGGCGCGCGAGCGCCGCGCTCGGCGACACCAGCAGCGCGGCGAGCACGACGCCGCAGGCGAGGCTGCCGACCGCGGTCGCGATCGACAGTTCGAGCGTCACGCCCATCCCGTGCACGAACGACGCGCGTTCGTCCGCGGCGAGCACGAAGCTGTAATCGAGGCCGAACTTGCGGAGCGCATCGACGGCGGCGGCCACCGTCATGTGCGCTGCGCCTTGAGCTTCGTGTGCAGGTCGAGCACGGCTTGCGACGGCGTCATGCCGTTCTTGCGCTCGACGTCGAGCAGCCAGCCGCTGCGGTGCCAATCCTGAACGATCCGGTCGAGCGCGCCCTGCGTGTCGGTCTCGCCCTTGCGGACCCAGATCACCGCCGGCGACGGAATCAGGTCGGTCGACAGCGGCGTCGTGTAGTCCTTCCAGTCGGGGTTGCGCGCGACGAGCATGCGCAACGTCGGCGCGACGTGCACGGCGGCCACGCAGTTGTTGCCGCGAAGTGCGAGCAGCGATTCCGGCTGGCCGCGGAAGGCCTTCACCTGCGCGCCGTATTCCGTCGCGAGCGGCTTCGTGTAGTTGCTGCCTTGCGACACGCAGACCGGCTTGCCGCGCAAGTCGGCCCAGGACTTGATACCGCTGTCCTTGCGCGCGATCAGCGCGCCGCCGATGGATTCGAACGGCGTCGGCGCATACGACAGTATCTCCGCGCGCTCCGTCGTCAGCTCCATGTTGGCGATCAGCGCGTCGACCTTGCCCTGCTGCAGGAACTGCACGCGGTTCGACGGCTGAACCGGTGTCAGCTCGACGTCGACACCGAGTCGTTTCGCGACGTCGTTCGCCAGATCGACGTTGAAGCCGACCGGCTTTTGCGTCGCGGGATCGAGCGAGCCGAACGGCGGGCCCGACAGGATCACGCCGATCGTGATCGTGTGACGTTGATGGATGCGATCGAGCGTGCTGTCCGCGCGGGCGACGCCGGAAAAAACGGAAAGGAGGGCGGCGACGCACAGCGCGTGGCCCGACGTAGTGCGAAACGATCTGCTGAACATGGGAAAGAGGAACGTTGTTTGAGCGACGCGGGGCGGCGCATCGCGCGCCCGGTTGTCGGGAGCTGGTATTTTCGGGATGTGGAACGCATCCAAGAACCAAGAAATTCTCATACCGTTATCTGGTCCTCAGATTTACGCAGAGGAAGGCGACGCTCTAGCGCCTGGAATGGCGATGTGGCGGAGGGTTTATGCAGGTTACCCACTCCGCCGTGCACGGCTTCGCAACCGCACGCTACGCTGACCGCCCGATTACCGTTTTGTAATCAAAGGCGTTTGCGCCCGCACGCAGCGATCCCTTGTCGCCGTTTGCCGGTAACATCGCCGGATGTCATCACGAAAGCGACGGAGCCGGCCATGCGTATCCTGATAGTCGAAGACGAACCAAAGACGGGTGCGTACCTGAAGAAGGGGTTCGAGGAATCGGGCTTCAGCGTCGATCTCGCGAAGGACGGCGGCGAAGGGCTGACGCTCGCGCAGGAAGAGCGTTACGACGTGATCGTGCTCGACGTGATGCTGCCCGTGCTCGATGGCTGGGGCGTGCTCAAGCGGCTGCGCGACACGCATACGACGCCGGTGCTGTTCCTGACCGCGCGCGACGACGTGCAGGATCGCGTGCACGGCCTCGAACTCGGCGCCGACGACTACCTCGTGAAGCCGTTCGCGTTCGTCGAGCTGCTTGCCCGTATCCGCACGCTCGCGCGTCGCGGGCCGCCGCGCGAGACCGAACATCTGGCGGTCGGCGATCTGGAAATCGACGTGGTGCGCCGCCGCGTGAAGCGCGGTGCCACGCGCATCGACCTCACGCCGCGCGAATTCTCGCTGCTGCAGCTGCTCGCGCGCCGGCAGGGCGAGGTGTTGAGCCGCACGCAGATCGCATCGTACGTATGGGACATGAATTTCGACAGCGACACCAACGTCGTCGAGGTCGCGATCCGGCGCCTGCGCGCGAAGATCGACGACGCGTTTCCGGTCAAGCTGATCCATACCGTGCGCGGCGTCGGCTACGTGCTCGAACCGAAGGACGACGCATGACGCGGCCACGCTCGCTCGCCGCGACGCTCGCGCTCGCGTTCGCCGCGACCACGCTTGCCGCGTTCGCACTGGTCGGCGCATACGTGTATGCCGGCCTCGAACGGCAGGTGAACACGCAGGACGACCTCGACATCGTGCTGGCCGCGCGCCACACGCGCCGGCTCGCGGGCGAGCTCGAGTCGCTCGATGCAGTCCGCACGCATGCCGAGCGCTTGACGAGCCAGGTGCTCGGCAACGAGGCGCTGTCGATGGCCGCCGTCGATGCGCGCGGCGACGTGCTCGCGCGCCACAACGTGCGGCTCGCCGCGCTCGACGATGCGCCCGCCGCCGCATCGGTTCCGCTGGCCGACGCACAGCTGTTCGCGCCGCATGCGGCGCCGGTTCCGGCGGACGAGCGGATCACGGCCGACCGGCTGGTCACGTGGACGGCCGACAACGGCACGCCGATGCGCGGCGTCGTGATCGAGGCCGCGCTCGGCGACCGCACGCCGATCCGCATCGCGATCGCGCGCAACATGCACGACCGCGCCGACCTGCTCGACGGCTACCGCGACCGGCTCGAGATCGCCGGCGGGCTCGGCGCGCTGTTCGCGATGCTGCTCGGCTACTGGCTGATCCGCACGGCGCTCGCGCCGCTGCGCGAGATCGTCGACAACACCGGCCGGATCACCGTCGACAAGCTCGACACGCGGCTCGACGCGTCGCGTGCACCGAGCGAGTTGCGCGCGCTCGTCGATGCGCAGAACGCGATGCTCGGCCGCCTGCAGCAGGCATTCGCGCATCTGTCGCAATTCAGCGCCGATCTCGCGCACGACCTGCGCACGCCGCTGAACAACATGCGCGGCGCCACGGAAGTCGCGCTCGCGCGGCCGCGTGCGGCCGACGAGTACCAGGCGCTGCTCGAATCGAATCTCGAGGAATACGATCGTCTCGCGCGGATGATCGAGAACGTGCTGTTTCTCGCGCGCGCCGAGCATCCGAGCTTCGTCACGCGACAGCGCGCGTTCGACGTGCACGACGAACTCGAGCGCATCGCGGAGTATTTCGAGGGGCTCGCCGACGAAGCGGGCTCGACGTTGCGCGTCGAAGGGCGGGGGCAACTGACCGCCGACATCGAGCTGTTTCGTCGCGCCGTCGGCAACCTGCTCGCGAACGCGCTGCGTTACACGCCCGCCGGCGGCGTCATTACGCTGAGTGTCGATGACGCCGCCGACGCGGTGCGCGTCGTCGTCGCGAATCCGGGCGAGCCGATCGATTCCGCGCTGCTGCCGCGGATCTTCGACCGGTTCGTGCGCGGCGACCCGGCACGCAGCGGCGGGGCGCCGGGCGGCACGGCCGGGCTCGGCCTCGCGATCGTGCGCTCGGTGATGGAGCTGCATGGCGGCACCGCGCAGGTCGAAAGCGACGCGCGCGGCACGCGCTTCGTGCTCACGTTCAACCGGCCGTCGGCTGCGTGACCGCGGAGTCGGGTAACGCGGCGACCGGGCGTTTGTGCGTGCCGGTGTTCGATTCCTCATCCGCGCTCGCTTGCCAGCCGCCGCCCAGCGCCTTCAACAACCCGACCGCGGCCTCCATCCGGCGCGCGTCGATCTGATCGGCCGTGCGCCGGTTCGTCAGTGCGATCGTCTGCGCGGTCACCACGTCCAGATAGCTGACGGCGCCGGCGTTGAAGCGATTCGTCGTCAGCCGCAGCGACAGGTCGGCCGCGTCGGTCGCGCGCTGCTGGCTGCCGGCTTCGGACGCGAGCGCATCGATCGTCGACAATTGATCCTCGACCTGCTGGAACGCGACGAGTACGGTCTGCCGGTAATCTGCGACCGCGCCGTCGTACTGCGCATGCGCGCCGCGCAGCGACGCGCTGCGGCGACCGCCGTCGAACAGCGTGCCGGCGAGTTGCGGGCCGAGCGACCAGAACAGGCTCGGCGCGGCGAGCCACGGCGCGAAGAACGAACTCTCGAGCCCTGCGCTCGCCGACAGCACGAGATCGGGAAAGAACGCGGCGCGCGCCTCGCCGATCTGCGCGTTCGCGGCTGCCACACGGCGCTCGGCCGCCGCGATGTCGGGCCGCCGTTCGAGCAGTTCCGACGGCACGCCGGCCGGAATGGCCGGCACACGGAACGCCTGCACGCGCGGCGGCAGCGCGAACGTCGACGCGCTTTCGCCGACGAGCGTCGCGATCGCGTGCTGCAACTGCGCACGCGACGCGTCGATGTCGGTGTCCTGCGTGCGCGTCGATTCGAGTTGCGTCTCGGCTTGCGCGACCGCCGACGCATCGATCGCACCGGCCGCGAGCTGCTGCTTGAGCAGCGTCAGCGCGTTCGCGTATGCACGCACCGTGTCATCGAGCAACTGCTTCTGCGTATCGAGCGAGCGCAGCGCGAAATAATCGGTCGCGAGTTCGGCCGTGACCGACAGCTTCACGGCCTGCAGGTCGGCCGTGCTCGCGGCGGCGTTCGCCTGCGCGCCCGTCACCGCGTCGCGCACGCGGCCGAACACGTCGGGTTCCCAGCTCGCGGCGACGCCGGCCTGATAGTCGGGCGTCGTCTTGCCGGCGAGCGACGAGCCGAGCCGGTTCTGCGACACGCGCGCGCGGCTCTGCGCGGCGCCCGCCGTGATCGTCGGCAGAAACCCGGCGTGCTGGTAGTCGACCATCGCGCGTGCCTGTTGCAGATCGGCGACGGCTTTTTTCACTGTCTGGTTCGACACGTCGACGCGCGCTTCGAGCGCGTTCAGGTCGGCGTCGCCGAACACGGTCCACCACGCACCGCGCGCGGCCGCATCGGCCGGCATCGCGACGTGCCAGCCGGCCTGCGCGGCCGGTGCGCCCGCGTAGTGCGCGGGGACCGCGACGGCGGGCGGTGAATAGGGTGGCAACGTCGAGCACGCGGTCAACGTGGCCAATGCCGCGACGGCGCCGAGCGCGACGGCGTGGCGGGCGAACGGGAGCGGGTGAGGAAGGCGCATGGCAGGTATCTCGTGAGTCGTCATCGATGGGTCAGCCGCGGGCGGGCGCCGGAGCGGGCGTCGACGCGGCCGGCGCGGTGCCGGCCGCGCGCAGCGGCGGCACGTCGCTGGCAATGGCCGCCGCCCCTGTTTGCGCGGCCTGCGCGACCTGCGCGGACGAAGGGGACGAAGGGGACGAAGCGGCCACCGGAGCCGCGGCGCGCACGGTCGACACGATCTTCACGGCTTCGCCGGCCGTGATCGCATCGCCCGGGTTGTCGATCACGCGATCGGTCGCCGCGAGCCCCGCGACGATCTCCACGCGCGTGCCGAAATCGCGCCCGATCTGCACGGTCTTCAGCACGGTTCGCCCGTTCGTACCGACGGTGGCGACCGTCACGCCGTTCGGGCGGAACAACAGCGCACTGACCGGCAGGTCGAGCGCCGGCGCCGCGCTCGGCACGACGAGATGCGCCTGCGCATACGCACCGGGCATCAGCGCGCCGTCGCGGTTGTCGACGTCGATCTCGACGCGCAGCGTGCGCGTGACGGGATCGATCGCGCCCGCGGTGCGCGCGACACGCGCGGCAAAGCGTCGCCCCGGATACTGCTGCGTCGTCAGGTAGACGGAGGTGCCGGTCGATACGCCGGTCGCGCTGTCCTGCGGCACGTCGACGAACACGCGCAGCGTGTCCGTCTGTTCGAGATGGAACAGTTCCCCGGACAGGCCCGGGCTGCCCGGCGTGCCGCCCGCGGTGACCAGCGTGCCGACGTCGACGCTGCGCGCGGTGATCACGCCGTCGAACGGCGCGGTGACGGACTCGTACGACACGAGTTCGGCAAGGTGCGCGACGTTCGCCTGCGCGGACGCGAGCATCGCGCGCTTCGCGTTCATGTCCGCGACCTTCGTGTCGGTGTCCTGCTGCGAGACCGACTGCGTTTTCAGCATGTCCTGCCAGCGCTGCGCGGTCGATTTCGCGTAGTCGTAGTTCGCCTGCGCGCTCGCTTCGTCGGCGCGCGCCTGGCGCAACTGCGCGTCGAGATCGGGCGCCGAGATCTGCGCGAGCGTCTGGCCGGCCTTCACGTGCGTGCCGAGATCGACGCTCCAGTGCGCGATGTAGCCACTCGTGCGCGCGTAGATCGATGCGTCCGCATAGGGCGCCACCGAACCGGGCAACGTCAGCGTCTGGTCGGCCGGCGCCGTGCCGGGCACGATGATCGACACCGGCAGCGCCTGTTGCGCGGCAACCTGTGCACGCTGCGCGGCGCGTGCATCGATACGCGGCACGATGCCGAGCGCGAGCAGCGCGGCGGCCAGCGCGACGGCCGCGACGGGCACGGCCAGCTTGCGGCCGCGGCGGGCCGGCGGGGTGTCGGGCGCGGCGCCGCGCGCGGCGGACGTCACGGCGGTGGCTGCTGTGGCCGCCTCGGCGGCGGGCGGCGGGGCGACGGGTTCGATCGAGTCGTTCATGATGGGTCCGGGGTCGGGCGAATCGAAGGATGATGAGAAGGGGCGGCCGTCCGAGCTCAACGCAGCGCCGGCGTGTCGGGCGCGTGCTGCGTGCGCCGCGTGGCCAAGGCGTCGCGGCGCCGCGCGAGCCATGCGTGGACGAAGCCGAACAGCACCGGGACGAACAGCAGCGTCGAGAACGTGCCGAACGCGAGGCCGCCGATCACCGCGCGGCCGAGCGGCGCGTTCTGCTCGCCGCCGTCGCCGAGGCCGAGCGCCATCGGCAACATGCCGATCAGCATCGCGAGCGCGGTCATCACGACGGGCCGGAAGCGGCTGAAGCCGGCGTCGAGCGCCGCCTGCCACGGCGACGCGCCGCCCGCGAGCAGCTCGCGCGCCGCGTTCACGACGAGAATGCTGTTCGCGGTCGCGATGCCGATGCACAGGATCGTGCCGGTCAGCGCGGGCACCGACAGCGTGGTGCGCGTGACGAACAGCATCCACGCGATGCCGGCGAGCGATGCCGGCAGCCCGCCGACGATCACGAGCGGATCGAGCCACGACTGGAAATTGACGACCATCAGCAGGTAGACCAGCGAGATCGCGAGTACCAGGCCGCCGAGCAGGCCCGCGAACGACTCGTGCATCGCCTGCACCTGGCCGCGCAGCACGATCGACGAGCCGGGCGGCAGCTGCGCGCGCGCGGCGTCGACGAGCTTCGTCACGTCGGCCGTGACGCCTCCGAGATCGCGTCCCTGCACCGACGCGAAGATATCGAGCACCGGCTGCACGTTGTAGTGCGACACCACGGCCTGCTGCGTCGAGCGCGAGAACGTGCCGAGCGCGCCGAGCAGGTTCTGCGCGGGCGCACCCGCGGCCGGGCCGCCGGCCGGCGTCTGCGGCGGGCGCGCGGTGCCGGCGGGCAGCGGCACGTTCGCGAGCGACTGCAGCGAATTCACCGTGTATTGCGGCGTCTGCACGAGCACCGGGTAGCTGACGCCGTTGTGCGGATCGAGCCAGAAGTTCGGCGTCGTCTGCGAACTGCCGGACAGCGCGATCAGCAGATTTTGCGCGACGTCACGCTGTTCGAGGCCGGCCTGGATCGCCTTCGTGCGGTCGACGTTTACGTCGATCGCCGGTTCGTCGCCGGGTTGCTGGATACGCGCGTCGACTAGCCCGCGCACGCCGCGCAGCTTCGCGAGCAGCGTATTCGCGACCGCGCGGTTCTGGTCGAGCTTGTTGCCGACGATCTGGATGTCGATCGGCGCGGGCAGCCCGAAGTTGAGGATCTGGCTGACGATGTCGGCCGGCAGGAACGCGAAAGTCACGCCGGGGAACGACTGAGCGAGCACGTTGCGCAGCGTGGCGACGTATGCGGCGGTCGACGCGTGATTCGGCTTCAGCGTCACCAGCACGTCGGCATCCTCGGTGCCGATCGGATCCGACGAATCGTACGTGAGGTTGATCCCGCTCACCGGCACGCCGATGTTGTCGAGCACGCCAGCGAGTTCGCCCGCCGGAATCACGCTGCGGATCTTCGCTTCGACCTCGTCGGTCAGCCGCGCGGTTTCCTCGATCCGCGTGCCGGTCGGTGCTCGCAGGTGCAGGCGGATCTCGCCGGTGTCGATCGACGGGAAGAAGTCCTGCCCGGCGAACGCGTAGAGGCCCGTCGACGCGAGGCATGCGAGCAGGAACGCGGCCGCGAAGCGGCGGCGTCGCGCGATCGCCGCCGAGAGCAGCGCGCGATAGCGCAGCCGCACGGCCTCGAAGCGATGCTCGAACGCAGCCTGGAAACGCGCCAAATGCACGAGCGGCGCGAATACGTCGCGCGGCGGCCGGCCGTTTCCTTTTGCGCGCATCAGCGCCATCGCGAGGGTCGGCACCAGCGTGCGCGAGAAGAAGTACGACGCGATCATCGCGAAGATCACGGCCTCGGCCAGCGGCACGAACAGATAGCGCGCGACGCCCGTGAGCAGGAACATCGGCACGAACACGATGCAGATCGACAGCGTCGACACGAAGGTCGGCACCGCGATTTCTCCCGAACCGGTCAGGATCGCGTCCTCGAGCGGCGCGCCGAGCTCGAGATGATGCGTGATGTTCTCGATCGCGACGGTCGCGTCGTCGACGAGGATCCCGACCGCGAGCGCGAGCCCGCCGAGCGTCATGATGTTGATGGTCTGGCCGAGCGCGGACAGCGCGAGCAGCGACGTGAGCACCGCGAGCGGGATCGTGATCGCGATGATCAGCGTCGCGCGCCAGCTGCCGAGGAACAGCAGGATCATCAGCGCGGTCAGGCACGCGGCGATCAGCGCCTCGCGCACGACGCCCTGGACCGCCGCCTTCACGAACACCGACTGATCGTCGAGCGGCGAAATGTGCAGCGCCTTCGGCAGCCCGGCCGCGATCTTCGGCAACATCGCCTTCACCTGGTCGATGATCGTCAGCGTCGACGCGCTGCCGGTCTTTTCGACCGTCAGCAGCGCCGCGCGCTTGCCGTCCGCCCGCACGATGTTGGTCTGCGGCGCGTAGCCGTCGCGAACGTGCGCGACGTCGCGCACGTACACGACGTTGCCGCCGATCGTCTTCACCGGCAGGTCGTTCAGCGCGGCGACCGTCTGCGTGCTGCCGTTCATCTGCACGTTGTATTCGTGCGTGCCGATCTTCGCGGTGCCGCCGGGCAGGATCAGGTTCTGCGCGTTGATCGCGTTCACGACGTCGATCGGCGCGAGTCCCTTCGCCTGCAGCGCGCGCGTATCGAGGTCGACGACGATCTGGCGGATCTTGCCGCCGAACGGCAGCGGCACCGCCGCGCCCTGGACGGTCGCGAGCTGCGTGCGGATGAAGCTGTTGCCGAGGTCGTACAGCTGCTGCTCGGCGAGCGTGTCGCTCGACAGCCCGAGCTGCAGGATCGGCACCGTCGACGCGTTGTACGTGATGATGTTCGGCGGCAACGTGCCGGGCGGCAGGATGCGCAGGATCGACGCGGCATTGCTCGCGGCTTCCGCGATCGCGCGATTGATGTCGGCGCCCGGGTGGAAGAATATCTTCACGACCGACACGCCGTTCAGCGACTGCGACTCGATGTGCTCGATGTCGTCGACGTCGGACGTGAGCGCGCGCTCGTAGTTCGACGTGATCCGCTTGGCCATGTCCTCCGCGGAGAAGCCGTTGTACGACCAGACGATGCTGACGACCGGAATGTCGATGCTCGGGAAGATGTCGGTTGGCGTGCGCAGCAGCGCAAGCGGTCCCGCGATGAAGATCAGCAGTGCGAGTACGACGAACGTGTAGGGCCTGCGTAACGCCAGCCGGACGATCCACATGATGGTGCTCCTCGAAGCAGGGCATGGATGCCGCGTGCGATGCGGCGAGCATGCAGTCTGCCGGCGCGGCGTTGACCCGACCCTGACCCGAGGATTACGAAACCGTTATCTGTGCTGGCGCGCAGGTGCGCAGTGTCCGACCGGACGGGCCGGCCCGTGACCGACATGCGGCCGCGATCAGATGACAAGACCGTAATCGAAGCCTCACCTTCCGGAAAGCGCGCGAATCGCAGAATGGACACAACTCTTCATCACATCGATGCGGAGCGGATGTCCGGCCTGATCTGCGGACGCGAACATGCCATCTTGAGAGGTGAACATCATGAACAACCTGATTCGTGCGGTCCTGCTGTCCTGTGCGCTGAGCGCACCGATCTTCGCATTTGCGCAAACCACCGACCATGCGGTCACGCGGGCCGACGTGCGCGCCGATCTCGTGCGGGTCGAGAAGGCCGGCTATAAGCCGGTCGGTAGCGATCCTTACTATCCCGCCGACATCCAGGCCGCGGAAGCGAAGATCGCCGCGCAGCCATCGCAATCGGTGGCTGCACGGCCGAGCGTCGCCGCAGAGACGACCGCGCAATCGCTCGCGTCGCTCGATACGGAGCAGCCGTACGAGCATCACTGAGCCCGATTTTCAACTGCCATCCGCGGCCCGAAGGAAGCGGCCGCGGATTTCGAATGCGTCGTGTGCCGGTCGGCGCCGTGCGCGCCGCGATCGTGAGAATGAACGTGTCGGGCAGTACATCGCACGTGCGGGCGTGCCGGCGGCGCACCTTCGGTGCGCCCTCATCGAGTCTTTCCCGGGAGTTTCATCATGCATCCGACGCGCGCGAGGAAGAGCGACGGCAGCCGGTGCGGTGAATCAGCTTCCGGTTTACCGGTGTGTCATCCAGCAAATAAAGCACTCGATCGCGCAGCACTGCCGGCGATTTTGATACCCGGCGTATTTCACGCCAGGTCAACACTGTGTCCAGATGCTCGTCATCCCGCAACGGCCGATGCGCATTGAAATCGTTCTTCGGCGGCTTCGCGAAGCCTGTGTGGTAAGCAGCGGTAAAGGAGGGCGCATAAGCGTTGGCGCGGGTCCCACTCCACGCATGTGTATCCGAAAGCGTGCAGTGAATAGTCGGACCCGGCCCCGGAACAGCAGTCACTCTCCCGTCGACTTCCGGTCGCACCACCGTTTACGCGTCGTTCAACCAGGGCATTTCCACGGGCGACACGACCAGTTGCCGGAATTCTCGCTTCAGATCGAAGATGAACCCGACCAGGATCATGGAGTCGGCGTAGGGAATCGGAAAGACCTGCGGATTCTCCGGCGTCCGCAGGGGCCGCTCGGGCGTGTCCGCTGTCGCTGCGGCGTTCTCGCGAACGCTTTCCAGGTCGTCAGCCATGGCCGGGCCACCGACTTTCAGCACACGGCTACGCAGCTCGCTGAAGGGTTCGATGCGCGCAGCGTCTTCGTGGTATTCGGGCACTTCATAAACGAACCAGGACATTGTCGTCTCCCATGAGAAGGGGCGCTATTCTAACGCTGCACAAGGATCCACCAAACATCGACAGTCGGCTTGCGAGGCGTCTCCGCGTCTCAACTTTCAAGAACGCCTTGCGGGCGGTATCATTTGAGCTACAATGAAGTATCAAATGATACTGAATGGGAGTCGCCATGTCACTCGTTACGCCTGAGGCCGTGGCTGCGGTCATGGGGCTGCGGCCGCTCCCGCATACGCTGGCGGAGCTGGAAGCGCTTGTGCGCGGCGGTCTGCCGAAGTCCGCGCTGCGCGCGGGCGTCGAACACGCGACGCAAGGCGCCGATGCTCGGCGCGCGCTGCTCGCCCGCATCATCCCCGAAGCGACCTACAAGCGCCGCCGCGATCGACTAACGCAAGACGAATCGGAGAAGACGGAGCGTCTGGCCCGGATCGTTGCAACGACCACCTACGTCTGGAACGACGAAGAGGACGCGCGGGAATTTTTGTCGACGCCACATCCTGAACTTGAGGGACGGGCGCCGCTCGACGTCGCGCTGACCGAGCTCGGTGCGCGCAGGGTTGAAGAGTTGCTCTGGAAACTGTTCTACGGGCTACCGGCATGAAGTTGTTTCGCATCGGTGACACGCGACACACGATCTGGAGCGGCACCGGCGCGATGCTGGTCGGTGGCCGCTTTAATAGTCCGGGCCGGCCTGTCATCTACGCGGCGTCGACCTTCGCGGGTGCGATGCTCGAGGTGCTCGTGCATGCACGCATCGGCAAGGTGCCGAAAACCCACGGATGGGTCGAAGCAACCGTTCCCGACGACGTCAGCGTCGAACGCCATACGGCAGAAACGTTGCCGAGAGGATGGGGTGCGGCGGCACTGCAGGCAGCACGGCAGTTCGGCGACGAATGGATGGCAGAATCGCGTACAGCACTCCTGATCGTCCCTTCCGTCGTCGTCCGTGCAGAGTTCAACGTGCTCGTGAATCTGGCGCATCCTGACACCGCGCGGATCATCGTGACGGATCCACAACCGGTCGTGTGGGACGAGCGACTTTTTGCCATACCGCCAGTTGGCCGATCATAAATGCTTGATGGTGGTCTGCTAACCAACCTTCGAGGCGTCGGTTGCTCGCTCGTACCGCGACGCACGGTTGGAAGCCGATGTGGGAACCCGTTCCGAAGCTTAAGCGAGTCGACATCGAAGCGTATGGCTTCGGGCTCACGATTGACGGTGTCGGCGTACCGCTTGTTGCACGAATGCGTAGAGCCGCGAAAGATGTGCTGTCGGTCAAGATGCCGGAGCGGGATCCTCGGCAGATGAGTTTTCTCTAAACGTCAATTTCAACCTCGCCATCGACGTATGGCCGCAAGGTGACCGAACTCGTTCCTGTGCAGGGGCGGTTGGGGGAGGCGACTGCTACCCCCTTAATCGCAGCTATAGCGGGCTACACCGGTAAAGTGCATGGAAATCCAAGGGGCCCGTGTTGTGCCGCACAATACTTTCCGGTATCATTCACGCCCCCCACAAGCTGCGCATACGGATTTCGAGCGAGGCGTCCCGGCCTCGACCATCTTTGCGTATCACGATTCCGTTCGCATCCCGGCAGGCAACCCATTCTGGCGTCATGCTCGCGACGATCGTCGGCTCATCTGTCGAGGAGCATGTATTGGCAATTTCTGATCGGAACGATTCCACATCCCCTGAAATCACAGCCACGGCAAAAGCCGGCCGCCGTGTGTCAAAGGGAAAGCCCCAGGCCCTGACGCCGACGGACATCGCGTCACTGGCACGCCAGAATGAGGAGCGCCAGCACCAGATGCGCGCGTTGATCGCGCTCGGTCGCGAGCGCGGCTATCTCACCCACGCGGACATCAACGATCACCTGCCCGACAACTTTGCTCAAACGGCGGCGATGGACACCATCGTCAGCACGTTCAGCGACATGGGCGTGGCCGTGTACGAACAAGCGCCGGACGCCGAAGCGCTCCTGCTCACCGACGCTGCGCCGGCCGTGGCATCCGACGATCAGGCGGACGAGGAGGCGGAAGCTGCGCTATCGACCGTCGATTCCGAATTCGGCCGCACCACGGATCCGGTTCGGATGTACATGCGTGAGATGGGGGCCAGCGAACTGCTGACCCGCGCCGGTGAAATCGAGGTCGCGAAACGGATCGAAGATGGTCTACAGGACATGATTCAAGCGATTGCCGCGTGTCCGTCGATCGTGTCCACGATTCTTGCCGATGTCGACCGCATCGTGGCAGGCGAACTCCGCATCGACGAACTGGTCGATGGCATCAGTGTCGACGCCGATGAAAGCGAAATGACGCCGGAGTCCCAAGAAGAGGATGCGGAAGCACTCGCCGCCGACGATGATTCGGACGAAGACGACGTCGAAACGGATGCCGGGGATTCGGAGAAGGCGAACGCGGCGCGCCTCGAAGAACTCACGAACGACAGTCTTGCGATTTTCGCACGCGTGCGTGCACTGTTCGAGCAGTTGCCCGATGTGCCTGTCACTGGCGGTGCCCGTTCCGCAGCCGCTGCGCAGGTGCGCATGGCGATCCAGTGTGAGCTCGCGCCGATCCGCTTTACCGCCAAGACCATCGACCGCCTGTGCGCAATTGTCCATGGGCAAGTGACTGAGGTTCGCGCGATCGAGCGCAGTATCCTGGCGATTGCTGTCGACCGTTGCGGCATGCCGCGCGACGCGTTTGTCGACTCGTTCCCGGGCCACGAGACCGATCTTGAATGGACGACCCGAGCGGCGGCGACCTCGCAGCAGTTTGGCGCGGCGCTCGAGCGGCATCAGCCGGCGATTCAGGCGGCGCAGCAGAAACTCGTCGACATCGAGTCCCGGGTCTCGTTGCCGCTCCAGCAGCTCAAGCAGATCAACCGCCAGATGAGTGCCGCGGAACTGAAAATGCGGCAGGCCAAGCGCGAGATGATCGAGGCGAACCTTCGTCTTGTCATTTCAATCGCCAAGAAATACGTGAACCGCGGCATGCAGTTCCTGGATTTGATCCAGGAGGGCAATATCGGCCTGATGAAGGCCGTGGACAAGTTCGAATACCGGCGCGGCTGGAAGTTCTCGACCTACGCGACCTGGTGGGTCCGGCAGGCTGTCACGCGTGCGCTCGCCGATCAGGCGCGGACCATTCGCGTGCCGGTCCACATGATCGAGACGATCAACAAGCTGAATCGGATATCGCGCGAAATCTTGCAACAGACAGGGCAGGAAGCGCATCCCGCAGTGCTGGCAAAGCGCATGGAGATGTCCGAGGAGAAAGTGCTCGGTATCCTCAAGATCGCCAAGCAACCTGTCTCGCTCGAAACCCCGGTGGGTGACGACGCCGATGCAACACTCGGCGACATGATCGAGGATGTCTCGGCGAGTTCGCCGGCCGAGGCGGCGATTCACGCGAACATGCGCGCGGCGATCGACGAGGCACTCGCCGGGTTGTCGCCGCGCGAGGCCAAGGTTCTGCGGATGCGATTCGGGCTCGACACAAACTCCGATCACACGCTTGAAGAAGTCGGCAAGCAGTTCGACGTGACCCGCGAGCGGATCCGTCAGATTGAGAGCAAGGCGATGCGCAAGCTGATGCATCCCAGCCGTGCAGACAAGCTCAGGCCCTTTCTTGAGCGCTGAGGCAATTTCGTCTTTCACCCTCGAACTCACTTCGCTGGCCGGAACAAGTCGGCAGGCGGCATGCCCGGCGAGATTTGCTGCTACGTCGCCCTCGGGAAATTCAGGCAACGTGCCTTCGAAAACTGAAAAAACGAACCCGATTGACACGGGGCGTCATATCAGCCGCCAAGGCACGGTTGCCCCGGCGCGCGCGTTCGACATCGAACCGCGTGGCGGGCAACGCGCCGGGTGTGAATCCGCGCGCATGGCGCCGCGCGCGGCTTCGCTCGCCGTTACGCCGGGTTGCCGCTGCCGCCGGTGCCGCCGGTGGGCTTGCCAGCTGCCTTGCCGGCGTCACCCACCTTGCCGAGCAACGTCGCAGACGGCTGGCCGTTTCCTCCGAGCGCACCCTTCGATTTCAGCGCTTCGAGGTCCGAATCCTGGCCGGCCTGGCCTGGCTTGAACGGCGTCGTCAGGAACGCGGACGTCGACAGCGTGACGCCGGTTTCGTTCTTGATGGTCTGGGCAACCCCATTCGCCGCGGCCGCAACGACAGCGGGGTTCGTCAACGCGCTTTGATACGTCGGATTGGACGTGAGGCCCGACAGCAGCCCGTTCAGGTCCGTGCCCAGTTGCCCCGCCAGATAGGCCAGCAGCAGTTCGGTCAACGGCGTCACGTTGAACGTGCCGCCGCCGCTCGCGAACGAGTGCAGCGTGGTCGTCCCGTTCGTGCCGGTGATCGCGCACGGCCCCGCGAGCACAAACGTGACCGAGAAAGCGCCGTTCGCGTCGGCCGTGCCCGAACCGTTGCCGGTCGCGCACACGATCGTGATCGCCGCGTTCGCCATCGCTGCGCCGGTCGCGGCCGTGCCGTTGATCGTGGCCGACGACGCATTCGAAGGCGTCGTGCTCGGACTGTCGTCACCTCCGCCACAGGCCGCGAGCGTACCCGCGAGCGCAAACGTGCCGACTTGCAATGCCCTCAGTGCCGCTTTCTTCATGGTCTTCATTGATTTTCTCCGTTAGATCAACCCGATTTTCCCGAGGACTCTCCGGTCCCTCGATCATTGAATGCTTGCCTCGCGCGCGGTCGACGGCTGCACGCCGTCAGCCGGCAGCGCCGCCTCCGTCGCGGGCGGCTCCACGCCGGCGGAATGCGCGTAGCGCTTGTAGGCATCGCGCATCCGGTAAAGCTGCGTCGCGAAGTACTCGGCGCTGAAGCGCCCCTGGTTGAGCAGGAACTGTTGCGCGTTGTAGGCAAAGTCGAGATTCTCGGCGCCGTCTTGCGCGAGATAGTTCGACGATCCGACACGCGTGCGGAAATTGAGCGAGAACTGCTCGGGCCCGTTGATCTGCACGATCCCCGGCTTCATGCCCTGGCGCGGCGTCAACGGGAAACTGACCGACGCGCCGACGAACGAGCCGTGGCCGCTATGCCATCCCTGCACGCTGAACGACACGTCGTCGAACCAGCGCGTCAACGTGATCAGCGGGCCCTTGTCGCCACCGACATAGCGCGCGACGCCTGCCTCGATCCACATCTTCCATGCGGGCTCGACCCACCGGTACGTGAGCAGCGCGTTCTTCTCCGCCGGCAGCGCATCCTTGCCCGGTTCGTGATGCAGATAGGCGAGCTTCAGCCGCACCACGTCGGGACGGCCCGGTACGAACGCGGTCGTCTCGTTCTCGACGCCCAGGTACTGGAGGTCGAACTTGCCGAGCGCGGTCACGTTGAAAACGCGCGGCGCAATCCAGAAGCTCTGCACGAGCGCAACGGTCGACAGCCCGCCGCGCAAGCGGTATTGGTCGTAGACGCGGCCGTTGTCCATGTTCTTGCTGTTCGCAATCGGCACGATCACGCTCGAATACAGTTCCGCGCCGCGCCACAGCGGCACGAAGCCCTGGATTTTCGCGCCCACGGAGTAGTCGAAGTTGCCGTACTCAGTGCCGTAGAGGTAGTGCGTGACCGGCGCGATCTGGATCCGTACGAGCCCGTGCGCGCGGGCGTTGCCTACCCACGCAATCGAATCAGCGTCGTGCGTCGGCCGCGTGCGCATCGACAGCGACGCGCCGGCGGCGGTCGACGCGCCACCCGCGACGAAGCGCGCGTAGTCCGCCCGATCGACGCTCACCTCGCCCACCGGCTCGTTCGCCTTCTTGATTACGATGCGCACGGTCTCGACGCCCTTCGGCGCGTACTCCGCCGCCGCGCCGAGCGCGATGCCCAGCGCGTCCGCCTCGTTCTGGTTGTAGCGGTGGTTTTCATATTCGACGACGAGATCCGCGCCCGCCATGCCGGCGCGCACGCGCTCGAGTCCGGCGTCCGTCAGCGCGCGCACGATCCTGTCGAGCGCCGCCGGGTCCGGCGCCGCGTCGACTGCCGGCGCGGCGGTCCGAACGAGATCCGGCGGCGTGTGAAGCGACGGCATGACTCGATCGTCGCGTGACGCATCCGCCGCCGCAGGCGTGGCAGGCTCGATCCGCGTGAATGCGCTGAGCGGCGCGAGCGCGGCCGCAGGGCGCAGCGTGTCGTCCGGCGCCGATGTGCCTGCCGCGACAACCGGCGCGTCGCTACACAAGCCGTCGCCGCAGCGCGCGGCATCGAACCGCCGACCGAGCGGAATCTGCACGCCGATCGAGAACGACGTGCGCGGCGCGATCCCGTCCGTATGCCTGAGGGAGCGCATCACGGTGCCCACGAGGCTCGCGTCGGCCAGCCACTTGATCGGCGGCGATTGGAAGCGGATGCCCGCATAGGGCGTTTTCGAATCGTGCTCCGCCAGCAGCGACAGGCCCGTGTGCCACAGTCGAAGCTCGGCGCCGCCGAACGCCCCGTCGAGCCGGTCGCCGTGCCCGTAGCCGACCGTCAGCGTCGCGGGCCCGAGCACTTGCGATACGACACCGTAGGTGGACCGGAAGTAATGCGTTTGCCCGCCAACGTCATTGATGCCGATCGCGATGTCCGGCTGGTATGTGAAGAACTTCGGAATCGAGACCTTTGCGTTCGCCATCAGATGTCGAAGCACGATGTGGTCGTAGCCCGGCACCGTCGTGCGTACGTCGCCTGGATAGTTCGCCAGACCGCCGGATATCTCCACGTGCGGAAACAGGCCGATCGCGCCCCAGACGATGTCCGAACTCGTCGTCTGCTTCCCGAACCGTGGATCGATGTAGTTGTTGTATTGCCCCTCGAATGTTCCTTCAGGCAGCGTGAATCCGTATGGAATCAATAGCCCGCCGGACTGCCCCAGCGATGTCAGCACGGGCGTGCCCGCCGCACCAGCCGGCAGGGAAAATGCCACCGCTGCCCCCAGGGCAATGGCCGCCGGCTTGTTCGTGGTCGCGTTCGCACGTAGCTTGATCGTCATCGGTCGTGTACTTGGTTGTTCGTATCGTGTGTGGCATCCGACATCGCCGAACGTCGACATGCACCGCCG
Source organism: Burkholderia sp. Bp8991 (assembly GCF_003853795.1). Taxonomy (NCBI): domain Bacteria; kingdom Pseudomonadati; phylum Pseudomonadota; class Betaproteobacteria; order Burkholderiales; family Burkholderiaceae; genus Burkholderia; species Burkholderia sp. Bp8991. The sequence continues at coordinate 11,930 of NZ_QTQJ01000013.1, read as the reverse complement.
CGGCACTGGCATCGCTCGTGGCCGTGAACGCTCATGCGGCGACGATGCGATCGAAGATCCCTCTCGATCCTCTACCCAACCCCGTCCCGCGGAACGGCGAAGTGCCCGCATCACCCGCGACGCACCGGTATGCATAACTCCGATCGCTGTCGCGCGCCGATCACATGGCACCGTGATCGACACATGGCACCGTGATCGACACATGGCAACGCCCCCCCAACATCGCGCGCCCGTTAGCGATTTGGCGCGCCCACCGCGTCCTGCCGCGTGGACCGTTCCCCGAAGCGACTCGCTCGCGCAATCAAGCCCGGCGACCGCAATCGGCACCGGGTGTCGTCAATATCATTTCATTCGTATAACTTATAATTAGACCGACTTTCACCCCATGCTCATGCGTCTGGCGATCGGGCCGACGCCGTGCGGTACACGTCCGCGGGCAATCGTTTCATTCAGACGTGCGCTTCCCATGGGTTCGCATGTCTCGCTGCTGTATTACGGATCGTTACCTATATGCGAGTAAGTCTAGTGGAAACCGGAAGCGCAATCGGCGCCGGATTCTTGATCAAATCCGACAACTTGAGTCGACGGAAATAAGCATGCCCGGGCGCGCGAACGGGATCGCCTTTCGCTTGAACACCGGATAAACCAGTATTGAATCAATCGCTTGATGCGTGCTTGCGCACCTTGGAGCGGCTCGAACAGTACCTCGACGTGCTCGCGCGATTTGGCTATGGCGATCGCGCTTCAATCGTGGCTTTTCATCCGGGTTATGCCGCCGTGACGACCTGGTCACTGGTCAAACTGTTGACCGTGGCAGGACCGTTAAATGACCGGGCCGCCGCACCGGACGTGGCGAGCCGGGCGGTGCGCGTCTACCGGCGCGCAAACGCGGAGTCGCTGGAGTACCTCGTCGACAGAATGCCGGCAAGGATCATGGACGCGTTGAATCAGAGGCTGTTCGTCATGGACATGTGTCTGACGCTCGTGCGCTATGTCGTCGAAGGGCAGAGACTGAACGATATCCGGTCACTGTATGACTGGGACTACGCTGAAGCCTGGGGCGATAAAGATTACGCGGGCTTCCGGACAATCGACGACGCCGAACGCGCGCTGATCGAAGATGCGTTTCGGCGTAAGAATCTCGCGGTGCTGGAGGGCAATCCAAAATGTCTCGATGACGTCGTCTCCGCGCACGTCCGCGCGGCCGTTCCTGCACCGATCGACCACACCGACGAAGGCTGGGAGGCGTATTGCGAAGCATGTCGCCAAACCGAGTGCCGTGAGCGTGACGCACTCTATCCGACTCTTCACGTCGTGCTCAATGAGACCGCGGGCATGCCGCTACGCAGCTTGCTGGAGGCGGCGACAGAGGCGGGGCCGACTTTTCTGCGGCAATGTGATCGACAGGGCGTACGCTATGGGCTGACTCCGTTCTTCGTCTATTCGGAGATGCCGGCATATCTGGCGCAGTCACGCTTTTCTCGCTTATGGAGTCAATTATATTCGGAGGTGCAATTGCATTAATTTGAATAAAAATTTCAAATAGTCTATGGCGATGGGATACATCCTGGATGACCTTGAATCGGTCCAACTCGCGCATCGTCATCGTGATCCGTTCTGTCGCAGTCATCGAAGCTCACAGCGCCGGACACCCGGCAGCTGGTCAGCTTACGATGGGTCGAAAAGGGGGTGCGGCGGAATTTGACCTGCCCCCTTCAATAGAGCCAATGGGCTTCTAGCAAAGTCCCTTTAAACCAGCTCCTGGAAAGCGGCAGGAGTATCCGCGGTTGCCCGATGTTTCGCCGCAAACTCTGACGGCGCAAGGTAGTTCAGTGCGCTGTGCGGCCTTTGCTCGTTGTAATCCTGACGCCATGCCGCGATGACAGCCCGAGCGTGCGCGAGCGTCGTGAACCAGTGCTCGTTAAGGCATTCGTCGCGGAACTTGCCGTTGAACGATTCGATGTACGCATTCTGCGTTGGCTTGCCCGCCTGAATCAACTTCGGCGTGACGCCGTTCGCATGCGCCCACTGGTCAAGCGCGCGGCTCGTAAATTCGGGTCCCTGGTCGGTTCGCACCGCCTTGGGATAGCCACGGAAGCGAGCTGCACGATCCAATGCCCGAGCGACATACAAACCTGAGATGCCATGGTCGACGACGATGTCGACAGCCTCTTCCGTGAAGTCGTCGACGACGGTCAGGCACTTCACGCGCCGGCCGTTGGAAAGCGCATCCATCACGAAATCGATTGACCACACCTCGTTGGGCGCGCCCGGCAATGCCAGTTGCTCGCGCTCAATCATGACGCCATGGCGCTTGCGACGGCGCCGCACAGCCAGCCCTGCCTCACGGTACAGGCGATAGATGCGCTTGTGATTGGCGTGCGTGCCTTCGCGCTCCATCAGGGCGTGCAGTCGGCGGTAGCCGAATCGACGACGTTCGTGCGCCAACTCCACCAGACGCGCCGCGAGCACCTCATTCTCGTGGTCCGGTTTCGCGTCGTAATGCAGCACGCTGCGAGAAAGCCCGACAAGCCTGCAGGCGCGGCGCTCGGAGATGTTGATCTTCTCCCGAATCGCCGACACTGCTTCGCGTTTGGCTTGCGAGCTCAGGGCTTTCCCTTGACGACAACCTTCAACGCTTCCATATCGAGCATTGCTTCGGCCAGCAGTTTCTTCAGCCGGGCATTCTCCACCTCGAGGTCCTTGAGCCGGCGGGCTTCCGAGACTTCCATGCCGCCGAACTTCGCGCGCCAGGTGTAGAACGACGCGTCACTGAACCCGTACTTCCTGCACAGTTCCTTGACCGCCATACCGGCTTCGGCTTCCTTCAGAAACCCGATGATTTGCTGTTCCGTAAAGCGCTTCTTCATGTTCGTCTTCTTCTCCGAAAACGAACTTTACTAGACTCCAGCTGGCCCTGTTTGCAGGGGCAGGTCACGCCTGTATCACGGATGAAGCGATTTTCTAGGTTTACCGCGACGAATCCAGCCCGAAGCGATGTCCGGCCGTGGTTGGCACATTCTTCGCTTCGGGTCAGAAGTTGGCAAGGAGGAGAACATCATGCGCAAACTTATTCGTTCGTGGCTGGGACTGGTGTCGATTCTCGCGGGGCTCGGCGCTGCACCAGGTGCGTGGGCAACGACCACGCTGACCTTCGATGACGTGTCGTCAGGGACTATTCTTACAAATCAATACCAGAACCTTGGGGTGACCGCTTCTGGTGTGATAGTGGTAAACGCAGGCGGTACTCCTTGGACGGCCAACACCCCGACGAACATCGCCGCCGCGCCGACGGGCCTGATGACGTTTACGTTGAACCCCGCCATTATTGGGAACGTGCAAACGATATCCGCCTACGTCGGGCCAAGCACAATTACGACCATCTCGGCATATGACGCGTCAAGTGCTTTGGTCGGGCAAACGGTCGTGCCAGCCAGTTCAAGTGGGAACATGACGCCCGCATCCGTGACGTCCTCGGGCAACCCGATTGTGACAGTTCAGATTCAGGGCGGAGGCTCGGCTTACGCCATCGACACGCTGACCTTCATCACCGACGTGTCGTTCGCAAAATACGCCGCGACCGTGTACCTGGCGCCGAAGGTCTCGTATTTTTCAGCCACCGAAACCTTCACGCTCGGCGTGACCAGCACCGGCATCAATCCCGCCACTCAGCCCGTCATCCTGAAGTTCGGCGCCCTTACCCTGACCATCCCGGCCAGGTCCTTCCTCAAGGACCAGCCGCCCCGGGGCAGTGCCTACGTCTTCCAGGGCACGGTCAACGGCGGGAGCCTCTACGTGTCGATTACCCCGACCAAGACGCCCAACACTTACCAGCTGTTCGCGCTGGGGTCAGGCTATGCGGTGTCGACTGGGCTGTCGGCGATGCCGGTCAGCCTGAGCATCGGCGATAACGACGGCAGCACCAATGTCACACCGAACTACGTGAATCACGTGCCGATGTCGCCCTGAGGTTCGATGCGCAGCGTGCACTACACGTTGGCTCGCCAATGCCGAAAGTACGGCGCCGTGATGCTGACGGCGTCGGAAAGTCCCGCGGGCGGGTAGGCTTCGCTCAGGCCTGCGCTGCGCGCCGCCAATACCGCGCGCGCTCTACCGGCCCGAGGGCCAGCAGCTCGAGGCGGCTAAGCTGATGCGGCACGCCGGCGTCTGCGGCCTCCGCTTCCAGTCTTCGGCTCGCATACTGCCGACTCGCCCCGAATGCGTCTCGTGTTGGAGCAGCAGTGCACGCCGAGCCATCGGGGTGGATAACCACATACGGGGTAGCACGTGTCGACCAGTTATACACGACCACTCGTGCAGGGTGGCGCGCTATTGGGCATTGTGTTGGGTGCCAGCTTGGCGCCGTCGGTGCAAAGCGGCACACCGGAAGTGCCGAAGCCTGTACCGACGGCTGTGCCCGTGTCCACCGGCACGGCTGCCGAGACTGAGCTTTTTGGCATCTCGCTGGCGAAGCCGCTCAAGGTTCGGGAATGCCCGAGCGTTCCGACGTCGTATAAAGAAGCAGACGTGTCCTTCGGCGCGGAAGCCGAAGCGAAGGTTAGCGAACTCGTGGTCGCGCTCTACCAGCAGAAGCTCACCTACGGAGAGTTTGCGCAGCGCCGGTACGCGATTAGTACCGCCGCGGCCAGCGCCGCCCGGCAATATCGGGAGGCCCGCCTGCTGCAGGACGAGGACCGTCAGCTCCAGGCGCAGCAGCTTGCCAACCAGCAGCTCGAGAACAGCCATGAACGCATGGGCAAACTACATGCAGGCCGTCAACTCGCGCCAGCCGCAGACGGTGCACTTGACCAGCGCGCCGGTCCACTGCTCATCGATGAGCATGGGCAATATGGTGAACACGAACTGTAAATAGCGGGACTGTAGGTCCCGATGCGTAAGGTTCGCCGCGGCCTCAGGGGTAAGGTGTACCCGAGATAGAAATGACGCCCCGAGCGAGCGTCAATTTTTGGTCAGCGCTAAACAAGAGGCCCGCATAGATTTCTCGGCCTGCTCTGGCGATAAATCTGAAAACAACCCGTGATAGACGAGCCTCACTAACGCTTGTGCTCCTCCATAGGCGGGGCTGTCGGACCCGAGTGTCTTCTTGAAGTTCATGAGCAGAGCCGCTTCGGAGATACCTTGTTGGCGATACTCTGCGACTTGGCGAAGCACTTGGGCTTTAACCCGGCAGTCCTCTTCATTTGTGCCTTCGGACGTGCTTGCTTGCGCCGTTGACTGCGCAATACTTTGAGGTGGGTTGGGCGCTGCCAGTAAGGAGCTTGCGGGTGCCTGCTGGGCAATCGGAGGCGGAGCGGCCGTGGCTGCCGAACTGGTTGCATCGTTTGAATTCGTCGACTCTCCGCACGCGCTGCAAAGCAGCAGCGCCATGGCTGCGGCGGCAATAGTCCTCACCATGACACCTCCCGAGCTAGTTTTTTTATACCCCGTATGCATTGTGATTAGCTTCTCTGGCATTCGAAAAGCTGCGGAATACCCGGTGCGCTGCATTTTACCCTTGGCGATGAATACGCAACGGAGAAGTTCGTAGAAGACAGACGTAAGCTGGAACGCGGTGAAGACCACCGTGACGTCTGATACCCGATGCAGGATTCGCAGCGGTGGGGCGACGTTTTGAATCTCCGCGTCGGTTCGGCGCTGCGCCAGGCCGCGGAGCGGCCCAGGAATCCTCGTCCTTTAGGGCGACGAAGACGTCAAGCAGGCCTTGTATTCAACTGCCGTCACCCGTGAGGCGCCCAGGGGCTTTGTTACTCGTGGCGCAGTGCAGGCATCGTGATGCGCTACGACGACGGTACCTGTGCGCTTACCGCAGCGGGCCGCCGGAGATTGGCGACAAGCTGACGAAGGACGGGAGGCGGCGCAATGCCGTCGCGATGTGACGCTTGGCAGCTGCATGCACTACCGCGACAATCGGCGGGTTCAATTTCCCCGTGGACACCATGCCTCTATCCTCCACACAAATCGGCGCCATCGGCGAAAACCTGCTGGTCAATGCCGTCATGAAAGGGAGCAGCGGCCGGCTTTCGCCGTTTCAGCCTCTGGCGGACGACGACGGCATTGACTGCCTGTTCTGGGATAAGGCGACCGGCCAATCAGTCGCCATCCAGCTGAAGTGCCGGACCGTCACCCTGTACAAGCCCGGCACAAAAGAGCGCGGTAACCAAGCCCACTTTGAAGTCCGGAAAACGACCTTCAACGAGGCGCGTCGCGCATATCTGGTCGCGGGGCTCTGCAACGAGGAGCTGACAGGCTTCCTGGTGACCTGGTTTATTCCCATGTCGACGCTGCCGGAACTCGCACGCAATAGCGCAAGCAAGTGGGTCATCCGGCCGAACAAGTCGGACGGCAGCGCGGACCGCTTTGCGCCTTACCGGTGCAGTTCAGCCGATGAACTGGTCCAGCGCATCATCGGCATATGCGAGGCGCATGAAAATGTGGCACCGCGATAGCTTTACTTCGACGAATCGCCGAACGATGGGACAGATTTTAATCGGCGTTGACAGCAGTTCGGCGGACCCCTTGTGCAGCCGGGCCTCGAGCGTGAGCCTTTTCCTGCGCAAATTTCGCGCGCACCGCGTTGGTCACAGCCGTGGCTACGGGACTTCGGCACCCGTGCAATTGTTATGATTTGCAAAACATACTAGAGGAGTATCACGTAGATGCTAGGAAAGCTCGAGCGCGTTGTTCTGCGCGACATCTGGGCTAACGAAGCCTTTGATTTCACGCCGTGGCTTGCTTCCCACGAAGGTCTGGCTGAGTTGTCCAGGACGCTGGGTATGGAGCTGGAGGTAGTTGGACAGGAGCATTACGTTGGCCCGTACCGCGCTGACCTTCTCTGCACTGATACGCTCACTGACGGTCCGGTGCTGATTGAGAACCAGTTGGAAAAAACTGACCACAGCCATTTGGGCCAAATCCTGACGTACGCTGCCGGACTGGGCGCAAAATCGATTATCTGGGTCGCTGCGACTTTCACCGCAGAGCATCGTGCGGTGCTCGATTGGCTTAACGAAATCACGGACAAGGAGTACAGCTTTTTCGGTCTGGAAATCGAACTGTGGCGCATCGGCGAGTCGCCAGCGGCGCCCAAGTTCAACATCGTCTGCAGACCGAATACTTGGGCTCGCACTGTCAAGGAAACTGCGCGAAGTGTCGCTGCAGAGCCGACGGGATTGAAGCAGTTGCAACTGCAATTCTGGAATACCTTCGCGGATTACCTTCAAGAGAATGCGAGGCATCTCATCCCGCAGGCGCCGGGAGCCCAGAGTTGGATGGCCTTTAAAATTGGGCGCAGCAAATGTGGCATGGCAGCCACTATGAAGTCCGCGGAAGGTTGGCTTGGCGCCGGCTTTGGCGTTGACGATGTCAACAAAGGTGCATTCAAAGCTTTTGAGGCTGAAAAAGATGTCATACAGGCGGAGTTCGGCGGTCCACTGGACTGGCAGGAGTTGCCCGGGCAGGCCCGGTGTCGCATTGGCATTAGCAAGTTGGGATTTGACATCACAAATGAGACAGAGTGGCCCGCATATTTCCGTTGGCTGTCTGATGCCCTAGTAAGGCTGGACAAGGTTTTCCGGCCTCGTGTAAGGGCGTATCGCGCGGAAAGTGTGCCGGTCGCATAAAAAGCCATGTCAGACGCGCACGAAGAATCCGGCCGCCACTAGAAACTCGACCGTTTGCCCGAGCGGCAATCGCAATGCGACCGACACGCTATGCGTGTACTCAGCCTCGCTAAGTGGAGCGCCAGCCGCGGAGTGCCGCCCCCTCATGCGTCGCATCACGTCGTGAGGCAGTCGCACGCCGGTCTGTTCCGCCGCGAGATGGAGTTGTTCTTGGTCAACATAATTGTGCGACCAGAACAGCCCGCGCGTCGCGGCAGCAGCCGGATGCAACGCATGTGTGGGCTCGAACTCCCCTGGCGCAAGGAGGGCGTCTTTCAGAATCTCGAATTCCTGCCGGACCCTCCGGCGGAGATAGCCGTGCGTTTCAAGCAAGGACAGGAAATCCCAAACCGCGACCCGCAGTGAGGTCGACGCGGCAGGCAAGACCGCGTAACGCTCGGTAAGCCATTCGGCCACCACCTCAACGGACAAGGCAGGCGCTGAGCGCAAGCTACGCTGTCCCTGAATGAATTTTCGGAAGACGTCGGCTTGCCAAGTCCGCGCAAGCGCCGGCACGGAGGCAGCGCCGCGCACCGGGCTGCCGAACACCGGCGGCCACTCCCGTTCCGCCAGGCCAAGCTTCCAGGCGACAAAAGCCTGTTTTTCTGCTTCCAATGCTTGGCGAAATCGCTCGTACGCTGCTTCACGCTTGCGTCGGCCGGCGGCCTGTCGTGCCAGCTCCGCAGCCCGCTCGCGTCGTGCTAGGTCGTGCTCGCGGCGTTCCTGAGCACGTTCCCGCGCGTGTTCGGCGGCGAACTCAGCTTCCTCTTCCGCGAGCCGTGCGTCGAGCTGGGCCTGCGCCTCGGCCCAGCCGGGGTAGAAAAGCCATCGTTTGGCTGCGACGGTGTCGAGGATGCGATGCGTGAGCGCATCGACGGTGACATCGCGTGCGACGTCGGACAGGTCGATTTCGAGGGCTGGCATCGCGAGGCGGTCGAGTTGCACCAGCTTGTCGTTATCGGGCTCGTGGGTCACGACAACTTCGACAATCAGCAGCTGGTTCCCGCAGTCGGCTACGAAGTCCGGCCGGATGCCGTCCATCCACTTCTCGGCTTCGCCCGTCGCAGCCCAGCGGATAACGTGCTCATTGCAGAGGGTGATGTCCTCCCCAAGCGAACTCTCATCCACGCAAACCAGGGCCGGCGCGCGCAGGTGCCGATGCTCGAGCAGAATCTGCTTGGCGAGCAGGTGGAGGGCCGTTTCGAACCCTCTCGCGCAGTTGGCGTCCGCAAGGTGGGCGAAATGCCAGACCTTGATTTCACCTTGCCTCAGAATCACCGGACATCGGCAGGCCGCACAACGAAACGGACCTTGCGCGTGCTTCTGAAGCGCGCGGGCGTCAACGAGTCGCCCCAGCGGGTCTAGGGCAAAAGGGATGGTCAAGCCGGCTTTCATCGGGCAAGGGCGCAAGACAGTAGCGGCTACTATAGCAAGCGACCGGGCGCGGCTACACTCGAACTCGGTGGGCTACCGTGTCATCCTGGCCGCGTGCCTATACTGCCGTGACACTTCACCGTGGAGGGCACGTTATCCGGACTCGCGGACCGAGGACAACAACCCACCGGGGCTTTGATAGTTGGTCTAAAGCCCCGGCAGGCGAAGTGCACGCCGAGGAATATTGATGACGTGCTCTGCATCCGGTTTTCTGACGAGCCCGTCGTCAGGGATACCTCTCACGGATGGAATTTCAACATCGGGTATAGGCTCAAGATGGGCAACCGCCGGCGTCGGAAGCCCGTTGTATTACAGTAGGTGTGAAAATCAACGCCTTGCGGCTAATATTTGGCTAGCAAATACATGAAATACAATTCGGACACGCCATGCACCGCTTACACGCAGTTATCATGCTGACTCTGTTGATGATTTTTTCGTTTGCGCTGGGTCAGCAAACCTATCAATCTGCAACGAAGTCACAAAATAGCCATGCGGACGACAAGCCTCGCGATGCGAACGGGCGCGTGATAATGAAAGGGCCGGTCGGCGGGCTAAATTTCAACAATGTCCACGTCATTTCAGATACCGTTGGGGTCATAGGACGTCCCGCTATTGTCACGAATTCGGTCATCGAGGCACCCGTTTGCATCCAATCAAGCGAGCCGGGGGCCTTCATTGACAATAACATTCTCAACTGCAATTTGTGCATCGAATTCTTGGATAGAGTACTAATCAACAATGTCCTAAAGAACAATCAATGTGCAGGACAAGGGACAAACCGCCCCGATGTTTTTCATTGGTAGCCGGTGTTTGCGCGGACACTACCAATGTGCTAAAACGTTTCGACGGCACCAGTGCAGTGCGGCCTGGATGCGGTCGTGGCCCATCACGTCGGCGTCGAGCCGTTTGAACGCACGTAGTCTTGCATCACACTCCTCATCGGAGTCGGACGACCCGATGGTTCAGTCGCCGTGCACCATCGTAAACACGGACATGTGAATCGCCCCGTCCTTCGTGGTGACACGCATGGTGAGTCCGAGCCATGAAAGCGCGCGCAGCAAGCAGTCGGCCCCGACCGGACGGCCATTCTTCCGGTGCGAAAACACGTTTGCCACCAACCCACTCGCACGTGCGGCATCTTCGGTAAGTGAGGCAGTTCCAGGCTATGGTGGTGCACCAGTTTGCCCAGGGCCTCGAGGTTTGGAATGTGGAGCCCCGGCTCACCCGGCCGGCTGGACGACGCGAATCCGGATGGAGGTCGGCGACAGCACCTCGACGACCATCGGGGTCGACTCCGGCAGCGATTGGAAGCGCTGCTGCAACTCCCGGCCCCCGAACACGCGCGGCGTCTTGTTCAAATTTGACGTCCGGTTAATCGTCCCTCTGATGGGCTCCCTCTCGTCGCCGAAGAAAATCTCGATGCGCTCACCGCCGGCACCCAGCAGAAGGTCGGACGCCACGCCGCCGTTGAAGAAGCCCTCGTCTCGATAGGTCCGCCCCAGCGAAACTTCGAACGCCCCCTGCGGCGCGGCCGCGGTGTCCTCCATCTGCATTGTCTCCGCGCTGTTGACCATGGGCAACGTGCCTTCGGCCAGTTCCGCCGACTGCAGTGCGACCAACTCCGACTCACCATCTCGGCTCACCTGTCCTATGCGCACAAGAGCGAACTCCACGTCACGAACGGCCTGCTTCCCGACGTTCGGGAACTCTCGGCAGCACATCGGCAATTTGCTCGCGACTACGGGCTAAAGAACGATGGATGCATGAGTGAAGCCGATGACGCCTTCGTTGAAGGATCCGAAGGGATCTCGCACACAACGGATGGGCATTCCAATGCATGTCTGGATCGGCGGAATCAAATCGGAGGAATAGTGCTCGAGATAGCGCGTTGCCCGCCCGAAGCACGACCGTCAGGGTGGGAAGCGAAGGGCGTATGCAGTCGGGTCGACCAACGTTGGCGACGCACGGGATCTGGCATTGGACATCTACGATGGCGTTTTTTATCGCCGGTTCTTTTGATGCCGCAAGCCAGTCACATTTGACGGAAATGCGGTTACGGTACAAACGGTCGAATTTAGCGCAGCCTGAACAGAGATCGCATCAGACCACAGTTGTTGATGCGGGCGGCAGCCTTGACGAACACATGCTTACCCGTGGTATGCGGACATGCCGTCTCCACAGATTAGCAACAGGTCGGCCTTTGGCCGTCGGCGTGCCGCATGGTCTCGGCTGACCGTAACACAATCAACTGTCGACATCGACATCGACATCGACATCGACATCGACATCGACATCGACAGCGATACCGATACCGATACCGATACCGATACATTCGGTGCCACGCCATCCGTCCACGGTAAGTTGATGGTGCCGTTCGCTTGGCTGAGGTGACGAGCGGAAGCTGCTCGTTACGAGATCAGTGTTCGCTTGCGAACGTACCAGAAATGGTGATTCCTCGATGTCACATCGGGATAAATTGACACATGGGTTTCGAATGTCATTTTGATCGAGAAGCGCGTCAAACCTCGTCCTTCAGGGCGAGGAAGGAAAGCGCGGACGCCGCAGGCGCCCTTAGCTGCGCTTAGTGCGGGGTTTTCTGCTGTTCGATGTACTGGCGCACAATTTCGATAGGTGCACCGCCGCAACTTCCTGCAAAGTAGGACGGAGACCAAAGAGCACCACCCCATAGCTTCTTGCGGATACTGGGGTAATTTTTGGTTCATCGCAGGAAACCGTGGAGGGTTTGGGAGCGATTGCGTAACCTGACGCCTGACTTTAAGGACGTCAGGAGAGGCAATTGCTCGATCGTAAGGCACT